>JBGAVL010000064.1:0-23437 GCA_044228145.1 Obscuribacteraceae bacterium (SeqCode)
TGGAGTGCCGCCGCTTTTGGGAAGAAACTTCTATTCTCCTTATCAATTCACGATTGACAAAAACGCCGGCACTATCAATCTGGTCAAAAACTCGACTGCCAGTTCTCGCAAAACCACTTATGCTTCCAGCTACAATACCGTGCCGTTCAAAAGACAAAGCGGCGGCGGCATTATTGTCACTGCTCAAGTCAATGGACGTCCAATCGAAATGCTCTTTGATACAGGTGCTCAAGGTTGCCTGTTCAGCAGCGGCCACATGAAGCAGCTAGGCATACGCATACCTGACGACGCCCATGAAGACATGGACAGAGGTGTCGGTGGAGCGACAAGAACGAAAAAATTCCCGATTAACAGTATTCGGCTGGGACCGGTCGAGAAAAACAATATCGTCATTGGCGTTACTGATATCCCGTTTGGAGAGCCACTGCTCGGGCAGACCTTCTTCGGTGATTGCCAGTACACGATAGATGACAAAGCCAGTGTCATTCATATAACGAGAAGATAAATGGCGACACTGTCGGTCGTTATCGTAGCGAAGAACGAAGAGCGCATCATTGGGCGAACTCTTGACGCTGTTCGAACCATCGCTGATGAAATGCTGGTGGTAGATTCCGGTTCCGAAGATAAAACCATCGAGATAGCTAGCGGGAAAGGTGCGCGTGTTGTGCATCAAGATTGGCTTGGTTATGCAGGTCAGAAAAACTTTGCATTGTCTCTTGCTAAAGCCGATTGGCTTTTGAGTCTGGATGCTGACGAAATTTTGACACCGGAAGCGGTGGCGGAAGTTAAGGAGATAGTCTGTGGTGAAACAGCCGGTAAGTGCGATGGATACCGAATTCCACGCGTTCTCTATATTGGAGAGCAGCCTGTCAAACACGGTGGGTTTTTTCCGGACGCTCAATTGAGATTGATTCAGAGCGGTAAGGGAAAGTTTCGCGATCGCATGGTGCACGAGAGAATCTTTGTCGACGGTCCGGTCGGCGATTTGAAGCACCCGATGCTGCATTACTCTTACAAAAATGTCGACGAGTTTACGAAAGCGATGGATAAGTACGCACGCTTGTCGGCCGCCGAATACAAGCATGATGGTTCGCATAAGTGGCGTGCCAATCCGATAAACGAACTTCTGCATCCGGCCTGGACCTTCTTCGCTCGCTATATTCTCAGATTGGGATTTCTTGATGGCAAGCTGGGTTTGGAATTGAATTTGATTTACAGCAATTACGTGCGCAACAAAATTCGCTATTTGAGAGAATCATAGGGGCGCATTGCAGGTGCAGATTTTGAGTGAGGACGATAACAAAAATTTGCCTCGAGCATATTGAGGGAAAAACTCGAGAAAATCCCTCAAGTTGAAGAGTCCCAAGAGTGTCTCAATTTGGCACTCTTGAAAGCCTACCAATTCTTGTTGTTCCATATCGAATTTTAAAACGCCCAAGTGCGCCCAAATTTCCAACAGCATGTTGAGGGATTTTCTCGAGAAAATCCCTCAACATAGAATCTAAAAAAAAGACCTGTAGGAGCCTTTGCGTGCTTCGGCGCCGCCAAATACTCCTTAGGCGAAGGCAATGCACCACTAAAAGCTACACGTCGTCCATGATTTCGCGCATCAGGCTTTCGTAGCGCCGGAGATTTTGCTCGTAGACAGATCGCTCGGTTGCTTTGGCGGAATCTTCCACCAGCGACTTGCCCAGCCATGGAGCTTGTTCTACCAGGACTTCCTGAGCAACCCAGCCGCGCACAGTCAAGGACTCCCAGCTCGGTACGCCCATTGAGCTGCAGTCATATCGCACTACTTCCGCCTGAGCGGCTGTAATGATGCTTTTCTCTATCAGCGTTGCCAAAAGCGCTTCAGATTGCTTTTCTTGTTCTGAAGTTGTGCTCATTTGGCGAGCTTATTGAATTTCGATATCTACCCGTTTGCCATGGCGGCTGGCTGCCGCTCTGACGAGATTGCGTAAGGCGGTGATTGTCTTGCCGTCTTTTCCGATCAACCTGCCGGTGATGGTCGGTTCGCAAGTGACACCCAGACGGCAACGCCTGGATCCCATCATCTTCCGGTCGAATTGGAGCGCATCTGGGTCGCGCGCTAAGACGCGCAAAATATACTCGGCTAAATCTTCAGCCGCTGTAGATGAGCTGGGCGGACCTGAGGGTCTGCCTACGCCGTAGCCGCCTGGGCGCCTGCCCCCGCCGCCGCCGCCTTTCTTATAAGGCTTGCCACTGTATCGCTTGGCTGGGCCCCGTTTTTCATCCATCTGTCTACCGCTTCCTGGTCGAGTTTGAGATCCTTAGAACGCGGATTGTAGTATCCGAGCTCTTCCAACGGCTTGCCGTCACGACGGCTGCGTACGTCTACTGCAACGACTCGATAGTGCGGAGCTTTCTTGGATCCAACTCTCTTAAGTCTGATCTTTACCACTGAAAAATTCCTTTGAACTTTGATTTCTTGCGAACGCTTTTATCTATAAATGCACATATTAATGCGAATGGATATTCTAGCAGGTGCCGTAAGCCCCCAAGGGTTGCAAGGACGTATATTGGCGAGATTGCAAAGAACCCGGTAACACTTGCCCTATTTTTTCTTCTTTTTCTTGTAGTAGCCGCCCCCGATGCCGCCTGGATAACCTGACGGGGGCTTCTTCTTGGGCATACTACCGGGCAAGCCGCCGGGGAATCCAGGAGGCATGCCGCCGGGCATTGGAGGCATTCCCGGTCTTCCGCCGCCGCCCAGTCCGGCCATGAGGTCCGAAAGGCTGCCACCGCCGCCTTCTGAGCCTCCTGCGCCAGCGCCTGGCATGCCTGGCAAACCACCGCCGAAGCCGCCCATCATCTTTCTAAATTGCGACATCATGCCGCGCATCTGTTCAAACTCATTTAACATTTGCCCGACTTCGGAGTCCTTGAGACCTGCGCCTGCTGCGATCCGGCGCCGGCGACTCATGGAGATAATCTCGGGCTTGCGCTGTTCTTCCAGCGTCATCGAGTTAATAGCTGTCTCATAAAGCTTCATCATCTTGTCGCCATGCTCGGCAATCTTGGCTTGATCGGCGCTGTTGATGCCGAACATGCCACCGATACCCATCATCTTCATGAGGTCTCCCATATTGCCCATCTTCTTCATCATCTTCTGAGATTTGATGAACATTTCAAGGGTGAAATCGCCTTGCAGCATTTGCATTGCGACTTTTTCGGCTTCCTTCTCGTCAATTACTTGCTTCGCCTTTTCGACAAACGAGACAACATCGCCCATGTCAAAAATTCTGCTGGCCATGCGGTCTGGATAGAAGGCATCGAGATTGTCCAGCTTCTCGCCGTTGCTTATGTATTTGATCGGTCTGCCCACTACTTCGCGGACCGAGAGTGCGGCACCGCCCCTGGCGTCACCGTCGACCTTGGTCAAAATGATTCCGGACACATCCAGCTGAGTGTTAAACGTTTCGGCCACATTTACGGACTCTTGTCCGGTCATGGCGTCGATTACCAGAAGCTTCTCGGATGGCTCGAAAGCGCGGTCGAGAATCATGATTTCAGCCATCAATTCAGTGTCGATCTGCAAGCGTCCGGCAGTGTCGATGATTACCGGTGAGTTTTTATTTTCTCTTGCTTGAGCGAGCGCCTGTTCGGCGATCTCATGCACGTCTTTGCTTTCGAGATTGGCAAAAACAGGCACATCTATTTGATTGCCCAATGTTTGCAGCTGAAGAATCGCCGCCGGGCGTTGCACGTCGCAAGCCACCAATAGCGGTGACATTCCTTCGTCTTTCAATTTCTTCGCCAGCTTTCCGCAAGCGGTAGTCTTGCCGGCTCCCTGCAAGCCTAAAAGCATGACCACTGGCGGGTTTCCTTCCAGTTTGATTGGTACGTTTTCACCGCCCAAAATTTCAATCAACTCATCATGAACGACCTTGATAAATTGCTGTTGGGGCGAAACAGACTCGATAACTTCTGTGCCCAGTGCCTTCTGGCGGATACGACTGATGAACAGTTTCACCACTTTCAAGCTGACGTCCGCTTCCAGAAGCGACCTTCTTACGTCGGTAATAGCCTCTTCGATGTTCTCTGCAGTCAGCTTCGTATCGGTACTAAGCGAACGCATTGTGTTTTTCAATCGGTCGCTCAACTGGTCAAACATTCTTTGATATCCTCTGGAAGTTTCTTTCGTCAGTGCTGCGGTGTTTCTTCTTCTTCTTCTTCTTCTTCTTTTCTAAAAAGACAGATAGTCTCTAGCTTTTCTTTTTGGACTTGCGCTTTTCCTTTACTTCTTCCGGATGCGCGAGTTCTTGAATGTCTACAACTTTCTCGTCGATTTCCGGCGGATAGATAAGCCAGAAAGACTCGTAATTGCCCCTCACCAGTGCGCCTATCGTCGGCGACAATTCGGAAAGTTCGGAGACAATACCGGTATCTGTTCTAATGACGATATTTGTTTCAGGATGAACAGACTCAGGGCGGTAATAGTCGTATGGACGAAATCCGGTAGACTCGACGGCCACGTAATATTCCGGGTCCATTCCATATGCTTTAACCAATTCCTTGGTGTGGTTTTGCACCTGTTCGATCAAATTCTGGAATTTTCCATTGCCATTTCCGCCGCCGGCAGGCGGCATGATGCGTACTGATTTGAAAAGTCTGCGATCAAGGAAGCGCCTGGCCAGGTCTTTCAAAACCTGGTCCTTATCATCGGTCCAGCGCTTTATGTGATAGGTCATTTGCACATCATCGAGTGAAAGATATTCGTCGACGGTCAGCTTTTCGCCGTTTAACCATTTTGCTGTTGGTTCGTCCATGAAAACAAACTTGTGCTTTTGCTCCATCAAGTGTTTGACGCGCTTGAGTAGTTTGGCAAGATGAGCGCGAGCAGCCAGGTTTTTCCTATGGTAATAAACCTGCGCGTACATGGAATAGCGACCGAACAAGTAATCTTCGACTGCTGTTTGACCTTTTTCTCCGACAACTTCGATGCGGTCTTTCTCTTCGTTGACTTCCATCGAGCGCAAAATGCGTTGAAGGGCAAGATGCCCGTAGGCAGTGCCAGTCATATAGCTGTCTCTGAGCAAATAGTCAAAGCGGTCGCAATCGAGTTGACTGGAAACAATGTGTGAAAGGTATTTCGGATGGTGCTCTTTCTTCAAGAGTTTTACAATTTTGTCCGAGATGTTCGGCTCTTCGGAGAAATTGTCGAGCACTCTTTTCACCTCCGTATCGCCTGAGATGATGCGGCACGACCAATCCTCGTGATCGTAATGAAGGATTTTTTCGGTGACGTGGCTGTACGGTCCGTGACCGATATCGTGCAAGAGAGCCGACGCTAAAATCAGCGGTCTATGTTGTTCGATGGAAGGAGTTTTTTCCTTGAGCATGTCTATAAGTTGCGAGGCAACATGCATGACACCGACTGAGTGAGTAAAACGCGACCCTTCCGCGCCCTGGAAGGTAAAGAATGAAACGCCCAATTGATGAACCCGGCGCAGCCTTTGGAATTCGCGGGTATCGATCAGGTCCATGACCAGGCGTTCAGCCGGCACCCGCCTGTCCAGAACGATGTCCTGGTGGATGGGGTCGAGATACGTTCGCTTGTTGGCCATGTTGGAAACCTGTTTCTAAAGAAACCTCATGCACGGACAGGGAAGTCCCGTCGTCCTGGCAAAAGGAGCCGCCCACTTACAGCGAGCAGCCATATTATACTGGGCCTGGCGTAAAAGATGTCCGGAGAACAGGGTGTCTCTTATCAGGCGTATTCAATGCAGTTCTACGCTGCTTTTTTGCGTTTGCCGGACATGGCTATTGATGCCAGTGCCAGTGCGATAGCGGTGCCGAGAACCGGTTGAGAGATTTTGTGCAGCTTGTCGAATTTGGCTCCCACTTCTGCATCCGACTTGAGTTGGGGCAGCATGTCAGCCATCGGTGCCGTCAGTCCCAGCGCGAAGAAGAGAACGAGAATCGCGCTGGCAGCGCTGGTTCCATATCTTGCAAAAGTGCACTTGCTCTTTTCCGGGTTGGTAAAGAAGTCCGCCACTTCGCTGACAATGAGGGCAATTGCCGCTCCCAGTGCCAGTTTGCTGAAGTGAATGAACAGAGGCGCATTAGCCAGGCCGATAGTTGCCTGGTCTAAACCTGCAGCCCGTCCCTCTCGCGCATTGTTGATCACGACAAATACGATTGCTACAGACCCGCCAAAAATTATTGACAGGGCGAGAAGCCGCACTGTTTCTGCAAGTTTGTTCATGGTTGTTCCCTGTTTGAACTGATGCGGGCTTAGCCCGGACGTTTTGACTCGCATCCGGGCCGGAGTGCCGGCACTTCGTCTGCGCTAGTGAAAAGTGGTATCACGCTCAAACCAAGAGAGGTAGCTATTTCTGTATTAAGTTTCTCTAGGTCGGCTTTGGCAAAGCCCACAATCGTCTGTTTTATGACCATGTCCTTGCCCACCAAGAACAAGGAGGGCACGATGTTTAGATCGTATTTGACCGTGTTTTCAAGTTTGTCGTCGAGAAGTAGCGGAAATGTTACACCGTACATCTTTGCAAAAGCATTGGTCGCGTCGGCATCGTCCTGGGAAATGCCCCAGATTGGAAATGCTGGATAGCTTCTGTGAAGCCGCTCCAGGTAAGGGAATTCGAGTTGCACGACCGGACAGGTGACCTTGAAGAAAGCCAAAAGTACGTGCGACTGTTTTTTCAGCTCGTCTGGCAAGCTGTAAGGGTTCCCGGTGCTTGTTATAAGCTTGAAATCAGGAGCCTTTGTACCTTCAATAAGTGCTACCATTGCGTAATCGGTCCTCCAAGACCATTCTACATCCTTGGCAACAAGTGCAATTTAGCACCAGCCATGGTTCAAGCGTTTCTTTATATGGGAGCCTTCCGTGAAGCCGATTCGATCAGTTGAAGTAATGCCATTTCTGCCTCCGGAGCTGGAGGGACTCAGAGAACTCGCCTATAACCTCAGGTGGACCTGGGATCACGAGACGATCAATCTGTTCAGGCGTCTCGATCGCGAGCTCTGGGAGTCGACCGGGCATAATCCGGTTTTGCTTTTAGGCACTGTTGCCCAAGAACGGCTCAACGAAGCGGCTGCCGACGAAGGATTCGTTGCGCATCTTGAGCGTATTTTGCAGAAATTCAGAGAATATATGAAGGTGGAAAATACCTGGTACGAGAAGCATCACCGCCGCGCCAAGCCGCATACGGTCGCTTATTTCTCCGCCGAATTCGGTCTCACAGAAGCGTTACCCATATATTCGGGCGGTCTGGGCATTCTTGCCGGCGACCACATCAAAGCTGCATCGGAATTGGGTCTGCCGCTTGTCGGTGTGGGTATTGTCTACCAGCAGGGATATTTCCGGCAGTACCTCAATAAAGAGGGCTGGCAGCAAGAACGTTATCCGATTAACGACTTTTACAACTTGCCGATTTTGCCGGTCAAAGAAGCCGACGGCACGCCGGTTCTGGTTTCTGTCGATTTCCCCGGTCGTAAAGTTTTTGCGCGCATTTGGAAAGCACAGGTTGGTCGGGTGCCACTGTATTTGCTCGACACTAATGTTCCGGAAAACGACAAAGACGACGAAGGCATCACCGATGCGCTGTACCAGGCCGATCACGATATTCGTATCCGCCAGGAAATTATTCTCGGCGTCGGCGGCATGCGCGCCCTCAAAGCGATCGGCATCGAGCCTACAGTCTGTCACATGAATGAGGGTCATTCGGCGTTCCTGGGATTGGAGCGCATTCGCATGCTCATGGAGAATGAAAAACTTTCATTCCCTGTCGCCCGCGAGGTTTGCGCTGCCGGTACTGTTTTCACCACGCACACGGCGGTTCCTGCCGGCATTGACAAGTTTGCTCCCGAGCTCGTTGAGCGCTACTGGACTGACTTCTATCGTGGTCTGGGCATTTCAAAAGAGCAGTTTTTCGAGTTGGGAAGAATCGATGCTGCCGACGACCAGGAACCGTTCAGTATGGCCAATCTGGCTATCAATCTGTCTTCCAAGACCAATGCAGTCAGCCGCTTGCATGCCGACGTTTCTAGAAACTTGTTCAAAGACATTTGGAAAGATTTGCCGGAGCACGAAGTTCCAATTACATATGTGACCAACGGCATTCACACCCGCTCGTGGATTTCGGAAGAACTCGCAGATCTCTACGACCGCTATCTGGGACCACGCTGGTCGGAAGATATTTCCGATCAAAACATCTGGAAGCGCGTCGAGGATATCCCCGATGAGGAGCTCTGGCGCATTCACGAGCGCAGAAAACAAAGGCTGATTCATTTCTGCCGCATGCGTGTTCGCCAACAGCTGGAGAAAAAAGGTGCGCTGCCTTCCGAATTAAAGGAAGCGATGGAAATACTCGATCCAAATGCGCTCACCATCGGCTTTGCCCGCCGCATGGCCACTTATAAGCGTGCCACTCTCCTGCTCAGCGATCCGGAGCGTCTGGCCAAAATTCTTGGCGATAAAGACCGACCGGTGCAAATTATTATTGCTGGAAAAGCACACCCTGAGGATACTCCGGCTAAAGAGTTGATTCGTGAAGTAATCAAATTCAGCAAGCGCGATGATGTGAAGCGTCGCTATGTTTTCATTGAAGACTACGACATGAATGTCGCCCGCTGGATGGTCGGCGGTGTCGATGTCTGGCTGAATACACCCACACGCTTGAAAGAAGCTTGCGGAACCTCCGGCATGAAGGTCGCCTTCAACGGCGGTATCAATATGAGCATCCTCGATGGTTGGTGGGACGAAGCCTATGAGCCGCACGTCGGCTGGGCAATCGGTCACGGTGAGATGTACACGGACAGCAAGCTGCAGGATGACGTCGAGTCGAATGCCGCATATGACTTGCTGGAAAAAGAAGTGGCGCCCTTGTTCTTCGAGCGCGATCGCGATGGACGCCCTCGCCAATGGCTGGCTCGCATGAAATCATCAATGTTGGAAATTTGTCCGATGTTCAACATCAACCGCATGGTCCGTGAATATGCGCAACGCGTGTATTTTCCGACCGGTGCTCGTTGCGCTGAATTTCATGCCAAAGGCGCAGCCAAAGCAAAAGCTCTGGCCGAATGGAAAGAACGTGTCATGAGCAGCTGGCAAAGCGTGCGTATCGAGTCTGTCGAAGCAGGTGAAAGAGACAAAGTGCAGGTCGGCGACGACATGCGCATCAGAACCATGGTCAACCTTCAAGACTTAAGTCCGGAAGATGTGGCAGTGCAGATTTATCATGGCAAGATTGGCTCTACAGGCATGATTGAGGAAGGGGAGATCATTCCGATGTTCCCGGCTGAAAGTGGAAAGGGCGTAAACGGTTCCGTGAAACAATTCACCGGTGCCATTCGCTACTTCAAGAGCGGTCGTCATGGATTTACTGTGCGCGTTTTGCCGCACCATGATGACCTGGCGACGCCGTTTGACACGGGGCTCCTCACCTGGGCGACCGAACAGGTCAACGTAAAAGTCTAGCGATTGACTCCAATCTGAGAGAGCATTGTAGGTTGGCGACGAGCGCTAAACTCCACGTATTCCCGCTGACGCTCCCTGTTCGATCCGGGCAGCTGGCGATGTTGCCCGAAGGTCCGATGGATGTAATCTCCAGGCTGACCGGATTATTTGGTTTTTTCGCCGCTCTGGAAATTTACAACCACATTAGCTGGATAAGATCAGAGTACAGGGTTCAGAGCTGGTGGTGGGGAGATACGTGCCTCGACCTTCCCGCTAATGAAACACTGGCCACTTTCATTCTTGCCCTTGGTGCAATTGCTTCGATTGCAATGACCATTGGCTACCGTGGAAAAATTGCACCACTTATAGTGACATCGTCATTTGCTTACATAACAGCGCTCGACATACAGATTGCTTTTCCTCACAGTTATCTGTTGTTGATATGGGTTTGCATTGCGCTGCTTTTTAGACGGTCACCGGAGTCGGTTTCGCGCCGTCTAATTCAATTGTCGATTGTTGCTTGCTATGGCTTTTCCGCCTTGCAAAAATTTTTCACTCCAGAGTTTATTTCGGGACATGCTCTCGCCGCGTTTAGTACGAGATGGCAAATTCAGAGTTGGTTTGCGTCAATCCTTCAAGGTGCTTCCTTTAGCCCTCAGTTGTGGCAAACCATTTCGATTTTGGTCGCGACGTTCGAGCTGTCTTGTGCGCTGGGTCTATGCTTTAAGAAAACAAGAACTGCCGCCGTGTGCGCAATAGTTATTTTTCAAATGGCAATTTTTGCCACGATGACTTCTTACATTGTCTTGCTTCATTGCATGATTTTTGTTTGTTGTCTGGCATTTTTCGATCGCCTTCCGTCATTCGGATTTTGGGCGGCGCAGAAAAGCGACGCAGAAACGTTGCCTCCCGCCCAAATAGGTAGCCATGGTAACTTGTATTTCGGCGGCGCGGCACTAGCGGCTGCCTGCTTCCTGGCCCTTCCCATTCGCATTTATCTGATCCCTGGAGCGCTTTGCAAGTTCTCTTTGCTGGACAGACGACCATGGACGTTTTGTATGTTCATTCAATCGGAGACAAAATTTAAGACAAGCATCTCACTGAGGAGGGCAAATGCAGCTTGGGAGCCGATTGAGCCCAGAGGCCGCATGTTGTTTCTTTCCAGCGATGCCGATATGCGGGCGCTCGCTCATTACATAGTAAAAGCTGCCCCACCCTTTGATGAGTTGAGAATTGAATCACAATATCTCGTCAATCTGGGCTATATCGACAGCAAGATTTTGACTGGAAAGACAGTCGCTCCCGGTAAGTTCCAATACCATATTGCCTGGTCTCGGACTCCAGTTCTTAAATGATGGAAAGCTGAACCTTGTTTTTCGAAACAGGTTTTGAGAGTCGACTGAATTTGCTGAAGCTGGGCGATTTTAGAGAATGTCACAGCAGCACGGTAATTTCGCAAGCGGAATCCCTGGCCGTGGGCGAATATCAGTAGTGCCGCCCGAAAATCTCTTTGAGCTTTTCTCCGGTCTTGCGCAGTCCATGAGCAGAAAGCTTATGGACTGCAAGACGTCTTTTGTTTGCGGCAATCAATTGCGCAATGTCACTGCGGAAAGGCATGAAAGGACTGGTTTTGCAAAAGGTGTCGAGCGCTTCGAGATGGATTTCGTCTATTTCCTTTGCGCTGGCTATCAATTCTTTCGACAGAGGCTCTGAAAATGAGCATGGCACAGGCAGGCGCATAACATTGAAGAGTAAAAGAGTAACCAGGCACTTACCGCATCTGCCGCAATTTTTGTCTTTGTCGTCGCCATCATTGGAATAGCAGACTCTGAGCCGTTCGTATCCGGTCTGCCAGTCTTTGAGTGGGATCAGTTTAGCGCCTCGATTCCAGACGGCGCCGTCATGGAAAATTGAAAAATTTCGTGTCGACATCAAATGATCGCTTACCGGGTTGCTGCCCCATGTCGGTGATTTGTCCACATAACTGTACGTGCCGGGAATCATTCCTTCTGAAAAACCGCGTTTGAAGAACATTAGAGACGATGCCACGCCGGCAGCATGTGTTTCATTCCATTCTTCAAAGAGCAGGCGGTGATTGGTCTGTATAGAGAAAAGTGGGATTCCCAGAGATTTTAGCGTGTCTTCGTTGGCGCGAAAGGCGCGCAGATACGCCGCCTCGTCAGCGAGAGGAATGTCAAAACCGTGCACGAACAGCCCGGCTCCAATGTTTCTCCTCAGCTTGCCGCAAATTCCAGATGCGTGACGATAGATGGTATAGCAGCTGTCTATACCGCCGGAAAAGGCACAGATAGAGCGATCTAGGTCGGGGTTGGGGTCGGTTTCTTTTTCCGCCTCTGCCTGAATTTCAACTCGCTTGTATTTGCGCGGCATGTGCGCGTACCAGTAAGCCTGGTATTCCATAAGATTGCGAATCAGGAAAGGAGATACGGTGCCGTGCACGTGTACATCGGCTTTTGCTTTCATGGCGGCAAAAATCACAGCGACAAGAAATGGATCGGCGCTTGCCGTCAGGTGTTCGCCCAATTCTTCCGGTATTCGATACCAGAGGCGATCGCGCTGCCCATTGGGCATCTCGATTTCAGCAGCCAGTTCGATCTTTCCATCGGCTGCCCTGGGCTCTAGCGGGAAAACATTGGTGCGCATGGAGCATTTGTATAATATTGCCGATCATATCTTCATGAGATGGTTGTCATGTCGCTTTCGCGGCACCAGGTAGACTGGTACGAAACACAGTCTCATGACCATGCAAAAAGCGCCGCTGATCTCGATTGTCATCACCTACTACAGCTACGCCGACTATTTGTTGGAAGCTGTGGATAGTATACGTGCGCAGACTTATAGCAATTTCGAAGTGATAGTTGTCGACGATGGCTCACCGGAAAAGCACGTGCACGACATCAATTTTGGCGAGCTCAATTTCCCGCTCAAAGTTGTAACGCATGAAACAAACAAGGGATTGCCTGAAGCCAGGAATACCGGTGTGAAACATGCCTCAGGTGATTTTCTGGTAATTTTGGATTCGGACGATTTGATCGAGCCGACCTTCCTGGAAGAGTGCATGGCGGCTCTGCAAGATTCAGGCAAGAATGGCGTTTATACCTACATGCAATTGTTCGGCTCGCGCAACTATTTGTGGAAAGAGGAAGTTTCCCTTGTTTCGTTGTTGGCCGGAGAGCCGGGACCAGTGACATTTCTCATGCAGAGAAAGGTATTCGAGGCTGTGGGCGGCTACAACCAGCTTTTGCCAATGAACAGCGATCATGAATTCTGGGTGGCGGCACTGGCGGAAGGAATGCAATTTACCCGTATCGAGAAGCCCTTGTTCAAGTATCGCAAGCACGAAATCAGCATGTCCTGCGAGAACCGCGCACAATGGTGGCAGTCCATTCCGGCTTTGATCGAACACCATAAAGAACTCTACGACAAGTATTATCCAGAGGTCATGTCTTACAAAGAGCGCCAATTCCGGCAGCTGGAAGGGCAATACGACAAGCTCTATCAGGAGTGGCTCTCCGTTGATGAGGAGTCCAGGCGCGTTCATAGCATTCACAAAGAAGCGATGAAACGAATCGCCTTTGCTGATCAAGTTTTCAAAAACCCGCTTTTGCGGTTTTGCTTTTTCGTATTTCGAAGGCTGCCTGGAAGTGCAATCGACTCATCATTTGATGTGGAAATTTCTCCGCCTGAAAAAACTGCACTCGAAGGACAGGGCAATTTGAGCGGCTTGGGCGATGCCAGGCGAATGGCAGCTCCTTAGGTGCCGGCTGCATTTTGAATAAAGAACTGAGCGACCTCGCTTTCAGTAGTCAGAAATCGACTGTTTCTCAATTGCATATTCCAGGTCTGGAAAAACTGTTCGTTCTTGTGATACGAGTTGGCGATCAAACCGTTTCTCACCCCTAAAATGCAGGCAGTCAAATGAGCGTGCAGCCTATCTGTTACAAGCAAACGGCACTCTGAAATTTGCTTGGCGGCGTCGAAGGCGATCATCCATGAAAATAGCATTTGACTGCGGTTCGGCATCGCCTTAAGAACGGGTGCGAAGCGATTTAGATACCGCCACTTTATGCGCTCAGGCAAGCGCTGCGGTTTTGAAAGCCCGCGTTGCCATAACTCGCGAACAACAAAAACTGAGCCCGGCAGTTTTTTGTAAATGTCCGGCAATTCCGCGACTTTACCACGCCCGTCATAGATCCAGTTGTAGGTCTCCCAGTCTTCGACCAGAGAATTTGAGCCGGCCTCTGCCTTCTGGGTTGACTTTGCAGATTCGAGATCGTTGCGAATCAACCACTTAACTTTCTTGCCGTTGTTCTTTTTGAAAAACATCTGCAAAATCGGAGCCAGCATAAAGACCATGTCGGGTGCCAATATCGATCGCGCTTTTGCAAAGTACTGGCAGGAAAGCTCGTAGCTGCGCCGGTCGCGAGTGAAGATCGTCAAATTTGGATGCGCATCGAAAACAATCTGCGCAGACTGCAATGCCTTCTCATCGGAAAATTGAATCGACTGGGGCATGATATAGATCGGGCAGTCATGGTTGTCGGCTATTACTTTCTCGCGAAACTTTTGGCTGTCCGGCCAGATATCGCCCAGGTTGCCTCCACCCTGCAAAAAAATCGGCGCACTGCCGTTTTTCTCCCCCAGCTCTTTTTGATCGAAATCGACCAGTGAGGAAGTATAGGTAATCTGCGCTTTTCGCTTTTCAATCAAGTAAAAACACGTGCCCAGCCATATTAAGTGATCGCCTGAATTGAGATGATCCGGATAGTCGAGCAAGGCGCACTTCTCAAAGCTCTCGATTTTGGAAAGAGCTTCCAGAAGTTGCGTTTCGAGAGGCAGATCCTTTAGATGTTTTGCCTCGATCGATTCCATTTTGATTGCATTGCCTATTCTATGCGCAAGTCACCAGCGGCGATAGCAAATTCAGCCGTTGGTTTTCCTTGCGTATTGGAGGCATTTAGAATTTGTAATTTTCGCTTTGTGTCTACATCGACGACAGAAACAAAAACCCCGTACTTGCCTGGCTTTAGAGTCGGCATTTTCAGTTCTTCAGACCAGGAGATAGGCTTGCCCGCCAACCACCGATTCGTAGGTGGTTGAGGTGTGTGCAGGGATTGCGCGACCGGCTTGCCGGTCTCATCACGGAACTCCATTTGCACTTTGTAGCTGCCGGCAATATCTTTGTCGAACTCGCGCGATGGTCTCAAAGGCGGTGCGGCTCCCAGGTTGAGAAACTCAAAGGATGCCTTCAACTTGTCTCCCGGTTTGAGCTTCTCGTCAAAAGATATCTTTTGCGAGACCAGTTGATAACCGAGCTTCGAGCGCAGTTCTTCCAGAGATTTGGCCAGGACATCGTCTTTTGCCGATGCCTCAATGGTGGACAAGGGCAGCTCGACATAGCTGATGCCGTCGACCGGAGCATTCTTGGCGATTTTCTCGAGATCAGCTGCACCAACCTTCTCGGTCAGTTGATAACCGGTAAAAGTGTCGGGATGGAATTTAATTACTACACGATATTGATCGAAGCCGTGTTTTCCATCGTTTATGTTCTGGCGAGTGATGTAGACCCTTTGACCATAACGATAGATCAGATAGTCGGAGATTTCATCAAGAGTGTTCTGTCCGGCGCGATTGGCAGTGGGGGGATCGACATCGAAATTGAGTCTGGCGGTAGGAAACGCCTTCGGGTAAATGTCGGCGACATACTTCCAGTGCTCGACCAGTTGCCTCTGGCTCATGCCGTGGTCCTTGGTGAGCGCCTTTTCGAGCTTGTCGTAATTTCCCTTTTCGAGAGTGACATCGGGCACTACAGCCGTGCTTCCGGCTATGCCACCACCGGTGATACCGATCGAATGGATGTGCGGATTCTTGTCGTACTTCTCTCCCATTTCAGTAATAAAGTTCGACCATTTGGCCAGATAGTTGGTGTCCCAGAAGATTGGCATCAGATGCTGCTTGCCATCTTTGCCGGTGTACTCCATTGTCTTGACGTCGCCGGAGAATACCCAGCTGGGTGTGTCGGAATCGAGCGCGACTTTTTTGTCGCTCTCTTCCACTTTGGGTGCTTGCCAGCCTTCAGGAACGGTATCGAGACCGCAGGTGGAAATCCGGACGATTACGGTTTTGCCCGACGGTTTGACCAGTTCCAGCAAATTGTCCAGAGGCTGCCAATTAAACTCATCTTCTTTCGGCTCCAAAACTTTCCACGGCAAGATCACTGATATTCCGCTGACGTTCGGTTTGCTGAGAATTTCGTTTATCGCCTGAGTCTGCCCGATTTTTTCAGTCGGAATCACTGCAAACAGGCCGATTTCTTTGTTGAAAACAGGCTGCGCACCATCGATGGCGACAGCTTTGAATCGTTTGGTTTTTATCAGGCGGTCTTGCCCTTCATTCAAGTAGTGCTTTTTTTCCGGGACTGGATTGAAGTACTTGAGAACTTCGACCGGCGAATTTTTAGCTTCTGCCTTTTGAAGAGGTAGGAGTATTCCGCCAACGCCAAGAGTTACCGCCAGTGAAAGTGATATTGATCTAAACGCGATTGCCGTTGCGGTTCGATCTTCCGTACTCTTGCGCATCTTTTCCTCCATCGAACAATTCTCGATTTACTAGAGTGGGGACGACTGTAAACAGTTTTAATGCCAGCATCAAAACTGTGAATTGTACAAGCAATCAGCCATTTTTACTGATTAGTAAATGTGATAACCTTTCTTGCCGATCAATTGGACGAAGGAGTGGCGTTATTTGAGTCTCACTTACCTGGGCTACAGTGCAGTCAGGTTCAATGTTTCAGGGGTCAACATCTATGTCGACCCTTATCTCAAGGATCCGGTCGATTGGACGAAATTGCCTAAGGGCGATCTCGTCCTTTTCAGTCACGGACACTTCGATCATGGGGTTTTGTTGGCTCCCAAGCTGTATGAAGCCTGGAATTGCAAATTTGCCGGGCCGCGCGTTTTGATGCGCTGGGTGGCGCGCAAGTACAGAAAGCGCATTCCGCATGAAGCGCTGATCAGCATCGATCACCACGAGACGATCTCCTTCGGTTCTATCAAAGTGCGCGCCATTCCGGCGCACCATCCGGTAAACCGGCTTGGCAAGACAATTTTGGCTCTGCATGCCCGCAGTCGTGCACCGGGAAAGCCAGTTAACGGCTATTATTTCGAAGGTTTTTATCATGCCGGAGATACCATCTATACGCAGTCAATTCGCGATAGTCTGAGCGGTCTTCCGGTGCATACCGCCTGCTTGCCGATTGGCGGAAAGTATGGAGTCGCCTCTCCGGACGAAGCCCTCAGGATTGCCGAAGAGATAGGCGCAAAGCGCGTCGTGCCGCTGCACTACCAGGCGCTGGTCGAGCGTGTGCCTTTTCGTTACCAGTCCTCCGATCTGGTCAAACACGCACGTGCGACCGGAACTGAGATTGAGATTTGTCCTCTGGCAATCGGTGAGCTTCTCGAAATCACAACCAAAGCATCCGGCTAGACGGCACTAAGCCGATTCAAGGGCAGACCGGTAACATAGTTGAAAAATTGGGCAGCAAGCCAATCGGTATAAACTAAAACTCTGGGTACAAACAGTTTTAGGTATGAGATAGCGGTCTGATAATGTTGCCTGAAGAAATTTCCAGTCAAGACGCCAAGACCATTCGCTTGATTAAGCATCCGCGGGCACCCGCGGAAGCTCAAATCGAGGACTTATTGTCGACCGCCAAGAAGAATATGCGTTTGACGGTGGAATTGCCGTTTAATGAATCGGCAGAACCTTACATGCTCAGCAGCTTTGTCGAGTCGGCAAAGTCCGAATGTTTTTGGATGTTCTATCGCGGTGTCGGCCCGGATTCCACACTGCTCTGGAACATGGTCACCGATGATACTGGGCTGATTCACCATCTTATGACATCGCAGTTTCCCCAGTTGGAAACCGGTTTTACACCCATACCCAAGTCGAAAGCCGTGGCCAGAGCCGTTGCTAATTATAAGGACGCGCAGGACTCGCAGCTTCCGGCCGACTCGGAATTTGAAGTTACGGATACCTCTGCCTCTTCTTCAGAATTTGGTAAGGGCGATGCCACGCATCGCCCTGTACACGATCTGCTCACATTGCCGGATGAAGGAGCTCAGAAGAGCAAAAAAGTGCGTCCGGAAGCCGCACCTGTTGCGGCGCAGACTGAGACTGCACAGCCTGTGCCCGTACCTTTTCCACAACAAGCAAATGCCGGGGCTCCGCAGCCGCCGGCCCAGGCTGCTCCAGCGCATCAGTTTTTCCAGCAGCCGCAAGTTTCGCAGCCGCAGCCGCAAGTTTCGCCGCCGCAGCCGCAAGTCCCAGCGCTGCCATTTGCTGGGCCGCAGGCGGCGCCTCAGCCTCATCATCAGAATTTGGAGCCGCCGCCCGGCTACACGCCTTTGCTATTACCTCAAGGTGTGCACCTGGCCCACACACCGCAAGCGCCACCCGCCCCATTTCTGGCTCCGGCTCAAACGCCCCAGGCGATTCCAGGGGCATCATCCGATCACGCGGCTATGCCGTCATTTCTTGCCCACATTACTGAGTCCACTGCTCAAACAGTGCCGCTTTCAGATGCTCAGAGCGCTCAAGCTCGCTCTTCGGACAAGACCTTGAAGCTGGAGCAAGAATCACAAGCGAAGCCGCCCCCGGGGCGCGGTTGGCTGAAAGACGACAGGGGCACAAGCATTATCGTTGAGCCGGTTGGCCCGACCAGTCATGGTGGGTCTGAGCTGGATTCGCCTTTTGTACAGCAGAAGAAATCAGCTAAAGCCACCAGTTCGAAATTGAAGGCGCGGCCCATGCTCGAGGGCGATCTGACTAACTTGCAGATGCCCACTCTGTTGCAGTCTATCAACATGGGCAAAATGACTGGACGGCTGGATTTGCTGTCAGGCGGCGAAGTTGCGGTTATATATTTCAAAGAAGGCACGCCCTTGCACTGCCAGCTCAGAAATTCGGAAGGCGAAGCGGCGATCATTGAAGCGATCGGCTGGGATGAAGGCGAATTTCGATTTTTCGTGGAGTCGCCGCATCACAGAGAGACCATCAAAAAGCGTCTTGACCTCTTGCTTATGGAAGGCGCGGCCCTTATAGACCAATACAAATTCTTGAAAGAGATTGGGGTCAACCTGGATTCCTATCTGGTGCGCAATCACGCCGACATCACCGAACAGCTATTTGAGGAAATGGTGTCCAGAGGCGCTGCCGCTGAGATGAATTTGCAGAAGATGCTTTATCAGTTGATTGACAACGAAAGTACGCTTGAAGACTTGCTGCGATTGCGTCCGATGCCGAAGCCGCGCTGGGTGCCTGTGATGTTTAATCTTGTCACCTGTAGCCTGGTCTCATTTTCGGATCGACCGCTGCGCGAAGGGGTCGAGGAAGCAGCTGCCGAAAACATTGACTGGCCGGCCATACAGGCTTTTGAAGACTCAATCAAAATCGCAGAGACCGGATTTTTGAGTTATCCGGCCTTTTTCTATCATCTCGAGCGGGAATACGAGCGTTTTGAACGTTTCCAGCGACCCTTCTCGCTTATCATTCTGGAGATTTCCATCAAAGAAGAATTATCGGAAACCAAAGATCCAAAGGTGCTTCAAGACAGGGCGGTGCTCGGTCAGGTCTCTACCAGAGTCGATAAGTTGAAGCGAAAAACCGATATTGCCGGGCATTTTGGCGATGCCCAATTTGCTTTGCTCTTATTGGAAACGGAAGGGGATGCAGCTAGAAATTTTGCCAGCCGGCTGGCCGAAGCGATTGCCATGAATCCGTTCACCACCGACCGTGTGGAAGTTGTCCGCCTGACCGTCAGCCTGGGTGTCGCCTCCGTCCCTGAGACCTGCCGGGATTTGGGACGATTGATATCGGCGGCGCGCCCGCAAACTTCCCAAAAAGACTGATTCTGTTTTCGGAATCTTGTTGAATCTTCTGTTTAGGTGGTAAATAAGAGCTAACGGCCTGTGCGGTGGAAATTTTTTTCAGCGCCATGCTGGCGCATCAGCGCATGACAAGCCGTGCTTGACAGGAGGATGTTTTTCGGAGGACTGGGCTTTTATAAAGCTTTGTATAAGTTTGTTAATCTGCTTACTAATATGCGGCCATCATTAGAGCAAGGCCCATAAGCATTTTTGGAGTTCGCGGCGCTAGATATGGGAAACGGTGGACTATTCTGACCGTTTCGCGAGGCGCAGCAAGTATAATTCCGAGGGGACTCCATCTTAAGGAGTAAAGGGAGTTTAAAAGATGGGAAAAGCAGTAGGCATCGACTTGGGAACGACCAACTCTTGTGTTGCCGTTATGGAAGGTGGTCAACCGGCGGTGGTTTCCAACTCTGAGGGCGGTCGAACGACGCCTTCGGTCGTAGCTTTCACCAAGTCTGGTGAACGGCTTGTCGGGCAATTAGCCAGACGCCAAGCAGTTCTTAACCCAGAAAACACCGTTTATTCAATTAAGCGATTTGTCGGACGTCGTTTTTCTGAAGTTCAGTCCGAACAAAAAATTGTGTCCTATAAAGTCAAAGAAGGCGCCGACGGCGGTTGCAAAGTCGCCATTCAAGGCAAGGATTATTCGCCGGAAGAAATTTCAGCGATGATTTTGCGCAAGTTGAAAGAAGACGCCGAAAAGTATTTGGGTGAAAAGGTTACCTCGGCAGTAATCACGGTTCCTGCATATTTCAACGACTCGCAGCGCCAGTCCACTAAAAACGCCGGCACAATCGCTGGTTTGGACGTCTTGCGTATCATCAACGAGCCGACAGCAGCAGCGCTTGCTTACGGTCTCGACAAGAAAGACAACGAAATCATCCTTGTATTCGACCTTGGCGGCGGCACCTTCGACGTGTCGATTTTGGAAGTCGGTGACGGCGTATTCGAAGTTAAGTCCACATCCGGTGACACGCACCTGGGAGGCGACGACTTCGACCATCAAGTTGTCACCTGGGTTGCCGATGAATTCATGAACCTTGAAGGCATCGACCTGCGCAAAGACAGACAAGCTCTGCAAAGACTTACTGAAGCCGCAGAAAAAGCGAAGATCGAACTTTCATCCGTTACCGAAACCAACATTTCGCTTCCGTTCATCACCGCTGATGCCACGGGTCCGAAGCACTTGGAGATCAAGTTGACCCGCGCTCGCTTCAACGAGCTCACCCGGGCATTGGTCGAACGTTGCCGTAATCCCATGGAGCAAGCATTGAAAGATGCCAAGCTCGGTTACGAGCAACTGGACGAAGTTGTACTTGTAGGCGGTTCGACCAGAATCCCTGCGGTACAAGAGCTCGTCAAGCAAGTAACGGGCGGCAAAGAGCCCAACCAATCCGTCAACCCGGACGAAGTTGTGGCTGTAGGCGCGGCTATTCAAGCAGGCGTACTGGGCGGCGAAGTCAAAGGGGTCGTACTCCTTGACGTTACGCCTTTGTCTCTGGGTATCGAGACCATGGGCGGTGTGTTCACCAAATTGGTTGAGCGCAACACCACAATCCCGACACGTAAAGCAGAAGTATTCTCGACGGCCGACGACAACCAGACTGCCGTCGACATCTATGTATTCCAGGGTGAACGTCCGATGGCGCGTGACAACAAGCTGTTGGGCAACTTCCGCCTGGATGGTATTCCGCCGGCAGCCCGAGGCAACCCGAAAGTCGAAGTTACATTCGATATCGACGCCAACGGCATCATGAACGTCACCGCGCGTGACCAGATGACCGGAAAAGAACAAAAGATCACAATTACCGCTTCCACCAACATGTCCAAAGAAGACATCGAACGCGCCATGCGTGATGCCGAAACCTACTCGGCAGACGACCGCAAGCGCAAAGAAGAAGCGGATGTGCGCAACGAAGCAGACAGCATCTGCTACGCAGTCGAAAGACAAGTGCGCGATCTGGGAGACCGGGTCTCCTCCGGGGAAAAGGCAAGAGCAGAGATGCTGGTCGCAGACCTGAGACAGAAGCTCAAAGACGAAGCAGATCTCGAGTCGGTCAAACAGATCATGAACGAACTCAGAGGCGCACTCGTTCTCTTGCAACAAGCAGCTACGCGAGGCGGCGATGAAGGTGGTGGCGCCCAGGAAGACTACACCACTGGAGGTGCTGATAGTGGCGCCGGCGGTGGCTATCAATATGGCAATGGCGGTGACGGCGGTGATGCCGGCTACTCCAGCCAGACCGGTGAAGATGTTGTTGATGCCGAATTCAGAGCATCCGACGACTAAGTGAGTTGTAGGGGCGATGCCGTGCATCGCCCTTCTTGCATCAAAGGACGGCGCCATGCGCCGTCCTTGCTTTTGGAAAATGCCTGTAGGGTAGACACCATGCGTCTACCGTTTTTTTGCCGAGCGTCCCCTTCTGGTCCTCGATTCTAAGATTCTCTTCCCCTGCGGAACAAAAATTCAGGGGTAGCTGTCTTGACAAATAGGTGGATAAGGTTTTTTGTTTAAGTTATAGAGGTGCAATCTGAGATTGCTTTGGGACTTCGGTCACAACTTGTCGCAATAATCTGGCAATGAGAAAACCAAAAAGCGAATCATCCAGGCGTTTTTCTTCCAGGTCCATAGCATTTGGACTTGGCCTGTGCGTTTCAATTGGTCTTTGTGGGCCGGCATTGGCCCAGGTCGATGGAGACCGACCAAGCAATGCGGATTTCGAAAAACTGGAGACACAGATGTTTTCCAGGCAATATCCAAACGATCCGCCCGAAAAGCGAATTGAAAGGTTGGAGCTTTTGGTCTTCGGCGCCACTCAAGGTGGCAGCATGACTGAGCGCTGGGCCAGCATTTCCAAAGCTATGAAGGACAGGCAGAATCCGGAAGCGACAGTTGTTCAGCCAAAGAATAGCCAGAGCCCGTCAGCTTCTTCCGGTCCGAGTGCGGTGCCATTGAAAGGCAATTACCCGGCTGTTGACTCCCTTGAATGGAAGGTTTTGAAAAAAACTTTTCGAGGCGAGCCCATTGCCCAGAGGCTTTCCAGGCTGGAGACCAAGCTGCTTGGTCAGGCTAATCCTGGTATGGCCTTGTTCGACCGGGTTGAGCGTTTGAAGAAAATCGCAGCAACGGTTGCTGCAGGCAGCCAGCCACCTGATTCCGGAACGGCGACTTTGCCGCCGTCCATGCTGGGACCGATGCCGAGAGCCTATCCACGGGCAATGCCATATTCATTTGGTGATTCAATGAATCCGGTGCCTTCCAACCCGTTTTCGCTGCAGCCTTTTTCCGGCGGCGATGATTTCAATTCGATCAATCGCATGATGTCTGAGATGATGTCTCAAATGAACCGGCAGATGCGCGATTTGAAGAATATGCCCCCCGGCGTTTATCAATACAAGCTCGATCCCCTCGATCCGGGCTCTTCCGGGCTCACTCCCTTCAAGACTGTTCCTGTCCAACCCGGTAAACCCGGTCAGCTCAATCCGTTTCAGCCGATAATGCCCCAAAAGCCGAAATTGCAGGACAATTTGCCTCCCTACGCTGATCCCAACTCGATTTAGTCTTTGTTGACCGGACTATGTAAAGATGATTGGCGCTTGACATTAACCGGGTCTAGCCTGTTCGTTTCGATAATTCTCTAAAATAGTCAAGTGCTATAACGGCTGTTGAGGTAAGTTTTGCCCGCGTCAGTAAAAATCGCAAAGAAGCTTGACGCCCCTGGGGCGGCGCCTTCTTTAAATGATGCAAGCGAAAATGCGAGCAGGCGCAAGGGTCTTTTCACCCGGGTGCTCTGGTCGTTGGCACTTTTCGGCGCCATAAATGCGGCGCTCTGGACATTTGTCGCCGAAGGCAAAAAACCAGCCAGCGACGCCAATTGCTGGAATAGTGCGGCCTCGGTGGAAGAAACAATAAACAGCTTTCAGGCTCTAAAAACAAAGCCCGATGTGATTTTGCTCGGTTCGTCTCTGGTTATGTTTCCTTTCTGGGCGATGGATGTTGCCGAGAATAAAGGAATTGCCGACATCTTCCGCTACCACAATTCAGAAGCGC
>JBGAVL010000065.1:0-23412 GCA_044228145.1 Obscuribacteraceae bacterium (SeqCode)
GGCGGTAAAGCTGCTTAATGTCGCCACGGCATCAGCTGGAGAGAGCGTATCAGTATGTGTTCCCGAGCCGTCATAGTCCAGATATTGATGAACATCATATGACCAGTTGTTGCCCGGATCTGTGATGTTGATCATCGCTGCTGCATTTTCCTGAATGAAATTGACCGGGTGCATCCAATTCGTTGAAGGCACCAGAATCAAATTTGTTGCGCCGGTGGCACGAATTCCATTTATGGCGGCCTGCGAAGAAGCGCACCATGTCGTGGGAGTCATGCCTCCACCAATTGGCTCGTTCATCAATCCAAAGATTACTTTTGGATTGTTTTTGTAGTGAGCCGCCAGACGGCTCCAGAAATCGGCAAACATCGAGTTGGGCCATCCGCCGGGCACACCAACAAGATTTGTTTTGTATTCGCCATAGTTGTGAGGGTCGATGACCGTACACATGCCTTTGGCAGTGATCATGTTGACCACTGCGTCCAGCCTCGCCAATTCAGCTGGATCGAGCGCACCATTTTCAGTCGGCTGCATGCGGTCCCACGAGAAAGGCACGCGGATGCAATTCATTCCCTTAGAATGAAAAAAATCAATTTCCGACTGGACCGGATAAATGTAATTAGTCCCGTGTACAGCCGGAACCCATTTCTGATTGAATTCACCTCCCGAAATGTTGACGCCCTGATTCACCATTCCTCCAGTTGCCCAAGCGGCACTGGTGCCGAGCAGCAATGAAAAGGCCACCGACACCCATGAAAGAATGTGTGAGCGACCGCCTCCCTGTAAGCCCGAGAGTAGCTTACGGGGACGTTTAATCCCAATTGACATTTACTTAGCTCCTTTGTGAGGTCGCGCCACAGCGCCCCTCCCGAAGCTTGTGCGGCGATCGCCACCGCGCCCACTACGGCAGCGATGCACCAGAAAAGCTCCAGTTGGTTTGTTATGGCTGACTCACGTCCGACAATACCATCCTATGGTCGGAGTGTGAGGACCGTGTGAAGACCCGCCAGTAAGTAAAGGTCAAATAATCGCTATGATAGTTACGCCCGAGAAGAAACCCTCGGTAACGTCCTGACGCAAAAAGTTTATGAATTTTCGCCGGTTGCAGAGTCAATAAATTCGCGGTCACCGGCACTCCGAAAAATTGGAATTTTCGGAGTGCAAAAACCTTAAAACTCAATGCCTGTGGTGTTTTGACGGTTTTTGAGCGAATATTGCTCAAATCCTTTGGTGGGCAGGGTTTTTCGGCTATTGCTACTTCGAAAAAAATGTTTTTTCGGAGTGGATGCGCGTTGTTTATTTCATGCAGTGGAAGCTTCTAATTTTAAGCGTTAAGCTTTCGATTTCTTCAGGCAACTTCGAAGAGGTCCAATCAGAAGATCTACTTCTTCTCTTTTTTAAGGCGATCCTTTTCTTTCTGTTTGGCAAGTTTTTCAGCCCGGCGCTTAGCTTCTTCTGCGGCATGCTTTGCTGCCACAGCTTTATTTTTCTCTTCTTCTTTTTTCTCTAGATAGTATGCATAAGTGCCACTGTAACTTACGAGTTCGCCATCGCGAATTTCAATAATGCGATTGGCGATCTTCGAGATGAAATAACGGTCGTGGGAAACCACGATAACGGTGCCTTCATAATTTACGATCGCTTCTTCGATCATTTCCTTGGCTGGAATGTCCAAATGGTTTGTCGGCTCATCAAGAACCAGGAAATTGGCGGACTTAAGAAGCATCTTCGCCATGGCCAGGCGCGCCTTTTCGCCACCGCTCAATGACCCGACCTTTTTGAAGACTTCATCACCGGGAAAGAGAAACCGGCCTAAGAGCGTTCTGATTTTTGTGTCTTCCCAATCGTGAACTTCATCAGAAATCGTTGTTAGAACTGTCTTCGATAAATCGAGAGCTTCCGCTTGATTCTGTTCGAAATAGGCTGGGATGATGTTGTGTTCTCCCAATTTGCAACTGCCTTCTGTGGGTTGTTCCGTGCCCATTAAAAGACGTAGCAAGGTTGATTTGCCGGAGCCATTTGGTCCGAGCATGGCAATCCGATCTCCTCGATCGATTTCTAAATTTGCGCCCAGAAAAATGATTTTGTCGCCGTACATGTGAGTCATCTCTCGTATCTCGGCAACTTCTCTGCCACTGCGTGTGGCTGCCGGGAAGCGGAATTTGAGCGTGTTTTCTTCGCTTTCCGGCGCTTCAATTAGTTCAATCTTGTCCAACTGTTTCTCACGGCTTTTTGCTTGCGTGCTTCTGGTCGCGCTGGCTCTAAATCTGTTGACGAATGCTTGTTGCTTTTCCAATTCCCTTTGTTGTCTTTCGTAAGCTGCTTCCTGCGCTTCTCGAATTTGCGTTCTTGCCGTCACGTAGGCTGTGTAATTGCCGTGATAATAGGTTGAAACCCCGCGCTCGACCTCGACAATGCCGGTGCAAAGACGGTCGAGGAATTCTCGATCGTGGGAAACAATGACCATGGGAATGGTCAGACTCTTCAAATAGTTTTCCAGCCATTCGACTGTTTCCAAATCGATGTGGTTGGTCGGTTCGTCGAGCAGCAACAAATCGGGAGACTGCAGCATGATCTTGCCCAGACCGATGCGCATCTGCCAACCGCCGCTGTATGTGCCGACGAGTCGCTCTGCATCGTCCAGGGTCATGCCGATTTCCGGCAATATTTTTTCGGCTTTGTGCTGAATTGCATAGCCGTCTTTTGCTTCGAAGGCACGCTGCAATTTGTCCAATTTGTGCAGCAGTTTATTCATGTCTTCCGGCGCCGCTGTTTCCATCTCATGCTGCACCACATGCAGTGCATGGTAAATTTCTTCGACGTCTTTGTATGCGCGCAGCAATTCATCTATAACAGTATTCTCGACACGCACATCGAATTCCTGGCTGAGACAGGCGATTTTCAGTCCGGCTGGTTTAATGACAAGACCGGACGTAGGTTCGATCTCTCCCATGATAATTTTGAATTGCGTCGTCTTGCCGCTGCCGTTTGCGCCGACCAATCCAATTCTTTCGTTGCTCTTTACCTCCCAGGTCACTTCCTTGAGCGCTTCGCCGGTCGGGTAGATTTTGCTGATTTTGTCCAGTCTAAGCATTACTGATTGTGTTTCCGTCTGAGCATTTCTGCTCGAGCCCCCAATGGTCGCCAGTCGGGCCCGCGCGGCGGGTCCATAACTATTAGAGCACTCTTACGACAATCTGGCGTAGAGACACCGAAAAAGCCTAATTTTTTGGCTATTATTTCTGCACACAAATGGAGACTCCGGCGCTTGGGAATACTCGTCAGCTGCCAAACCATCAGCAAGTCATACAGCTCGCGCCCGCTTTTCACGGACATCTCCTTCGGCATCGAGGAGCGGGAGCGCATTGGTCTTATCGGTCCAAACGGAGCCGGTAAATCAACTTTGCTTAAGATATTGGCAGGCGAGGTGGAGCCCGACAATGGCTCGGTGGTCTCGCGCAGGCAGCTGCGCATCTCATTTTTGACCCAGGAGCAGTCATTTGAGCCCGACGCTACTGTCGAGCAGGTTGTCACTGCCGCCGCACAGGAAGTGGAATTTCAGGATCATGAGCGGGCCGCCTCGGTTGATTCGACTCTTTCAGAAATCGGATTTCCTGACCGCAAAGCCCCAGCTGGGTCGCTTTCCGGGGGCTGGCGCAAGCGGTTGGCAATCGCCTGCGTTCTGGCGCAGCAACCTGAACTCTTGTTCATGGACGAGCCGACCAACCACCTCGACCTGGAAGGCATCCTCTGGCTGGAGACGCTGCTCAAAAAATCCAGCTTTGCATACGTGCTTGTCAGCCATGACAGAGCCTTTCTCGAGTCGGTCGCCAATCGCGTCATCGAGTTGAATCCGACCTACCCGCAAGGTTTTATCAGTGTAAAGGGCAATTACAGTTTGTTTCTCGAAGCCAAAGAGCAGCAGGTGGAAGCCCAGGTCAGCCAGCAGCAGGCACTGGCAAGCAAGGCGCGCCGGGAGATTGCCTGGCTGCAGCGCGGCGCCAGGGCCCGCCAGACCAAGGCTCGCGGGCGCATCAAGGACGCCGGCGAATTGATGGAACAGTTGGCTGAGGTAAAGCAGCGCAATTCGCTTACCACTCCGGTCGAGCTAGGTTTTGACGCGTCCGGCAGAAAAACGAAGGAGCTTTTGTCGCTCAAGGGGATTTCTAAATCAATTGGCGGTCGGCAATTGTTGTCCAATTTCGATCTGGTCATTTCACCGGGCACAAAACTCGGCGTGGCTGGGCGCAACGGCACTGGAAAAACAACATTGCTGCGCATCATTGCCGGAGATCTGCAACCTGATTCCGGAACAGTGAAGCGTGCCGACGAATTAAAAGTAGTCTGGTTCGACCAAAGTCGCGAACAATTGGATCAAGAAAAGACTCTCAAAGACTCGCTCAGCCATCAGGGCGAATCAGTGATGTATAGAGGCAGAAGCACGCACATAGTCAGTTGGGCGAAGAAATTTCTTTTCCGTCCAGACCAGTTGAACATGCCCATAAGTTATTTATCCGGCGGCGAGCAAGCGCGGATTTTGATCGCTAATTTGATGCTGAAGACTGCCGATATTCTCATACTGGACGAACCCACAAACGATCTGGATATCCCTTCTCTTGAGGTTCTCGAAGAAAGCCTGGAAGACTTCCCAGGTGCTGTAATTCTTGTAACCCACGATAGAATGATGCTCGATTCTGTTTCTAAACATATACTTGCTCTGGATGGAAAAGGCAAAGCGGAGTACTTTGTCGATTACGAACAGTACGAGCAAGCCTCAGAAGAATTTGCATCGATTGAGGAAGTAAAACCGCCAAAACAGGAGAAAGCGGCGAAGCCGGCTGGGAAGGTTCGCTCCGGTTTGTCCACGGCTGAGTCGCGGGAACTCGAAAGGTTGCCTGACAAAATTGAAAAGAAAGAAGCGGCACTGAAGTTGATTCAAGCGGACATGCACAAGCCGGAATTTTCGGCGAATTACGCTAAACTGCAAGACCTGATGAAGCAGCAAGAGCAAACTCAAAAGGAGTTGGATCAATTATTCAAGAGCTGGGAAGAACTGGAAGCGAAACGCTAGTGAGGAAGGCAATGAAACGTGTATTTACAGGTCTAGTCCTCTCGGTGACGGTTCTGCTCTCAACTGGAATAGTGGCGCCGGTTTGTGCCGATGATGCTGGCTTCAGGAGCTTGATGGATGCCGGGGTGGCCGCATTGAGAGAATCGAAGTACGCAGACGCTCAGAAGAATTTTTCCGATGCTATGAAAGTGGCTGAAGACGATCATAATGATGGCTATGTTGCATTGAGCACGGCCAGATTGGCGGATCTCCTTCAAAGGCAGAAAAAGTATGACGAAGCAGAACCTCTGTTTAAGCGTTCATTATCCATCGCTGAAAAGTCAAAAGATCCAGGCGCCCGGCTGAAAATCATGAGCCTCAACGGTCTTGGCACGTTGTATTTGGCGCAGAAAAATTACGGTCAGGCAGAGATATTTTTGAAACGTGTATTGTCGATGGTGGAGAGAGCGAATGATCCCGACAATGACAATAGGTTTTTGCCGACAATTTTAGACAACCTTGCTGTCGTCTACCGAGCGCAAAAGAGATTCCCCGATGCGGAGAAACTATATAAACGAGCTATTCTGCTGTGGGAGCAAGTTGCAGGACCGGAGGATTCCGATACGGCAACTAGCATCAACAATTTAGCGGCGCTGTATTACTACCAGCGCAAATACGCAGAAGCCGAACCACTTTTTCAAAAGTCTCTTGCGATTAGAGAGAAGAAATTGGGGCTAACTCACCCGGAAGTGATCAACAACGCCAACAATCTCATTTTGGTATATCGCGCTGAAAAGAAACTCGCCGAGGCGGAGGAGCTGTCTAAGCGATTCTCCGAGGCGGGCGTGAAGTCCGACGGACAGGGCTCTGGCATCTTGACTGGAGCCGGCGTGGATACGAGTGAATGGTCCAAATACATTCAGTCTGGTCGACTGCATCTTCGTGAGGGCAAAAACGAGGAGGCTCAGAAAGAGTTGGAGGCGGCAGTGAAGGAAGCCGAAAAGGGCGGAGTCGAAGATAAGCGCCTGGCCGCTAGTTTGTATAACCTGGGTCATGTGTATCTCAAGCAAAGCAAGTTTGATCAAGCGGAAGCAACTTACAAACGGTCACTTTCCATCTGTGAAAATGTAAGTGGCAACAATGATGTTGAAGTGTTGAGAACGCTTACGAGCTTGGCGAAATTGTATGCGGAGCAGAAAAAATTCGAGCAGGCAGAACCGTTGTTCAAACGCGTTCTCAATGTCCAGGAGAAAACCCTGGGCCGCAATCATAAAGACGTCAAAGACACGTTGAACGAGCTCAGGGCAATGTATTTGCTCTCCGAGAAAAACAGCGAAGCAGCGGCAATCGAAAGGCGGTTGAAAACGCTTCAAGTCAACGTGACTAAAGAAGCAGCCGGCAAGGGCGGCAAAAAAGCTAATAGTTCGAAATGAATAATTCCGCGCCAATCTTGCTTTCGTTATTTATATTGCAATTGTTCATCCCATACTGCAAGGACCACGGGACTATGTTCGCCCAGCTATAGAGGTCTCTTATTTCCTGACAGTCATCATACGTGATTAGAAAACGATGCTTAGAAGCTCGGAGCAGAGCAGCTAAGCCCTCATGATCAAATGAATGCAGACTACCGCCATGACCGTATAGTTTGTTTGCCGTGTAATACGGTGGATCAAGAAAAAGAAAAACATCTTTGCCTGGTTCTCGAATCACGTCCTTGAAATCTAGATTGGTTATCTTTGTTCCATCAAGTGCTTCAGGCATCGGTTTTAGACGATCAATGGATGAGGCCGTAAATCTACGAGTGCTTGCCGAGCTAGAAAAGCCTCCTGCGCGCGTTGTGCCAGAAAAAGTAACGCGATTGAAAAAGAAGAACAATAACGCCTTCCTGTATTCCGAGGTAGGCTTTTCCTTGCGCGCTTTCAGGAAAAACTCCTTAATCTCTTCGGCTGATTCGAAATTTGCGCGCAGTTTTTCCAGGTCACGTTCAAGCTTTTTGCAAGTTGCGGGATCTTGCACTGTTTTCCAGAAGGAAACGAGCTCTTCAAACTTGTCGTTGATCCAGTATTTTTGCGCAAATCCAATTGTTTTTGCATGAAAGTACACGCTGCCGCCACCGACAAGCGGTTCGCGATACTCTTTTGCAGATTCTGGAAACATGCGCGATATTTGATCTATCGCCTTCTGCTTTCCACCAGGGTAACGCAGAGGTGAGCGAAAACGCGCAGTTGTCAGTGAAGCAACTACGGTGGATGTTCTGGCAGAAACACCAGCTCGAGCGAGCGATTCCGGGGCGTTTTTCATATCTTTAATAATAGCTGTTTGGCGATTCATATCAACTTGACGGTAGTCGGTTCTGTATGCGTTGGGTATCTATCATTAATACGAAATCCATGAATAAAAAGTTCATCGGTTAAACTTTCTGTGTCGGCTGCCGAAATGAGTCCTAAGTGGTTTCGCAGAAGCAAAGTGGAAAAGCTTTCGAGTTCGCGATGGTCCAATCATTGCTAGATGAACTTGGAGAAAATTGCCGGGTCACTGAGTCAAAAGCTTTGTCAATTGCCTCGGCTGACTTTTCACTTCAAGATGAGGTGCGACAAAAGGAAGATTTACTAGCTGCGGCTGCGGCCGTTGGTATGTTATTGCAATCAGAACCCCATCTTCACCTCGTCTTGCAGGGAACTTTAAACTTGGAAGTTTCACTGCAACCTGATAAGGCCGGAGCCGCCGGAGACGTACGCGACCTGATACTCATTGCGGACAGCGGCTGGGAGATTGGAATTTCGGCAAAGCATCAACATGAGGCGCTCAAGCACTCTCGTCTGTCAAACCAAATCGATTTCGGGTTGAAGTGGTTTGGTCTGCCTTGTACCGCAGATTATTTTGCGGAGATTGCGCCGATATTTGAACAATTGAATGATTACAAAGGTCGAAACATGGCCTGGTCCCAAATCCAAGATAAAGAGACCAGCATTTATGTTCCTGTCCTACAGGCTTTTCAACGAGAGTTGTTAACTCTAGATAGTCGAAATCCTGGAGTGGTGGCACGCGGAATGGTTTCGTATCTGATTGGGCTATTTGATTTTTACAAGATCGTAAAGCTCAAGAATGAAATCAAGATTCAAGTCTTCAATTTCAATGGCTCGCTGAATTTACCGGCGAAGAAGATACAGCCGAAGACCAAACTTGAGAAACTAAAGCTACCCAGCAGGATCGTAGAGATTGATTTTAGAAAACGAGAAAACGACATTAGCAAAACAACATTGGATCTGATTTGCGATAACGGATGGCAGCTGTCTTTTCGACTGCACAACGCGAGCACATTAGTGGAGCCATCTCTCAAATTCGATATCAACCTCGAAGGTAGACCAAATAATTTGCAAACATTTTCTGCTATTTGGTGAAACGCTGCTGAATCGGGGTATTCTTGCTGCACTGGTACACATGGAGCGTGCTTTTGCGCTCAACAGTGAATCTGGCTTGACGGGAGTGAATTTGGATGCGCGAAGGGTGGAATCGAGCAACGGCTCTCATCGAGCTGTCGAATAAAGAAGTGGAGGAGCTTCTGCATCCGCTTTTACCCGGTATCACAGTGACTAGTGTGGAGCAAACCAAAGGTGGGCTTGCTAACACTAATTTGAAAATCCAAATTGCTGGAGATGAAGAACCACTTCTGCTCCGCTTTTGCATCAGAGATCCAAACAGTGTGGTGAAGGAGTTTCGGCTATTAGAGCTTGTGGAAGGGGTCGTTCCAGTTCCATTTCTATGTCATTTTTCGAGAGACAACCCGGTCAACGGACATCCGTATATCCTCATGCAGTGGGTGGAAGGGACGCGGCTCGAGACCGTGGTTGACACGTTGGAACTAAGCGAAATAGCTGATTTGGGGGAGTCACTCGGTAAGACCCTGGCTGGTATTCACAGCTTTCACTTCGAGCACCAGGGCTTTTTCGATGAGAATCTGAACGTCGGCAGTCCATTAGAAATGGGTGGAAAAGGGCTCCTTTCTTATGTCCGGGAATGTTTAAGCAATCCAATTATTGACCAGAGAGTTGATGCACAACTTTCGGAAAGAATCCTAGCTTTTCTTGAAAGAGAAAATTCACTTCTCGATGAATGGGTCGGGGAACCGTGTTTGACGCATTGCGACTTCAATGGGTCAAATATCCTGGTCAACAAAAATGCAGATCGCTGGCAGGTAGCAGCCGTCCTTGATTGGGAGTTTGCCATCAGCGGTACTCCCTTCTTTGATTTCGGTAATCTACTGAGAGCGCCTGTAGGAGCGCTTCCAGGAATTGAAGACTCAGTTGAAAAAGGTTACAAAAACGGCGGAGGCGAGCTTCCCAAAGAGTGGAGAAAGATGAGCAAGCTGACCGACCTGACGGCTTGGATGGAATTTCTCACTCGTGAAAGTGCCGGCCCACAACTGATTTCAGACGCTCTGGCGCAGATTGTCAAAACCATGGACGAGTGGTAACGCGTTAGTTCGGATTACGAATTAATGTTGCCGAAAATAGGAACCTTTGACGGATTCGCCAGTCTCAACCGGAGTATTGCTTCGGCAATCAGACAGCGGCGCCATTTCGGTCAATACAAAGACAAGCGAATCGCTGTCGCTGGAAGGAGGATTCCCAAATGTTTAGATCAAAATTACTTGCAGTGACACTCCCGGCGGTTGCGCTTGCGTCATCTCTACCGGCGTTTGCTGACACTGTGACAAGCTATGAAATTAGAAGCACCACCGATGGTGTGACTAACATCTTACAACCTGGTGTAGTCGAATTCAGAAGATTCAACTCCTCCAGTGTTCCAAATTTCATTGAGACACGGACAATCACCAATAGTGTGGTGGCTCCGTCTCAGGTTGTGGTGCCGACCGCTAACACAGTCAGGCTAATCGAGACTCCTGTAGTAGCTCCCGTCACCGAACGTCGCGTTTTCATCAATAATCCACAACCGGTTGTATTGGAGAGACGCGTCGTAACTCAGCCTGTTTTCATTGAAAGAGCGCCTGCTCCGGTAGTTATGGAAACCTACAATCCACCAGTTGTTGTTGAGAAACGCTACACAAGACACCATCACCACAGAGATCGCCATCTTGTGGACATCGGAGCGCCGCTCATTCATTTGAGAGCCTTCTAAGCGTTGACTCACACCAAGTCCGTTGACGGGCCTCGTGCCCGGCGATGTGAGGAAGGAAGGTGCCCTGCCCCGGGAGCCTTCCTATCCTCTCTTTTTATGAACCTTGGGAATTGATGATTGCGGCACTTCTATTCGTATCCAGAGTCATGACTTGGCTGGGTTGCTTAGGATTTTGTCTTTTTTGATTTCCAATCGATGGTTAAGCTTGGCGCTGATAAAACAAAGACCGTTGAAAGTGATAGGAATGCCATTATGTGCACGGATATATTCACATGGTCTCCGGCATGTCGGAATTCAGGTCCTAGTGCCGAGAACAAAATTACGGGCAGAGAATAAATCAACCACAAGATCAGCCAATGTTTTAAGCTCCGCACCATGAATGCAAAGGGAATCCCAAGGCAGTGGAAAAGAGCAAGGATCATCAGGACAATTCGAGTAGACGTGTTGTTTAGGAAAGGCACTTCAATGGATGGAGTGCCTAGATAATAGACAAGAATGAAAAGCAGAGGAGCTAGTAAAAACACCAGTGCTCTTGCGCATTTCGCGAGTTTTTGTAAACCACTTAATCTAGAACTTTCTAGCTTGACCACTCTTCTGCGAGCGACAAAATCTATGGGAGTCTGTGTCCGCCCCCCGAGGAGCGGTGCATAGGACAGCAAGAGTGCAGCGACCGCAGCTGCCACGAACCCAATAAAAATGATTAGAAAAGTCGGTGCTTCATTGATTTGTAGTTTGATGTGCAAGATTGCATGGAACCCAAAAATCAATCCAAAGGTAAGCCAAAATGTTGTTTGCATTATTATCCAAAGGCAAATTGGCTCCACTATAGCTCTGTAAAGTGCATGCCAAAAGGACAGCCGCTTTCCCGCTTTTGTGAATGATTTGATACCTGCCAGTCTCATTCCTGGTGTTGCTTGCATCTTTGATGATTCGAAATAGGCTAAGAAAAAAATCCAGCCAAAGACGTTGGCTGCGTAACCCAGAATTCCTATTAAGGTGGCATCCTCAAGGACTATCTGCCAGAAGAGGCTGTTATCTGTGGGAGCAACAGCTGCTTTCCAAAAGTAACCGGCAGCGCAGATCATGAAGCAGAGAACCACGAAACTCATGGAAATAATGTAATCCAGCGTTGCTGCCCACAATCGAGGCAGCATAGAAGCGACTGGCCTTAAAGCACTATCGGCTGTCTCTTCTTCCGCTGCCTTTCTATTGTGCTGCTCTTCTCTTCTTTTCAGTTCATAGTCCGCTCTATTTGTGGAAATCCCACGATTAACTTCATGCGCAGCAGACAATTCTCTTGGCTGGCCGCTATCGATCACTGGATTTGTATGAATTGTTTCGCCAGTACCGGGAGTGTTATCCTCAAGCCCTTCGACCAGCTTGAGCTTAGTTACTTCTTCCAGATTGTCTTCCGGCGGCATGAGACTAATTCTCGCGGTAATCCTCTATTCAGCTTCCGCCTTGGATACATGAAACCCCGTAATTTCACCATGAACTCTTCATATTAAAGATGAAATCTTCCCGCTATGGGTGGTGAAAACCGGGGGGTGACCGATTGTGCGATGCCTGGCCCAGCTTTATTCTGGAGTCATCCCTTGCGCAACCGTGCGGTTCCTTCTCACATGACATACGAAAATTTTGGAAATACTGGAAATACCCAGATAGAGGCAGCAGGCAATGGCGTTTACGAAGACGCCTATCAGCGCGCTAACTGGAGGTCTACCTACGGCAGCGACGTCGGCAACACTTACAGAGAAGGACAGCAGCCTCAGACCCAGAGCGGCGGGCAATGGCGGGCTACCTACGGCGGAGACGTAGGGCGGACCTTTAGAGCCGGTGAAATGAACGAAAATTCCGGCAATTGGCGTGCTACCTACGGCCGTGATGTTGGCCAAACCTTCAGACCTGGTGTCCAGAGCGAGAGCTCCGGCGACTGGCGGGCGACTTACGGACGTGACGTGGGTCAGACCTTCAGACCTGGCGTCCAGAGTGAGAGTTCTGGCGACTGGCGGGCGACTTACGGACGTGACGTGGGTCAGACCTTCAGACCCGGCGTCCAGAATGACGGCTCTGGCTATTACGACAACAACGGGCAGTGGAGAAACAATTACGGCTCCGATGTAGGCCAGACCTACAGACCAGGCGTCGCGAACGACGGCTCGGGCTATTACGATAACAACGGACAGTGGAGAAACAATTATGGCTCCGATGTGGGCCAAACCTACAGGCCAGGGACTGGCTATGTAGACAATAACGGTCAGTGGAGAAACGACTATGGCTCTGATGTCGGCCAGACTTACGTTCCCGGCACGGGCTATGTCGACAACAGCGGGCAATGGAGAAATGATTACGGCTCTGACCTGGGACAGACCTACAATCCCGGCACCAATAATGGATATATAGAGCCCTGGAGATATTATTACGACGACACTCTGCGGACCGCGCGGAATGACGGCAGCTATCAGCCTGAATTTGACCAGTATGCAGACGAGTACAGGCAGATGGACGATTACCGTCAAACCGACCGGTACGCACAACTAGACCCGCAATATGATCAATGGGACCAATTTGACCGCGCTGCCTACAATCGGGACGGTCGCCAATACCAATACGATCGCCAATATCAATACGATCGTTATGGTCGCCCGATCAATTACGGTGATGACTACAGCTACAACTTTGATCCGCGTCAGCAATATGTTCAACAAATGATGCTGCGTCAAATTCTCAGCATGATTCACAATCAAGGCGGACAGGTAAATGTATACCGCAATGGCGGTCATCACCAGGGCTACGAGCGTGGACACCACGGCGGACACCATCATCATCACCGCTATCAAAGTAACGGTCCGAGAGTCCAGCTGCACCTGAATTTCTAATTAAGAGATTGTCCGCGGTATAGTATGCCCCTGTAATTGAATTGGATTTCAGGAGGCACTTGTGGCTGCAGTGGAGCATTTTGACTACCTCATCGTAGGTGGCGGTAAGGGCGGAAAGTCTCTGGCAATGGTGCTTGGACCAGCAGGGCATAAAGTCGCCCTTGTCGAAGAAGGACAGATAGGCGGCACCTGCATAAATGTTGCTTGCATACCCACAAAGACTATGGTTGCAAGTGCGAAGCTACTGCACCATGTGCAGCATGCTGACCAATTCGGCCTGGCATTGAACGATGGCGGCAATCACATTAAGGGCGTTATCGAGCGAAAGCGTCGCGTCGTAAAAGGCATGGTCGACACGCACAAACAACTCTTCAGCAGTACGCAAAACATGGAATTCATTCTTGGCACAGCGAAATTTATCGACCACAAAGTAATAGAGGTAGACACTGCCGATGGTGGCAAACGCCAGATTGCGGCAGAGCGCATTGTCATTAACACCGGTAGCAGTCCAATGGTTCCAAATGTTGCCGGGTTGACCGAATCAGGCTATCTGACCAATGCAAGTATCATGGAATTGGAAGAACTCCCTTCACGTCTGGTGATCGTCGGTGGTGGATACATCGCGCTGGAATTCGCGCAGATTTTTCGGCGGCTAGGCAGTGAAGTAACGGTGCTTCTGCGCACCGACCGTTTTCTCCCAAAAGAAGATGAAGACATCGCCGCTTCGATTAAAGATGTTCTTGAAAAAGAAGGAGTTGAATTTATTTCAGGCGTAGAACTGTCATCTGTTTCGCGTATTGGAAAAACGACAAAGTTGACATTGAAAAAAGGCGATTCAGGAGAAATGCCAGAAGAAACTTTAGAATGCTCGCATATTTTGGTTGCGACAGGAAGGGTTTCAAACAACGCAAAACTCGCACCCGAAGCCACCGGGGTAAAACTAGACAAACGTGGATACGTAGAAGTCAGCGAGTATTTGGAAACATCCGCAGCAGACATCTGGGCGATTGGAGATTGCAATGGTGGTCCGCACTTTACGCATGTTTCCTGGGACGATTTTCGCATCCTGCGCGATCTGTTTCTCCACAACAAAAAGCGTTCTACAAAAGGCAGATTGGTGCCCTACACCTTGTTTGTCGATCCGGAACTTGGCCGGGTCGGCTTGACTGAAGCAGAGGCACGTAAAGCTGGTCACGATGTGCTTATCGCCAAGATGCCTGCTGCTAAAATTCCTCGCGCAACGACATCGGGCGAAACACGCGGTGTTCTCAAAGCCGTTATCGATAAGAATGATGGGCATATTCTCGGCTGTTCCATATTCGCGCACGAAGGCGGCGAAATCATGTCTGTCGTTCAAATGGCCATGATTGGCAATCTCACCTATGAGCAAGTTCGCGACACCATCTGGACTCATCCAACCATGGCTGAGAGCTTGAATCTGTTATTTGCGAACGTCGGGTAGTTTTCGCTTTTGAGTTTCCACAAGGGCAGCGAGGAATTCCGAAGCCGATACGTTTGGTGGGATTTCAAACTTTGTCGCATTGGAACTCTTTTTAGTCTTTGTGGTGTATGCAGCTTCGTTCTCCATGACCAGGCTGTTTGCAATTGCTCTGGTCATAATCCACTCAACATTTTCCAAGCGTGAATCTAAATCTTGGTCGCGTTGAGGCGGTTGGTTTGAATAGTTTTCTTTTGATTTGCATTGATAGTAGTGAAGGAGAAATTCTACGGTTTCGCCCTGGCTGATACCCCCCAATTTTTTTGCCAGTTTTGTAATCTCGTCGCGAGCAGGTTGCTGCACCTGACAATGAAAGTCGACACCACCTTTGGCAGGACGACCGCGTTTATAGCCCACTACATTATCATTTTTGAGGTGTTCGTATGCTGTGTCAAGCATATCTTCAAAGATGCTGAAAGCTTCTGCTCTGGTTTCGGCGACACCTGCAATGTTAGTGAATAGCGGTGATTCAACAATGAAAGCATTGTCTTCATCACTCCAATAAGTCACTGCCGTTTTGCGAATCGCGTCCTTCTTGATCATAATCCCAATTCCTTGAACCTCTTCAAAAATTGATTAACGTAGAACGGTTTGACTTCTCGTTTTCCTCCTTTTGAATGAGCTACTGCAAAACCAGATATGTAGATATCACCAAAGAAAATTGAAGAATGTTTGGAGCGTTGTTCCCAACGGCAGCCGTGTTTTTTCAGGAGTCTGTAGAATTCCCGTTCTGGCATAGGTGCAGGCATCGGTAAAACACCCCACGGCTCTTTTTTCACCAAGATAACACCGGGCGACAGAAAAAGCAATATTTGCCACAGAAAAATCGAAAAACCGAACAGGGTTGGATTCTCCTGGACGGGCTTAAGGGTTGAATCCTCCCTTTCTCAACACAGGGGACAGCTCTGTGACTACTTCATTCGCCAGCAGCGCATGACCTCGCGGCGTCATATGTGGACCGTAGAAGAGTGGTTCATGTTTACTTGCATTTTGGATAAACGAGTCCGTTGCATCAATGAAAGGGACACCAGAATTGGTGGCAAAGTCCTTGAGCAATCCTGTTTCCGCAATATTGTTGTAGCCATTCACTTGCGGCAACCGAAGCAGAATCATCTTTGCGTTGATGTTATCGCATTCATGCTTCATCTCTTTCAAGAGTGCCGCATGCACCGGCCACCACTTTCTCAGAGCGGCCTGTTTGTGAGGCAAGTTGACACTGGGTAACTCCGGCCAACTGTTTTTCTCTGGCTCAATGAACACACCAAATGCCGAGGCTGGTCCGTTGGTGGCATCGAAAGTTGTCTTCTTTTCAGTGACTTCGGCGCCCCATCGGCTTTCACCTTTTCCAATCCCGTCCAGCCATTTTTGAACTTGCTCTGCGGCAATGCTCACAACTCCCCAGATGCGGCTGTGCTCGCGCAACCAGGACGTGGACTGTATTCTTCTGCCTTCGGCGGTTGCCAACCATTCATCTTGTTTGCTGTAATCGCAAACAAGATTTTTACCCTTCAAAGAAAAGTTGGGGCGTGCGCGGAAAAATCCAGACCCTTCCGGAGATAGATTTCTTGTCGAATCAACGTACTCGGAAATTATCACTATGTCCGGTTTGTACTTAGAAGCCAAATTCTTCAATCGCAAGTACAGCTGTCCGATGTTGTAAGCGGAAATACCGAAATTCATAACTTCCACTTTCTTTCCGCTCGAAGCAAAATCATTGCCGAGTTTTTCTTCTACAAGATGGCAGAAATTCAGTTGTCGCGGCACTTGCAGTGACTCGATATTGGAATCGCCAATGACAGCGATGCGCAATGTGTCTGCGCTTTTCGCCGTAGAATACTCGCGATCCAACATACCTGCGCTGTTTATCTGTAATTGACCAAAACCTTCTTTGCGCCAGGTCATTTTCTTGCCCGGTACCATTACCCAACCCATCACCGGATCGCGTTTGAGATACTCTTCTTCTCCGATGCCCGCCAGCGTAAAGCAAAGTTCGAGCAAAAACACTGAGACTATCAAGCTCGCGGCGAAAACCAGAGGCGCAAGCATCAGGTTGCGCATTTTTGTATGAGCTGAACGCACAGGTGAAGGGGAGGGTACGCTCGTCCGCAATTCGTCAGGCAGACTGTCATGTCTGTCTTTAGTTGCTTGCGGTGTCGCTGCTCTTACCATCTATTGGAAAACCCTAAAACTGGAAGTAAATGAAGGAACTGGGTTGCAGAGGTGCAAAGCCGATGGCGGCTGCTGCCACTGCTGCATAAAGAGGAATGCGCGCGGACCATCCCAGCAGGCTGAGCGGTTGCAGCTCGAATTGTTTTTGCTGAGCGAACTTTGGAAGGCTGAAGATAGAAGCGTAACAGCCGTAAATTATCAATGCCACCACAATCGGTGACCTGATTAGCATGGTTGAAAGAATTGGAGTCGTTGCAGTTTGCGTTGATACCAAAAACATAGTCTGCATCATGTGCAGCGCTTGAGGTATGGTGTCAGCTCTGAAGAATATCCAACCGATTAAGACTAGACCGAATGTGAGTAGAACCGAAAGCACTTTGCCGGCTGGGTGCGCGTGAAATTCTGTGAGCTGTGCGTTTTCTTTTACTGCTTTGTCATACCAGTTATTGAGGACGAGCAGGCAGCCATGAAACCCGCCCCAAACCACATAATGCAGCGCCGCACCATGCCATAAACCACCCAGAAGCATGGTCAAAAGCAGATTGCGATTTTTGTGCGAACGCCCACCACCGAGTGGAATATACAAATAATCCCGCAACCATGTGGACAAAGAGATATGCCAGCGGCGCCAGAAGTCGGCAATGCTGTTTGCAAGATAAGGGAAATTGAAATTGTCCGGAAGCGAGATTCCGAGCATCTTCGCGCTGCCACGACCCATGTCCGTATAGCCGGAGAAGTCGAAGTATATTTGTAGTGCGAAAGCGAGCACGCCTATCCAGGTGTCAACAGCGCTGAGATGAAGCGCTGGGTTGAAGCCCGTATTGGCAAAGACGGCTAAGTTGTCGGCGATGGCCACTTTCTTGAACAGACCTTGCAGGATAAGCGCAATGCCGGCTTGCATATCCGTACTGCGAAATTTGAGAGCACTGGCTGAACTTCCAGGCGCCGTTCCTATCTGCTCGATAAAATTCTCGAATCGCTTGATTGGACCGGCAATTTGTGATGGGAAGAATGCAGCAAATAGTGCGAAGTCTATGGGGTTGCGAATCGCCTTTTCTCCCTTTGCGACGTCCACCAGGTAGTGGATAAATTCGAAAATGAAGAAAGAGATTCCCAAGGGTAGGATGATATCGAATGCGGTCGCGTGCAACTGATTGAATTGAATGTGCAGGGAGCCGCCAATAAGATTGACTGCATCGACAAAGGTCTTAAAAAGAAAATTGACATACTTGAAATAGATCAAGCAGCCAAGGTTAACCGCCAGCCCGAGCACAAGAATAGTGCGCGTGTAGCCGGGCCTCTTTTCTATCGGCAATGCGTTTTCTGCTGTTTCTGCCAGGGTCTGATTTGTAGAGCCAGGCTTGCGACTTTTCTCGAGCAAAATTCCGAACGCGTAATTGACCAGACTGAGAGCCGCGACCAGCAGTCCGTAAATTGGAATCCAACTCATGTAAAAGACGTAGCTGGCAACCAGTAGGACGGGCTTTTTCAATGCGCGCGGAGACGCCCAGTAAAGCGCGAAGACTACCGGAAAGAAAATGAAGTAAGAAAAGCTATTGAAAAGCACTACTGAAAACGCCTAACTCAAATTGCCAAACTCAAATTGCAAAAACTTGTTTTTAAAAAGCCCTCGATCAGTTCACGAGTGCCGCATTGAGGATGTTGCCAATGGATATTTTTGCGGCTTTGGCGTGCCAGTGCTTTAGCCGAGGTTCAGATTTCTAATGGCAGGCACGTAAGTTTCCCCGTACCCCGACTGGAAGAGGCAAACGGGCGGTCTGGCTGGCGCTTGCGGGCTTTGAAACCGTTCTATTATGTTCCTCTTATTCGATTGTCAAGTATTTGCTTCAGCTCAATTGGGGCGGAGAATTACTCCTAAACCTCGCAAGTCGGACGTAGAACCAGAGGTTGCAGAAATTCTGAAGAGGATGAAATTTCAAAATGAAGACTAAATCTGGCGTGGCGTCCGTCTCTTTATTGATTAGCGGTTTGGCTATTTGTTTGTTCCCGTCCATGAGCTTTGGCGAAGAGTCCAAGGCTACGCCTGAGTCCGTATACAGCAAGTACCATCAGGCGATGGTTAACGCGAAGACTTATGAGGATGTGACTCCTTTTCTCGCTGCTAAGTTTGTCAAACAGATGAAGGAGACTCCGGCTCAAGAACGCACAATGTTGTTCAGCATGATGCAGGAGTTCTGCCCGAAGAATGTGAATATCGTGTCTTCTAAAGTTGAGGGAGATAAGGCCAACTTGAAGTTGGTTGTTGGCGATGGTAAGCCCATTTTTCACGATAACCCACTGGTTGGGAAAACGAAAGACGAGACGAAAGGCGAATGTATGATGGTCATAGAAGGCGGTGAATGGAAGGTCGACAAGGAAAGTTGGAAAACAAATTCCGTTTCTGCTGATCCAACTCCTTCGCCTGCCGACATGCCTAAGGATAAATAGTTTCAACGGTAATCTTTGAATATGAACATCGAAGAGCGTCCACTCTCGCCCGTTTTGCAGTCAGAGTTGGACGCTCATTTGCGCGATGGTTTGAAGACGATCGGTTGCTTAAATTCTGCAATTGGAGCGGAAAAAATTGCCGCACAGCTAATTGAATTTTTGGTCGAGTTCGAAAAAGCGAAATCACAGTTTAACGAGCGACAAATCGAAGCGTTGCTCGTTCAACTCGGTGCGGTGCTTGCGAATCTCTTTATCGAGAAGTATGGATGGTCCTGGACTTGCGCGAAGGATGAGAACGACAAGGACTTCTATTTCGTAGTTTCTCGCGACAAAAAACTGATGCTACAACCGTGGACGTTTCTTCAGGACTGTGTGCAGCATCCGGAGCCAGCTTACGCGGTAAGAAATCTTATTTCTCTACCGGAAATCGCTGCGGTGAGCGATGAAGTGCAGAAATCGGAGCTGCTCTATCAAGATATCGGCATGGCATTCATGGCGATGGGTGCTCTTGCTTCCTTAAGTCAAGACGAACAGAACAACTAGAAAGAGATCCCCAGCTTTTCGAATGGTTCAGTCAGGTCCTTTGGGAGGGGCGCCTCGATGGTTATGCTTTCATCGTATCCATTCTTGATTGTGAGTGCAAGCGCGTGCAATGCCATTCGATGCAGATTGAAAGTTTCCCTGAAGTATCGGTTGACGTCGCCTTTGCCGTAGAGAACATCTCCGACAATCGGATGACTGAGGTGTTTTAAATGCTTGCGAATTTGGTGAAGCCTTCCAGTACGCGGACGTGCTTCCACTAGTGACCATCTGTCTTTATGTGCAAGAGGAACAAACTCTGTTACTGCCGGTATGCGCTCGTGTTCCTTGTCTATTCTAATTGGATAATCGAGAAGGCAACCTTCTTTCATAGGTCCGCGTACAAGTGCGATGTATTGCTTTTGAACTTCTCCTGCTTCTATTTGTTTCTGTAAGTTGCGAGCGGTATCGGAATTGAGGGCAAAGAGAAGCACTCCGCTTGTGCCCCGGTCAAGCCGGTGCGCGGCAAACACTTTCGCTTTGACAATGTCGTCGCGCAAGATGTCGGCAACTGTGACTGGGTCTTTGTCCCAGCCTCGATGCACGATCATGCCGGACGGTTTGTTGACCGCGATCATGAATTCATCGCGGTACAAGATCTGAAGTTCTGGTCTCGCGTTGGACGCTATTTCCGCCCGCTCGTGAATCAATGTCCGCCACCACCGGCAACTGTTTGCACAATTTCTCCTGAATCCTCTACACGGGTCACCAAGAGCGCTGCCACCAGCATCGATGCGCCGCCGAGCATCACGACATAAAGCGGGTTACTATGAAAAACATACTTTACCAGTGGTTGAAAAGTCACCGATGCCAGGATTTCCGGAATGACGATGAAGAAGTTGAAGACGCCCATGTAGACGCCAGTTCTCTCAGGCGGAATGGCGGCCGAAAGGATCGCGTAAGGCATGGACAAGATTGACGCCCAGGCGATGCCGACACCGATCATCGTGAACTGGAGAGAAGTCGGGTCGTGAATGAAGAAGACCGATAGTAGGCTCAAACCACCGAGTGCAAGGGCAATACCATGAATCAGTTTTCGGCTGAATTTCTCGGAAAGCTTCGGCAGCATGAAAGCAACTATGAAGCAAACAATCGAGTAGACAGCAAAACACCAACCTGACCATTCTGTCGCTCTGTCGAATATTTCGGAGCCCGGACCCGGCGCTTTGAAAACGTGATAAGCAGTGGTCAAGCCAAAAAACATCCACATGCAAAATAGCCCGAGCCAGGTGAAGATTTGCACGACCGCCAGTTGTTTCATGGTCTTAGGCATCTCGCGCACAGCTTGTGGGATTTCCTGAAAGACTTCTTTCAGAAGTCCGCCGATTCCCGGATTTTGCGCTCGGTGTTTTTCGAACGCTTCCATGTCTTCTGGTGGATATTCATTGGAGAAAAACACTGTCCAGAGGACACAAAGGAGGAACATTGCTGCGCCGATTTTGAATGAGTACTGAACAGTCAGAGGCACACCATTTGCTGCCAGACCGGAAACACCGAAGTTTCTGAAAATCAACGGCAAGGCATTGGCCATGGTGGCACCGATGCCGATGAAAAAGCTTTGCATGATGAAGCCGGTTGTTCTCTGCTCGGCATTCAACTTGTCAGCCACGAAAGCGCGAAATGGCTCCATGCTTATATTTATCGATGCGTCGAGTATCCACAAAAGCGTTGCCGCCAGCCATAATGCAGAACTGTCAGGCATCAAGAAAAGAGCGATGGAGGCAAGTATGGCACCGACGAGAAAATACGGGCGCCGGCGGCCCAGTTTGTTCCAGGTGCGATCGCTCATCGCGCCGATGATGGGCTGAACCAGTAATCCTGTGACCGGTCCAGCTAACCACAATATGGGAATGTGCTCGGGATCGGCACCAAGTTTGGTGTAGATCGCGCTCATATTTGCCAGTTGCAGGCCCCAACCGAACTGAATTCCGAGAAATCCGAAATTCATATTCCAGATTTGACGGAAATTCAGTCGTGGTTTCATTTTATTGGGCCAATGGCGGCTGGATCAGCCTGTCCAACACATGCATCGTTCCGTTGGTGCACGGAATATCGCTTACTTTGATTAGTGATTTGTCTGCGTAATAGTCGCCGTTTGGGCTCGAGAAACTGACGTTGTGACCTTCCATCGACTTGACTGTTCCCTTCTGCACCAGATCTGCGGCGCTGTAATTGCCAGGGATGATGCAGTACTCCAAAACCTGGCGGAGCTTTTTCTTGTTGTCGAAAAGCTGAGAGAGATCATCGGGCGGGTAGTGTTTGAACGCGTCGTCGCTCGGTGCCAGGAACGTGAATGGACCTGAACCTTTCAAAACTTTGTCCAGCTCGAATGCTTGAGTCAAGCCATCGCGCAAAGTCATAAAGCGTGTCACTTCATTTTCTTTGAGCGTGTTGACGATGTCCAACTTCTTGCGCTCAAAACCTTCCTTTTCGGAATACTTCGTCGTCTTTGCCGCGATTTTTATCGCCTTGGACTTGTCAGAAGATGTTTTAGCATCCGCAGAACTGATTCCGGTCAATACCGTCAAAGACAGCACGAGCACAGCCGCCCGAGGCATCCGAAACTTCGACATAAATCGACCCCCATGAAGTCCATTAAGTAAGGTTAGAATTCTAACCCTTTGATAACTTCCAGGGGGCCGGTATGGTCTGTTTTTAGCCAATTTTTTGTCGCCGATTTAAGCTTCATCGTGTGGCATTACATGAGGCTGAAATAGGTCGCAGGCAATGCGTCGCTGATTTAAGCAGGCCAGTTGATTGGATCCATATTTGGTATTCCGTCTTCAAATGTATGCTGTCTGAGCGAATTTTCGCGGACCTGGATGACGATATACACGAGAGGTTCGCTGGAATTATTGCGCCAGGTTCTTAGCCCTTGAGGCGCGATACGGACGATCGATCCTTCAGCGACATCGATAACTTCGTTGTCGACTTGCATCTGTCCCTTGCCCTGCACAAAAATGTAAATCTCTTCGTTTTCTTTGTGCTGATGCGAAAACGGAACCGCACCACCGGGCTGAAGCGAGTTAATGGAAATCTCGCAGCCGGTGAAATCCAGATGATCTTTCAGGAAGTGCTTGCCTCTCACCTTGCCGACGCGCGGATGTTCGATTTTGTGCTGGGACCAGTCTTTGAGAGAGCCGCCATTGTAGTGGGAATAATTTGTGCCTCGCTTGGTTTGCTTGTTTTCGATTGTTTTGGTGTCTGACATTTTCTTACTCCTTTGAGTTTCGAAGTGATTTGGAGTTGTCCGGAATGTCTAAATTCTCCGGCACGCTAAAGCTGTCCATGCGCTTGCACGGATTTATTGATGTTTTCTGTGATACTGCCGGCAATACCTTGCCGATTCTCTACGGGCTGGTACGAATAGCAGCGATCTGATGGCGAAGGCTATTGGCCACTGAGTCCATGTAGGTTAGATCTGTGTACAGCCTCGTCAGCATTATGCCGCCTTCCAGTGTAGCGATGAATGCTCTTGCTACCAATTGTGCGTCTGTCGACGGTTGAATGTCGCCTTCATGAATGCCCTTTCTGACCAACCCTTCGACGGTGCTCAAAACAACATCCATTGCTTTCATGACTCGCAGTTTCATCTCCGGGTGACCATCATCGCTTTCCACGGCGCTATTAAGAAGTGGGCAACCTCCCGGTAT
>JBGAVL010000066.1:0-23363 GCA_044228145.1 Obscuribacteraceae bacterium (SeqCode)
CAAATTTTGCAGGCATACTTGAACGAGATTTATTTCGGCAACGGCGCCTGGGGCGTAGAACAAGCAGCAATGACCTACTTCGGTAAGCACGCGTCGGCGCTCACACTTCCCGAGGCGGCTTTCATTGCCGGATTGATCAAGAGCCCATCTATTTTGGGAGATCCGAAAAATCGAGTCGATGCGCTTAAAAGACAGAAACAAGTACTGGGGATGATGGCCGACAATGGCTATATATCACCGGCTCAGTACGAAGTGTTCATGATGACGCCACTCAGATTTGGCGGCAAAGGCACCGTAGACGATACCGCACCGTTTGATAAGTACCCGTACTTCATTTCATATGTTCTGGAAGTGGTCAAAACACTTCTTCCCGACGAAGGTGATACAACCCGTATCGGCCGAGGTGTGCGCGTGTACACTACGCTCGATCAGGATGCGCAGAGGCTTGCGGAGTCTACTATTCAAAAGGGCATCGATCGCGCTCCACGTGGCATCGATGAAGGTGCAATCGTCGCTTGTTCTGTTTCCAACGGAGCTGTAAGAGCACTGGTAGGAGGAGCGGGCGACTTCTGGAAAAGCCAATGGAATTGCGCCACCAACCCGCACACGGCCGGCTCTTCCTTCAAGCCATTTGTCTATCTGGCCGCCTTTGTAAATGGTGCGCTCGACGCCGAAAGTTTTCTTGAAGACACAAAATTGGAGGTTCCGCAGATCGGCGGCATCACCTACATACCAAAGAATTACGACGGTAAATTCCTCGGCAAAATTACTGTTCGCCAGGCCCTTTATCAGTCCCGTAATGTATGCGCGGTTAAGGTAGCACGACAGATCGGCATGCAGCCGATTATTATGGCTGCGCAAGATGCCGGCATCAGGTCTCAGTTGCCCTCGAATTTATCGCTTGCTCTCGGCAGCGCTGCGGTTTCTCCACTGGAAATGGCCGGAGCATACGGAACATTCGCTCGTGCAGGTGTCGCTGTGGAGCCCTGGATGGTGCGCACAATCACGTCTTTGGACGGGCGCAATGTGCTGCACAAATATGACCCATATTTGCATCGCGTCTTCGATCCGGCTTGCGTGCTCGAACTGAACTCTATTCTGGAAGATGTAGTTACCAAAGGTACTGGCACCGCTGCTAGGCTCAAAGACCGCACAGTGGCTGGAAAGACAGGCACGTCTGACAATTCCACCGATCTGTGGTTTGTCGGTTTCACTTCCGACATGGTGACGGCGGTGTGGGCTGGCAACAAGAATCACACCATGGCTATCGGCAAAAAAGTCACAGGAGGAACTGTGGCTGCAGGGATCTTCCGCGACTTCAATCAAAACTATTACAAAGTGCACAAAATGCCTAGCTCCGAAATGCTGGCGAAATCAGGCAGCGCCAAAGCCAAGACGGATGAAGAATTGCAAGCGCAAATCAAAGTGGAGAGAAAAACTTCGACGAGAGCGTCGGCGCATCCGCCGCAAAGGCAGTGGAATTCTCAGGCTCAGTTACAGCAACAAGCATCGCAGTCGCAGTCACCTTCGCCGTCGCAAAGAGAGCTTGCGCCAGAGCTCAAAGCATTGCCATTACCCCAACTTCAACCTCAGCCGGGCGTATCTGAGATACCCGTAACTAAGTCAGAGCCCGTGCTGACTGACGGCAAAGGCGGCTTGCGTGCGACGGCCAAAGCACTGACATTACCTGCGGTGGCAAAGCCAAAACGCACAGCTCAGCCTAGATCTCGCCGCAGCAAAAATCGCCGCGCATATCAAACCAGTTATCCAGGCGGCAGGCGCCCAGGTCAGCCATTCTCACATCCGGCAGGAGGAGTTGTCGTTCGTGCCGAGCGAGGACTGAGAGAATTTCGCTGGCGATAAAAACGCCGCTTTGCGTACGTGAAGTTTTTCCCGCCTCCTGAGAATATGTCTCTGGTAATACTGAGCGTTGTCATATATTCTTCAACTGCATATATAAGGACTATGGATCGAAATGGATAATAAGAAGCCGAGAAGCTCAGCCGGTGGGAAGCGCACAGGCAGTGGCGGTGCATATGGGAAGAAACCGGGCGCCGGTGGCGGAAAGCCTCAAGGTCGCTTCGGCAAACCTTCAGGCGGCGGCAAACCATCAGGTAGCAAGCCAGGTGGCAAATCATATGACGGCAAGCCGAGAGCGGGCGGCAGCAGCGGCAAGCCGAAATTTCGATCTGAAGGTTCTGGATATCGCTCTGAAGGCGGCACAGGATATCGCTCTGAAGGCAGTTCGGCTGGTGCTGGCTACAAACGTACTGGCAGCGGTACCGGCGGAGACCGGGCACGAAAGTTCGATGGAGAAGGCACAGGCGAGAAGAGACCATATCAAGGGCGCTCGACTGGTGGCAAATTTGGCGGCTCAGGCGCCGGCAAAAAACCTTATGCGCGTACTACTGAGGGCGGCTCGCAAGGCCGCCCCGCCAGAGAGAGGACAGGAGAGGGTGGTTACGAAGGTCGCGCCTCGCGACCACGCTCAAGTGAAGGTGGTTACGAATCACGCACAGCACGCGGACGTTCCAATGAAGGTGGTTACGAATCACGCACACCACGTGGACGTTCTAACGAAGGCGGCTACGAATCACGCACACCACGCGGACGCTCAAACGATGACGGATATGAAGCACGTGCATCACGTGGACCGGCAACGGGAGGCGGATATGCCGAGCGCAAGCAACGCGAACGCTCGTTTGAAGAAAGACCAGAAGGCGGCTCGCAAGAGAAGCGCACTTATCGCCCGACCGGCGCAGCCCGGGAAGAAGGTGGTCGCCCACGCACTTCGGGCTACGGTCGCGCCCGTGAAGGAGGCTACGCCGAACGTGCTCCCCGTGGACGCAGCGATGCCGATACTGGACAAGCAGGCAGCGACGATCCCAATCTCGTTTTCTTGAAGCTGAATATCCACAAAGATCTCGTTCAACGGGCCAAAGAATTGGCGGCAGACAACGAAATGAGCCTGACTGATTTCTTGCCCAAGCTGTTTGAAGTGGGAGTCAACTCATTGGAAAGATCCGCTTATCGCAAGCGCACCTATGTCAATGAAGCGCCTTCTCAAAACAGAAAGACAATCAAGACCTGGCGCCCGAAAGAAGACTAATGAACCGAAAATGCTGAATCGGTGAAAAACTTTACCGGCTGCAACTTTATAGCATTTTGGTGAAAGAAGAGAAAAGCGTGTAGTACAAAAGCGCTGAGCCGACTGCTGCGCCTGGAATAGTGACGAACCAGGCAATCAGCATCTCTTTGGCTACCAGCCAGTGCACGCCTTTGTGCCTTTCCGCCGTGCCTACTCCCATAACAGCCGAGCTTATCACCTGCGATGCGGAAACCGGACATCCGGTAGCCGAGGCATAGACCAGAACTGCGGCAGCAGCAGCCTGTGTCACAAATCCATGGACGGGACGCAATCGAAAAATGTCGGTGCCCACTTTGCGCACTATCTGCGGTGCGAGAGAGGCTATTCCGACAATCATGGCGATTGCCGTCACAAGGCGCACCCAGACAGGCACAGTCTGGACATGCATGCCGAACGAATTGAGTGCCAGGAGCGCCACACCCATTACTTTCTGCGTGTCATTTGCACCGTGTCCAAACGACACCAGTGCAAGAGCCGGCAGCTGAGCGAGTTTGAGCCAGCGATTCACACGCGACGAAGCCTTGAGGAGCAAAAGCATCGTAGTTTTGAAAATCAGAAAACCGGCCACAAAACCAACCGCCGGAGAGAGGAAAAGGCTGACCACAACCTTAGCCAGTCCGGTTGCATCGACAAGATGACGATATTCGCCCCAGATGATCAACTGCGTTCCATTGCCTGCCGCGACAACTGCACCGAGCAGTCCGCCGACCAGAGCGTGGGTAGAACTGGATGGCAAGCCAAGCTGTTTGGTCAGGTAATTCCAGCTGATGGCAGCCGTCATTGCACAGGCCAGCCAGGCTAAAACATCAGGATTATCAGGAAAGCGAGCGATGGATTTGACTGTGCTGGCGACTGCCGAGCCACCGAATAAGGCTCCGCAAAATTCAAAAAGGATGACCAGAAGCACAGTTTGCTTGGGAGTAAGAGTGCGCGAACCGATCACGGAAGCCGCCACCGTGCTGCCGTCCTGGAAGCCGTTTGAATACGCGAAAAGAGACGAGAGTAAGATCACCAAAATTAGTATGTATGTCGATTCACTGCTCACATTTGAAATTCCTGATCGATCGGATAGAATCGGACACAGTCTATTTATGCTGGACAGAATCAACTGATTTTGACGATTACATGCTGAAGCTTGGCGCCAACATGATCGATGTGCTCAGCAGCCACGACAAAGCTTCGGTAGATCTCAACCGTGCGCATGATGCGCTTCAAATCGTTGATGGAAAATAGTTCTCTCATTGCCTGTCTGTACAGTTTGGAGAGGCGATTTTCCGATTTGCGGGCCAGGGCGGCCTGCACTTCTGCTTCGGCAAAATTTTTCTCTTTTAGCGTGCAAAAGGAATTGACCAGACAGCGTACCCCTTCCACCAGCGTGCGTGCCATCTCCGTCATATAGGCGTCTTCAGGCGAGATTGTAAAAGCTTCGATCTCGCGTGCGATGGCTTTGGCCGAATTGATAACTTCGTCCAGCCTGGTTGAAAGATCGTAGATGTCTTCTCGGTCAAAGGGCGTAACGAACGACTCAACCAGCCGGCGGTGTAAATCCAGCTTGATCTGATCGGCTTGGTTTTCGAAGTCTCGCACAGTCTGACAGCGTTCTTCAGCGCCCGCCATGAGCCAGCCTTCCAAAGCCTCCAGTCCCTGAAGCGTCATCGTAGCTTGATCTATGAGGATCTTGTAGAAATCGGTTTGCGGTTCAAAAATCTTGCTGAACCAGTTTGGATTCTTATCAGCCATGCAACGTTTCTCCCCCAATATTCTACCCATTGGAGGCGCTGAAGAACTCGATAAATGCCTCTTTGACGGTTGCGGAATTAAGTTTGCTAACTGATTTTTCGGCGCAATTCATGTGCGGAACAATGTCTTTGTTGTCCTCAGCATGCCAGATATTTTTGCCTTCCAGTTGATTCAGTTTGGCAGCCAGTGGTTTTAAATCGATTCGAGGACGCGGTTTTCGCACGATGGTTTCCACCCAGGTCTCATAGCGATAGTAAAAATCGTGGCGAACTCCATCGGTGACCAAAATTCTCGATGACTTGGTGGCATTATGCACTGCAAACTGGTGGCATACCGAATGGGTCCATCTGGCCTCGCCCACAGTTGGGCGTGCAGCTTTCCACTCTTTGCTCGCCGGTGTTTCGACAATCGAAAAATCCAGATGCGGGTGTTCTTCGATTATTATGCTGCCTTCTTGAATGGCGTTTTCACTAAAGGAAAGGAGCAGATCTTCTTCCCTCCAGTACTGCTCCAAAAAATGGACACGCTGAAAAAGATTTGAGAAACGCGGCAGAAGCTCTTCATAAAGAATGCCGGTCACTTCATCGTAAGGTCTGCGAAATACGGCTTTATTGAGAGGAGACTTGTCAGGCTGCGCCCAGGCCTGAAGTACGAAGGTGACCTGAGCAGCCTCTCTATTTTTGTAAGTCCCGAAGTCGCCGGCTGTGGCAACGTCTAAAAGAAACTCCTTTTCGGCAAGAGCGGCCTCCGGATTGAGCAGTGTAAAGATGCCGACCAGCCCGTCTTCGTCGAAATGATTGTTGGATACGGCGTGAGCGCTCGACTTCAAGGACTCGGCAGAGTCGCTTTGCAGAAAGTTGAAAACTATTTCAGCGGAAAGGTCCGCTTTCAATTCGGGCGGGCAGCCGCTTGCCGGCCAGTGGCTGAGTGTAAGTACGGTCGATTCGATTGGCATTGAGTCGACAATGATGTTGGCAGTTCGGCCCAGGCGGTTATAAGGCAGATATTGCAGGTCTTGCATGGGCTTATTCTATGCGTTTTGTAAAAGCGCATAAAAGAATCCGCGCTCCAGACTGCAAAGGTTATGACTATTTGTAATTGAGAACAAATACGAAAGGTCCAGGCACTAACTTTGAAATCGAGATTACGAGCCACTTTCAGAGTTGGCGCATCTGCCTTAAGAAGTAAAAATGTTGAGAAATCTAAGTTTCAGGGCTCTTTTGGCTTGCGTTCGTCCGGCAGCTACTTACAATTAGACTCAGAAATTCCACATCCTACAATCACAACTGTCGTCCGCCATTACTACTCATGGGGTCTCAACTGGTAATGAAAGCACTCGTCCTTGATAGACCGGGCACTCCGGACAGCCTGTACGCCACCGAAGTCGATTTGCCCAAACCGGGTCCAGGCGAAGTGCGCGTCCGTGTCCATGCCGCTGGTCTCAATCCTATCGATTACAAACTAGCCGCCACAGGCATGCCTGATTGGAAATATCCACAAATTCTCGGCTTGGATGTCGCTGGCGTTGTCGACGCCCTCGGTCCTGAAGTCGACGAATGGCTGGAAGGCGATCAAGTCTACTTCCATGGCGATTTCTCCCGCCGCGGCGGTTTCGGACAATACGTCATAGGCAAATCCAGAGCACTGGCCTGGATGCCGGAAGGTCTCTCATTTGTGGAAGCAGCTGCTCTTCCCTGTGCCGGATTCACCGCCTATCAGGCGCTGCACAGAAAGCTGAAGGTACAATCGGGCAAAACAATCTTGATCCACGGCGGCGCCGGCGGTGTGGGCGGTTTTTCCGTTCAACTGGCTCGCCTTGCCGGTCTCAAAATTATCGCCACATGCTCGCGCCATAACGCCAAATTCGTCAAAGACTTGGGTGCCGAACACGTAATCGACTATCAAGCCGAAAACGTCGCCGACAAAGTAAAACTGTTGACCGCTGGAAAAGGCGTCGACTATATCATCGACACTGTTTCCCCGGAAAACGCCACTCAATCCCTGGCTATGCTCGCCTTGAACGGCTCCATCGCCTGTGTGGCCGGTCTGCCTGACCTGACCCAATTCGAACAATTCAAGAAAGCAATCTCCATCCATGAAGTATTCCTCGGCTCCGCCTATCAATCGGAAGACGAAAGCGCTCTGGATGATTTGGCTCGCATTGGTATCGAATTCGGTGCGCTGGCAGCGAAGGGTCAAATCAAACCGATGGTGGAAGAAACCGTCAGTCTGGAAGAAATTCCCGACGCTCTGATTCGTCTTTCGATGCGCCACGTCCGTGGCAAAATCGTCGCTACAGTGCCGCAGACAGCTAGAGAAACCACAAAGTAGTTGGCAAATTGCCAGAGCAATCAATCAAAACCCCGGGCTCAAGTACCCGGGGTTTTGATTTGATGGCCAAAAGTTAACAAACCGTCTTCAACCTGTTGAATCAAGACGCCAGCCTGTTGCCCTTTTCGGGCTATCGCCCTGGCTCAGCGGGCGGCAATATCATTCCTTAATCAGCCTCCCTTGGCAATGACTGCACCTTTGAGGGACAATGCGGCTCTGAAGGTCCTGGCTGAATGCTGAGTGGAACGCCGTGCAGGCGACTTTGACACTAGCAGTATTGAGCTGAACGGAGGATGGGAAATTGCCGGACATGTTTGACGGCGACATGACTGAACAGCATTCCACAGACCTCGAGTCTCTGGAAATGGCATTTCGCAATGCAACCACTGCCTTGCCGCCGGAAAAGAAAACCGGGTTGGCTTATACACTCAGCATGTGGTCGAGACCGTTTGTTATGGCTCATCGCATTCCGGTCTTCAAAAGGGTTTGGTTGTATGTCGCCTTGATGGCTCTATACGCATTCCTTGTCGATTACGTTGCCGACAGAATGATCACGACTCATTTGTTCAAAGAATTCGGCTCGGTTTCTTCCATGGGAATCATTCTCGGTTTGCTCCTGGTTTTCCGCACCAATTCGGCATATGAAAGATGGTGGGAGGGAAGAAAACTCTGGGGACAGCTGGTCAACGATTCTCGCAATATCTGCCTCAAAATTCGCGCCCTCGATACAATTCGCCCGTCTGAAAAAGTGCGCTTCGGCGAATTGATCATTTCTTTCTCCTATGCACTCAAACACCATTTGCGTGACACTGTGCCAAGCCGTCCACTTCCTGGTGTCGACCCACTTTCCGATTCGGAAGTGCGCAATATTCCTCTTCATGTGGCAGGAAAAATTTATGATGTGCTCTTGCAGTGGCGCCGGGACGGTCATGTCGATTCACTGATGTCCATGCAATTGGACGGTCATGCGCTTCAACTGATGAATATCGCCGGCTCTTGCGAGCGCATTAAGAACAGCCCCATTGCTATTTCCTACCGCGCTTTCATGCGCCAGGGTATTGCTCTCAACTTATTAGCTATGCCCTGGTATTTGTCTCAAGAATTCTCAATCTGGTGGCTCATGCCGCTCGTCATGATCAGCACCTATTTCCTGATTGGCATCGAACTCATCGCCGAAGACATCGAAGATCCTTTCGGCTATGACGGAGACGACTTGCCTCTGGATAACATTTGCGCCGCCATTAAAGACACAATCAGTCAGATTCTCAAAGTAAGAGACGATCGTAAATTTACCCGCTCGATAGAAATGCCGCGTTTTGATTTGCTCAAGAGTGACAATCTACTGGCTAACCCCAGAGCTTCAGCCAATAGTATGAAAGCCATGGATGCGTCCAAGAGCTCGGAACAACAGTAAAGACACGCTCCACTTAAGACGAAAAATGAAGTGTTTGAACATCAATCGCCCAGTCTGTTCTTCTCAGACTGAAAGGGACGATACATAGTGACCAGAGGACCAACATTTTCCATCTCAAATTCGCCAATTGTGATGAAACCAAGCTGGTCATAAAACTTGGTTGATTGAGGAAGCGAATAGCACCACACGTAGTCCGCAGGTGACCATTTTTTAATCGAAAGTCTGAACGCCTCCTCCAAAAGTCTTTTGCCATGTCCGAGCCGCTGCATCTCAGGAGCTACCGCCATGCCTCGCACCTGCCAGGCCGGCTGTTTTGCCAATACATAGAGTGTTTGCGGCAAGCGTTCCAGATCAAGTGTTCGCTTGTACATAGAAACGATGGCAATCAAGGCATCCGCCTCTTTTAATCCGTAATGAACGGCTTCCATCTTCCCGTCTTGAGTAAAGACGCATTGCTCAAAAGGCCCTCCGTTGAGCAGCACCTTTGAGCGCAAGGGAAAAGTCTCATTGAGAGTGATTTCATGGATAGTTTGAATTTGATTCATAAAATGTAGAGGACGTTCTGAAAAGATCGCACAGAAGGAGATTGATACAGTCTGTGAGCCTGTGGAGTTAAGACCGTCATTGGTATGACTATCCAGCGATCGCCCGAAGATGAGGTCAGAAGAGCTATTCGTCTTTCTTTGTCGGATCGATCTCTTCGACTATCAACTTGGGAGTATTGGCGCCCATTTGTGCCTTCAGTGCCGCCAACTCGTGGTCGACATCCATTTCCTTTTCGGACTTTTTGAATTTATCGTCGCCTGCCATTTCGGTCATCGCCTCGCCTCTAGCTTCTTTCATGCGAATCTTCTCTTCAATCGAATCCATGCTCTTGCCTGCAGCGTTAGACATCAGATCTTGGGCGTTGACGACGGCATCGCCTGCTTTGGCGCGTGCCACCAGACTCTTTTGCTTGACACGATAATCTCTCAGTTTTTCTTCAATTTCGGCGAATCTCTCTTTGAGAGTGTCTTTCGATGTTTTAGCTTCATCGAGCTGAACCTGCAAGGCTTTTCCGGTTGCCTCCAGTTCCACTTTCTTGGAAAGGCACTGTTTGGCAATATCGTCATTGTCCTGAGAAACAGCAACTGCAGCGCGCTTCATCCATTGCTCGAGCTCTTGCTGGTTTTTCTCCAGCTGCTTTTGAACCATTTTTTCGCGGGTGATTGCCTCAGTTGTCGCTTCTTTTAGCTGTTTAAGGAGATTCTCAAGCTCTGTCTCGCCCATCTGGGCAAGAATCTCGGGGGTTTCAAGCTTGGACACACCTTTGTCCAGCATCCCTTTCATTACGTTCTTGAGTCGGTCAAACATCGCCTTCTCCTTTTAGTTTCGGCTGCCCTTTTAATCAATGCCCAGGAATTCCCGAATCAGACCGTGGAAATTATGCACCCCGCTCTCGTGTTTTGGCGAATAGCGCCCGCTGTCGTAAAACCTGGAGGCCATGCCTCGCTGGACTCTCTCCACGATATCCTCGTCTTCTCTTTCTACTTTATCAAGCCCGGCACCGGCGCCGGTTGCTATTTTCGATTCGTCATAAACGTATGTGAGAAAGGAGACTTTTGTTCTGTCCACCGCCAGTGGTGTCACCAGGTTGATGGAAAGTCCCCAGGGATAAAAGTTGAACATCATGTTGGGGAAAAGGAAATAGTAGTAGGCGGCAATATTGCGGCCGTAATCAGGCGAATCTTTAGGTATATCTTCAAAGCCTTCACCCTGCGTCGACGCTACTCCGATTTGCAAGCTGCCATAATCGAATATTTCGTTTGAATAGTCTTTGGTATCGAGCGCTATTGCCAGGTCAGGATGAACGTAGGGGATGTGGAAACCTTCCAGGTAATTGTCCACATAGAGAGCCCAGTTGGCGCGCACTATGTAGTCGCGGGAACGGGCTTGATTGAAAACATATTCTTCCACGGGCAGAAAATCCAAACGGTCGCTCATCGGTTGGGTCAGGTCGCTCAGAGCAAAAAGCGGGCTGTCTGTCGTAGTGGCGGCAAAGAGAAATTTGCGCCAGCTGGCAAAAGGAACCGATTGCAGGTGGTCTGATTCGTTAGGGAAATCCTCAACCCCTTCAAAGCCCGGCGCTGTCACCATTTGTCCGTCCAGGGAAAAACGGCGCCCGTGATAACGGCAGCGCAAAGACTGGACGTGGCATTCGCCTTCCACGAGCAAATTGCCTCTATGCGTGCATACGTTGGACAGGCAGTGCAGCTGATCGTCAGTATCGCGTGTCATAATGATGGGCTCGTCTAGAAAACCTTCCATCACTGAATGCGGTACCACTTGCCCCGGTGCCTTGAGGCGATCGACGTCGGTGACTAATTGCCAACTGCGCGCAAATATTACCTCTTTCATCTCTTCCAGGAGACTTGGATCTTTGTAAAACATCGATGGCAAAGTGCGCATGCTGCCGATGTCGTCGCCTTTGCCTGCTTTCATTTGCATGTTGTTCCTGTCTTGGCCAATTTTACTTCGGCTATCTTGATCAGGTTGCAGCCGCCTTTGCGAGCGGTCCATCCTTTGACAGTCACCCGTTTTGCTACAAAAGGCAGAAGCAAATCCTTGCAGCCGGTATAGCCTCTGTGTTTGGCGGCGATAAACAATTCGCCTGTTTTCTCATCCAGAATGCCGGCCGAAACTCCTCCGTGAATGCAGGCCAGAGCGCAGGCTTTGTGTTTTTCTCCGCGTCCCGGACCCATTACTTGAGAGGCGTAGCACCATGCATCTACAACTTCGCCTGTCATCTCAACCTTTTTGGTTGCCGGCAGCAAGCGTTGCTTCTCGATTGGAATTTCGCTTTGAGGTTTGAGCGGCTCTGCACTTGCCTCCAGGGCGAATGCAGCCGGTAAGAGTGCCGAAATAGCCAAATATTTCAGTGCCGAAGCTGTCACCATTTTTGGTGTCACCTCGTGGAATTGGCTTGCGCTGTTGCTTCCGGTTCGATAACCGGCGGCATCTTCTTGGGTGGCTTGAGCACGTCTTTCAGCTTCCATGACCAGTCCAAATCACGTTTGGCCAGCTTGTCTGCCAGGCTGTACATGTGCATGGTGATTTCCTGGTCTTTCATTCTGAAAACATGAGCTTTCTGATAGCACTGTAATGCTTGCTGATAGTCTTTGGCATAAATTTCCAAATCCCTGCCCAGGCGGAACCAAGCACGACCGAAGGTCGGTTCTTCTTGCAGCCCGCGCCTGTACTGGTCTATGGCCAATTTGTGCATGTCAATTGAGTCCAGGACGTCGCCCAGCGCAAAGAAATAGGCTCCGGGCGGATGTTTGCCGATCTTGATGGTGGCTGCTTCAATGGCCATTTCGATTTCTTTGGCTGTGACATGACGGAATACTTCGTAAAGCCGCTTTTTTTCCTTGGCATTATTGTTGTCCAGACTGGCTGTTGCACCAAGGGCAATGATGGATGGCTCCAGGGCGATTTGCCACTTGCCCGCCCAGACCGCACAGGCCGCCAGGTTTTCTGCCAGCCCCTGTTTAAAAGGCATCTTTTCGTAAGCTTTATTGAGTGGAGCAATCGATTGCTCGAACTTGCCTGTGCTGGCCAGAGCCAGTCCATAAATGCGATTGGCCATGGCGAAATCGGGGTCGATTTCCAGATCTTGCTGCGCCAACGCTTTCGCCTTTGGAAAGTCTCCCTGCAAAAGTGAAGCCTCGCCCAAAGCAGAACCCAGACCCAGTATCTTCTTATTCTTGTTCATCGCCAGACGCCAGATATATTGCGCTTCCGGCACCTTACCTTTGGAGAAAAGTTCATTGCCGCTCCAGAAGAGCACTTCCGGATCGTTGGGAAATTTTCTCTTGGCCTCGTTCAACAATTCTATGGCAGCTGGAATTTGTCCCAACCTGATCTGCTGTTTGACCAGCTCCACAAATGCCTTCGGCTGATTGGGACCGTATTTTGTTGCCAGCTTGAACTCTTCAATTGCATTTTCCGGCAGTCCCAGTTTCGCATAGCAATTGCCCAGATAAAGGTGCGCCCTGTAATTAGTCGGATCTTTAGAAATAATCGAGTCAAGTTGTGCGTAAACGTCGTCGCTTAACTCGTCTTTCTCGATTTTCTTTTCGATTGCTTCAAGCTGCACGGCGGAGGTGGCGGAAGCCGCAGCAAATGTCATTTGCTGCTCGGTAGAAAGAATACAAATTAACGGCAGTGCCAGCCAAGTTATCGAACGTTTTCTTGTCACTCAATCAAATCCCGAATTTGTAGGAGAGCACAACCAATGTTCGGAAGCCAGGTTGTTTGGATGGTGAGATGCGCACTGTGAATGTGTTTTTGTCCTTGGCTGCCGAAACATACTTGTCATTTGGATTGGCGGATATCACCATCCAACCATAAGTCTTCAATGCTGATTTATACCACTCAAGTACTTCATTTTCGTCTTCTCTTACACCGATGGTCATGCCGATGCGCATCCCTGAGCGATCTCTTGGATACTTCAGTCCGGAGACAAATACAGCGTGGCCTGTGTAGTTTGGCACATTGGGCAATTCAATGATGCCTGTCAGTTTGTCCGGCTTGAACTCGTCGGGGGCATGTTGAGTTGACGTAGTCTGAGCTCTATTCTTGAGAAGATTCGGCAACTGATAATCTTGAGGTTGGGGAGCCCGCCCCTGCGCATAGGCGCTCTGGCAAACTCGTGATCCTGCAAGCATCAATTGGGTGAGAAACAGGCAGATAATCAAGCCTGGCAAACACTTGAAAGAGATGGACTTAGATTTACTGGACATCTTGCTGAGCCTCGCCCAATCAGGTTTCGCCTTTAGCCTTTGTGCGCCGGCTGGCGGCAAGAACCCAGCGTCGGCGCACAAATAATAGGTTACCTCAATTCACTTTAGAGCGCATGCAATGCAAGAGACAGGCGCTAGCAGGGGCAGTCCCAGGGATCGGTATTGGCATTTACGCAGTTTCTAAAGCGCAGCACGCCTTGCAGGCAATTGTAGCCGGAAGAACGTTGCCAGAGCATGTCTGACTTGGTCTGGTCGGGGCCGGAGCCAAAGCAATCCCAGGGGCTCGGATAGCCTTGCTCGCCTTCGATGTTGACGAAATTGCGATTGCCTGTGATCCAGCCAGTCGAGGATGTTGTGCCGGTACCGTCCGGAAGCACAGCGTCTCCGGTGATCCAGGTGGGCAAGGAGCCCTTGGCTGTGAACCTCAGCGTGCGGCTGTCATCCATCCAGATGTATCGAACTTGACCCATCGGAATTGAAGCGCTGCCGAGCAAAGCACTGATTTCTGAATCTGAAGTTTCAGGACGAATCTGTCTGAGCTTGAGACGCAGTTGATTGTTGACGATTGTCGCAAGCGGTGCCGAATTGCCGAAATTCAGGAAGCTGCCAATCAGGTTTCCGACGGTCGGAGGTTTGCCGAATGTAGTCGGTTCGCTTGCCGGGATGCCGCCGAGAGGAAATTGTTTCATTCCCGTGCAGACATTTTCCATGCCGGTCACGATAGCCGGTCCGCCGCCTGGACGCGGGTTGATTACTTGTGCTTTGTATTTTTCGATGGCCATCAGTCCGGTCAGTGAGGAGCCGCTCGAGCCGTTGGGCAGACTGAAACCATAAGTCGTCGCCATTGCTTGCAGGTTGTTGAAGCAATTGGGATCGGCTTGCGGTGAAGTCGGTGTGGAATTGTAGTTGTCGCAGCTGGAGATTGGCACGCTGCCTGCCGGAATGCTGTCGGCTGCAGCTTGCTTGGGCGCAGGTCCGTCCAGTGCGTTGACCAGGCTCTGAGGAATCGGCTGACCTGGATTGTCGGATTTAAACTGCTTGATGTTGAGAATGTCGTTGAGATTGGTGTCCATCGCCTGACCGTTAGGCGTTATGAAGACCGGCTGGTTCATCAAGAGGTCGCTGAAAATGTCATTCGGTCCGCCGCCATATGCTTGATCGCTCATTCCTGCAGCTGGTCCGAGAAAGCTGACCGGTCCGGAAGGAATAGGTCCGTCGCCATTGGCTATGACTATGTAGCCGCAGGGGATCGAAGCGGAGAATTCACCAGAGACGTCGACACTACCCACGATGGCACATGATCTGGCCAGAGTGCGCTGGACGGTTTTGTATTCTGCAGCACTGCCGGCCGAGTGGAATGCATTTGGAGGAACGCGCGTGTCCACTGAGCTGCCGCCCGGCAGAGGCGAAGTCGTATTGTCTTTGAAGTCAGGGTTGGCGACCAGGTGAGGCTTTTCTTGCGGGCGAAGCGGCACTCCCATGAGCGGATGTGAGCCACTGTTGGTGATGCCGGGAATGTTGATCAGTGAGTAGCCTTTGACATAGGTGCTGCTCAGCTTGTTGACAGTGTTGCCGCCCAAAAAGCCCGGGTCGATGAAGCTTGTGAATTCAGTCGGTAGAACCATTTGACCGATCGTCAAATTGGTGCCGAAATTACGGGCCATGTAGGCGATGTCTTTTTGTCCGCTTTCCGCGTTGGCATTATTGCCGCCAGGATTGAGCATCTTCATCGGTGAGATTGAAGCAATTTGGCTGAAATTCATATCTTGTTGTACGTCGTTTTTCAGCTTTTCTGCCAGAGTTACTCCGATGCCATCGTTGGGATCGCTGAGGCAGTTGACCAGGGTTTTGGCGTTGGCAATACCGGTAGGTGAAGGATCTCCAAAGCCGTAATTGTCGGAAATCGCATTGATAGACACGAGCATCGTCTGCCCTACGGCGCGGTTATAGGTGAGCAAATCCAGCTCACCTACAACAGGGTCTTTGGCCTGCATGAAATTTAATTTGGCAATCGTATGGATTGGGTCGTTGAGGTCGGGAGTGCCGCTGCCGAAAATTCTCAGGAATGGGCGGCGCATGCTTTGTTTGGCGACGTTCAAGTTGCCGGCGTCGACTGCATGTTGCAGCTCTCTGCCGCCACCAAGCATTTTGACAAGGAAGAAGAAGCCCAAGGCGATCACAACGATGAACAGCGTCAATGCTGCAATCAGTGCGAGAGTGGCTCCCCTATTGCGTTTTCTGGTCATTTGTCCTAATCCCCGATCAGATTTTATAGATGGCGCGCAGCGCGTTGCCGAGTGATTGCGTCTTCGATTCGTTACTAACGATTGAGTCCGTAATTGGCTCAGGCATTGAAATTCGATAGATATCAGAAGATATCAAAGCATGTGAATAGAGCAACGCTTGTTTCAAACCGCGATCAATTGCGGAAAGTATACAGGAAACATCCCTAAGATTAAGGATGTCTCATTATGCGCTGTTAATATATGGAAGTCAAGCCTGGTGTCCGGCTCCCGTGGGGAAAACACGATTTCCGGACTGGAAGCTGCACCTGCCTTAAACGGCACAGGCTCTATATGCGAGCGATATGTCCACGGAATTCTCAGAAATACGCAGAGCGAAAGAGCTTTATGAGTAAATCATGGCTGAAGGAGGTGGCTAAATGAACATCTACTTATTAAGCCAATTATATTTTGCTAATGATTTGCCTCAAAAGCGGCTGTGTGGGTACATACGAAAAAGAGGCGTTGTTTCTAATAACGAGTTGTGCCCCGACGCCCTTTCTGATCGAACGGAGTAGCGCGATGAAATACCGTGCAAGAGGACGAAAGTCCAGCGGACATGAGTTTGCGGAATTTGCCCCTGCGCTCTTCATTCTGCTCGTCTGCATTGTGCCGCCCATGCTCGACCTCCTCTATCTGGGCATCGCGTATGCCGCAGGCTGGTACTTGAACCACTTGCAGTGCCGCGAAGTCGCCTGCGTAGCGCCGGCTAGAGCCAGCGATTCTCTGGCCAGAGCGCGTATCGCCTGGGAGGGCAGTACTCTGGCGAGATTTGTCAAAGGACGCGAGACCGGCTCTTCGGCTGCTTGGAAAGATTTGATTCCGAATGATAATTTTCCCCAGGACACTGCTGTAGTCACCACGAACGTTCTGATTCAGCCGTTCCTGCAGATACCATTTATGGGAAGCATTCCCGGCATCGGCGCGCCGATCACATTCACTTACGTGTCCGAGCGCACTCAAGAGGAGCGCGGTATCAACTAGCACACGCAGAAGCACCCACGGAGGCTGGACCTACAGATGAAGTCATTGAACAGAAGAAGGCGCGGAACCAGTATCGTGGAAACGGCTGCCGGTCTCTTCATAATTATTCCAATTGTTCTGTTTCTCTTTGATGTGGCTGCAGCCGTTTTGGCCCAGACCGCCAATGACTCGATGTGCAAAAGCGCAGCCAGAGCTGCTGCAGAAACCGACACTCAGCCCAAAGCTCAGGCTGCGGCTCAAACTGCAATCGACAATTTCCCGGCTGCCGGATACATCAGATCCAAGAGGCTGTTCAGACCGGTCGACTATAGAGGAAGCTCTGTCACGGTAGTGACCGAGATTATCTGCAGATTTCCAGTGCCGATTCCATTCGGCGGCCCATCCCAAATGAATTTCGTCACCGACATGACTGAGCCTGTAGTCGGAACGCTGTAAACGCTCCAACTAATTACGGTCAAAATAGACAGTCGCTTCAAGGGCACATTTCAAAGCGCCTGGATAACTACTTTTGTCGTTCCGGTTCTAGATCGGCTGACGGCGATTTGGGAATGCCATATAAAGGAATGAGGATGGTCGGAATTCTTGGAACCTGAAAATCCGTCGGTTGGACGATTTTCACTTCTTTGTCCTGCTGTTTTGCTTTCTCAAGAAGTGTTTGCATGTTGATTTTGGAAGAATCATAGATCACCACCGCACCGTACGGCTTCTTCAGCATGACCGCTGCTTTTACGACTCCGGGCAGTGTCTTGAACTTGCGCTGAATGCCCATCAGGCAAACGGCACAACTTTTTCCCTGCACTTTGAAATCCAGACGTCGTAAGGCTTTTGCATTATAGGAAGCGGGCTTGGCCGGCTCGCTGACCTGGATCATGGAGGGTTTGCCGGGTTTGACGTCCGGTGTTGTCGCCGTTTCTGCGTAAGAGACGAGCCATGAGTTTGAATTAGCCGCTATAAGGCAAGCGATGAGCATTTTGCCTTGAGAGGGCCCATTGAAGCGCGCTCGAATTGATGACACGTGACGACCTCCTCGAATAAAAGCAATTACGACCTACCCGTGAGTTTCCAGTTTATCTCATCGGCTGAAATTAGCCACACATGGGGACCGCACTGTATGTAGTGGCGAGAGCGGGCACCGGCTCCAGTCTTCGACTCCTTTATTTTCGTTAAGAAACGCAGTACAGGAAGGCTCTAGAGTATATCCTCTGTGCATATCGGCTCCCAAAGAGGTGTTGCCCATGGGCAGTAGCGTTCAAGCTTTTGATTCGGCATTTGTAGGACGAAAGGTCCTGACCGAACATGGTTTCAAGGAAGCTGCCATTCTTGTGAAAGACGGCGTCATTAAAGAAATCGTGGCGGTTTCCCAGGTGCCCGAAGGCATTCCGGTTGAAGACGCCGGCGACCTGGTTGTCATTCCCGGTCTGGTCGACTGCCATGTGCACGTTAATGAACCGGGGCGAACCGAATGGGAAGGTTTCGTCACTGCCACCAAGGCAGCTGCTGCAGGTGGCGTCACCACAATTGTCGATATGCCGCTCAACTGCATTCCTGTTACAACCACACTTTCGGCCTTGAAAGAAAAACTGGCCGCCATTGAAGGTTTGCTCAACGTCGACTGTGCCTTCTGGGGCGGTGTCGTGCCCGGTAATCACTCCGAGCTGGAAAAGATGGTGGCCCACGGAGTAGTCGGCTTCAAATGCTTCCTGATTCATTCCGGTATCGACGATTTTCCCAATGCCACGGAATTCGATTTGCGCAAAGCAATGCCGGTTTTAGCGCGCCTGGGCGTTCCGCTTTTAGTGCATGCGGAAATGGAGACAGATTGTGGCGAGAGCCATGACGACCCAGCCGAGCATCTGAAGGCAGAACCCAGATCGTATGCGGCTTTTCTCGAATCGCGGCCTCGCCAGTGGGAGAATGACGCCGTCAGACTGACGGCGTTGCTTTGCGAAGAATTCAATTGCCGTGTTCACATTGTCCATCTCTCGTCCTCCGATGCTCTGTCAATTGTCAGAGAGGCTAAAGCCAAAAAATTGCCTTTTTCTGCTGAAACCTGCCCGCATTATTTGACCTTTGCCGCTGAAGAAATCCCTGATGGCGACACACGTTTCAAATGCGCTCCGCCGATTCGCGAGAAGGAAAATTCCGAGCTGCTCTGGAAGGCGCTCAAAGACGGCACCATTGATTTTGTCGTTTCCGATCATTCACCCTGCACGCCGGAACTGAAGTTGATGAAAGAAGGCGACTTCGATAAAGCCTGGGGCGGCATAGCTTCTTTGCAGTTTGGTTTGCCCGCAGTCTGGACATTTGCAAAAGAGAAGGGTCACAGCTTAGAGGAAGTGGTCGCCTGGATGTCCGAGAAAACCGCCCGATTTGCCGGACTTTACGGTACAAAAGGCAAGATAGCGCCGGGCTTCGACGCCGATATCGTCATGCTAGATCCGGAAGGAAGCTTTGTCGTGGAAAAGAAAAACGTCCATCATCGACACAAAGAAACACCGCATGAAGGGCGAACATTCAAGGGTGTCGTCAAACGTACCTATGTGCGCGGAACCAAGGTTTACGACCAGGGTCTCTTCACGAAAGAAGGTCACGGCAGAAAGCTTCTCGAAGGACGTCTGGATAGAGTCGCCACCAATTCGCGGTAAGACCAATGTCAGTCAACGCCAATTCAAAACTTGATATTTTAAATGCGTCATCTGAAGATGACGCAAAGGAAGAACTGTCCAGATGTTGCGGAGCTTCCCAGTGGGTAGAAAAGATGCTGGCGCGGCGCCCTTTTCATTCGGTCGAGGAATTATTTTCCACAGCCGATGACATTTGGTTTAAACTTGCTCAGAAAGACTGGCTGGAAGCATTTTCGCATCACCCGAGAATCGGCGATGTGGATTCGCTGAGAGCCAAGTTCGCCTCCACGGCAAGTTGGTGCGAAAACGAGCAGAAGGGCGTTTCGCAGGCGACTGAAAATGTGCTTCATCAGCTGGCTGCACTTAACGATGAATATTTTGAGAAGTACGGTTTCATTTTTATCGTTTGTGCAACAGGAAAAACCGCCGAGCAAATGCTTGAAATTTTGAAGAGCAGAATACCGAACAATGAAGATGACGAGATTGCGGTAGCAGCAGGCGAACAGGCGAAAATTACCAAAATCCGACTGGAAAAACTAGTTTCATGAGCAAAATTACTTCCCACGTTCTTGATGCTTCCCGCGGCAAACCTGCTCAGGGAGTTCCCATCGCTCTCGACAGAAACGCCGATGGAAAGTGGGTTGAGTTGTCGAAAGCTCAGACCAACTCAGACGGGCGCGTGCCCGAACTCTGGACGGATGGAATGAAGTTGGAGACCGGAATTTACAGATTGACTTTCGATACGCAAAAATACTTCGAGTCCATCGGCGTCAAGGGTTTTTATCCTTCCGTTCCAATTGTTTTCGAAATTCATGACGCTGCCCAGCATTACCACGTTCCGCTTTTGATCAGCCCTTTTAGCTATTCGACATATAGAGGCAGTTAGCATTACTCGTGAGGCAAGGAGATAAAAGATGAAAACTTCCCTTAACTCGGGAAATCTCGGCGAAGTCTTCAGCAAACTGGCAATCGCCAACAGAGAATTCAATTCTCAATATCCAGGCGACTCAGGCGCCAGGCAAGCTGTCCACACCGTATATGGTGGCGCTCACTTGTTCAAGTCTGACTCCGCCAAAAAGCTCGGAGTCCTTGCTTTGCGTTCGCTTGACGAGTATGCTCCAGACTTTGTTACCTTTGCCAGGGCGCTTCAACTTTCTGGCTGGCAACAGCTGCCGGAAAGCGAAGCCAAAATTGCCAAGCTGGAGCCCTTGCTGGAAGAGAATTCCGACAGTGTTCGCAAAGAACAGCATCCTGTTTGGCTTGCTTACACGGTTTATAAACGCGTGCGTGAAAAACTGACGCGTGAAGCGGTGGAAGATTTCCGCATCGATTTCGAGGACGGTTATGGAAACCGCCCGGATTCCGAAGAAGACATGCACACCGAGCTTGCTGCTCAGGAAGTGGTGAAGGGCATGAAGGAAAATACCCTATCTCCATTCATCGGAATTCGCATCAAACCGTTTACCGAAGATTTGCGTGACAGAAGCGCACGCACGCTCGATATTTTTCTCACCACACTGCTTGGGGAGTCAGGCGGCAAGCTGCCCGACAACTTTGTCATCACTTTGCCGAAAGTGACTATCACCGAACAAGTGACGGCGATGATCAATTTGCTTTCGCTCATCGAGAAAAAACTCGGACTGCCCGATCAGACAATCAAGATCGAATTGATGGTTGAAACTCCACAGTCCATAATCAATTCCAGAGGTCAATGTGCGCTTCCTGAATTTGTGCGAGCGGCAGAAGGACGTTGCATCGCCTGCCATTTCGGTGTTTACGATTACACTGCCTCGTCCAACATCACTGCCGCCTATCAGTCGATGGATCACCCATCCTGCGATTTCGCCCGGGAGATGATGCGTGTCTCACTTTCAGGCACAGGCATCTGGCTTTCCGACGGTGCCACCAATGTCATGCCGGTCGGTCCGCATCGCGCCGATCAAGATGGTAATTTGAGCGCCGCCCTTCGGCAAGAAAATATCGAGACAGTGCATCGTGCATGGAAACTAGGTTTCGACCATGTGCGTCATTCTCTCAAGCACGCATATTATCAAGGTTGGGACTTGCACCCCGCTCAATTGCCCGTGCGCTATGCAGCCTGCTATTCCTTCTTTCTGGAGGGGTTGGAGCCCGCTTCTTTGCGCTTGAGAAGTTTTATTGAAAAGGCTGCCCAAGCCACTCTTGTTGGCGACGTTTTCGACGATGCGGCCACCGGTCAGGGCCTGCTGAATTACTTCTTGCGTGCCATCAATTGTGGTGCAGTGTCAAAAGAAGAAGTAAAGGCGACAGGTCTGACTCTGGAAGAAATTTCCACTCGCTCTTTCCTCAAGATCCTGGAAGGTCGCAAGGAAAAAGTATTGACCACCTAGAGGCTGCTTAATTAATCGCTTTCAAAATGTAATCAGCCGGAAAATCACCATTTTCCGGCTGATCGCTCTCGCGCTGGTAATCAAGACAAGCAGGAATTTTTTTGGAATTCTTGCCTTTTAAAGTCATAAGCTAATGCTCTGGTGGTACAAAGTACTAGGTTTGTCGCCGTTTGGTATTCACATTGAACAAGTCGTCTTGGACGCCTCTGAAGGTTGCGTCCGTGGTCAATCCGACTGAACTGGACCTGGATAAGGTCCTCAATCTGGCTCGCCAAAATCTGGGACGGACAGTGGAATTGCCTTTCGGCACAGGTAAGGGGTTTTTACTGACTGCCATTACTCCGCCTGACCCGTCCGGCATGAGCCGGGTCAGCTATGTAGAGTGGACTCTTATCGACGTCGAGCGTTCTCATCTGCCACCGCTCTGGTCACACAGAACCACTGATCTGGCGGTGCTCCTTGGCATGATTCATCTGGAAATATCCAAGAATTCATCGGCTGGACCGCCCGCCCAGACTCAAATGGGTGCGAATCTGATGACAACGCAAGAGATGCCGCCAGGCGGGTTTATGCAACAGCAGATGCAGGCTCCCATGCCCACTTCCATGCAGCCCATCACCCAGAATAGCGGCGGCATGCCGGATATGGGCAATGCAGCCAGCGGGACTTATTCTACTTTTGGTGTCAATCTTTCCGGAGAGTTGGAAGATATCGATTTGTTCGGCGTATTGCAATCAGTCTCAATTTGCAAGATGACCGGGCGTCTTGAAATCGTTGAAGGTATGCGGCAAATAGAAGTTTTCTTCGAGGACGGCACGCCTATCCATGCCACGAAAGAAGACGCCTTGCTTGTGGAAGGGGCAAGCGTGCAAAAAGGCTACGATGTTGTACTCGAGTCTTTGATGTGGAGGAAAGGCAAATTTGCCTTTACCTCAAAAATTCTGGCTAAAGAGCGCACTGTAGGCAAGAGAATGGATGCGCTTCTGGTGGAAGCGGCAGCTCTCAGGGACATGAAGCAAGAGCTGGAAAATCGCGGATTCGATGAATATGCTCTGGTTTCAAAAACCAATCCAAATTTGAGCGAAGCCGAATTCGAAGCTCTGGTCAAGGCGGGCGGCATTCCTGCCGACCTGAACGCGCAAAAAATGATTTACAGCCAGCTCAAGCAAAGCGAACCTTTGCACGACTTTCTGGCAAGAGTGCCAATGCCAATGAACATTTGGATGCCGGCTTTGCTCAACATGACTATGCAAAACGTTATAGCTACTCAGTCGCGCGGCACCCAGCCGGTTTTTCAGAGCACAGGTTCCATCGACTTTTCAATCATAGACGCCGCTTACCATGAGATTCTGCGCCCCGAAACGGACATGCTCAGCTATCCGCTTTTTCTCTTTTTTGCGCAAAGAGAGCACAAGCGCAGCTCCCGTACGCGCACTGGTTACTCGGTGGTAATCTTTGACGTCAAGCAGAACGGATTGCTTCCGCAGGGTAAACATCTTCGCCGGGTCGTCAAAGCTTTCAATCTATGCAGAGGAGAACTCGATCTGGTCGGACACTTTCAAACTCTTGAATTTGGCTTGATTTTGCCCTTCAGCAACGGTGAGAAGGCGATGGGTCTTTGCCGCAATTTGGTCAAGACGCTTGCCGAACTGCCACCTGATGAAGTTGAAGGTGATCCTCCTCTCGAGCC
>JBGAVL010000067.1:0-22738 GCA_044228145.1 Obscuribacteraceae bacterium (SeqCode)
TCGGGCGCCTTGGATTTTTAGGTGGATTCGTCGATGCTGTAGGCGGCGGCGGTTGGGGTCCAGTGGTTACTTCAACGCTCGTAGCAAAAGGCAACAGCCCTCGCTTTGTAATTGGCTCGGTCAATGTCGCCGAATTTTTCGTAGCTGCCGCAACCTCGGCAATGTTTTTCCTCACCCTTGGTACTCTTTATTTGAACGCAGTGATCGGGCTGGTCATCGGCGGCATGCTTGCAGCGCCGATTGCAGCCAAGGCCTGCAAATCGGTTCAACCAAAACCAATGATGGTGGCAGTGGGCGTTTTGATCATCTGCCTGAGCGTAAGAACCATATATCAAACTGCCGGCAACACTCTAGTTGCTGGGCACAACGCAGTTATCGCCGGTTTCAACGTCATTCCTAGATAGCTTGGATCGCTTAACTGCTGCAAACAAGCTTCGAAATGCGTGCAGCAAGAAAGCGACAAAAATCCCAATGCAGGCAGCGACGTTGAAAGCGGTTATGAGCAGCGGTAGTCCGCCTGCATATGCCTGCATGATTTTGCCGAATAATTCAGCAGCATTGTGCGATGGCAGACGATCGAGTTTGCTCAACGTGCCCCAAAACATCGTCCAGGCAAAAGCAATAAACCAGACAGGAAGAAAGCCCCAGAGGAAATCGAGTCCGGCATTTTTAGCTGATTTTTCGGCATCCTGCAAGCACAAATAAAGTTTGTGAAAACCCAGTCCTTGAGCAAAAGCAAGCAGTGGAGGAATCGAACACGTAGTCGAGTAAATCCAGACAGGGGCAACGAAAGAGCCATCTTGATCGATTAAGATCATGCGCCAGAGAACATCTCCTACAAGCGCTGCAAGGGAAGTCGGAATGAAGAGCAGTACAAGAAACATGAGCAGGTTTGTGATTCGTCTTCTTTTTTCCATATAGAGCTCCAGCAGGGTTGAATTAGGGTTGGTGGTGGTTCGGTCTCAAACAGCCGGCAATGCTCTCGTTGCCGTTCGCACCGCATCAGTCGTAACTTCGATGCGCAGCGAAATTCCCGTTTTTCCAAATTACCATCCTTCCGGTTCGGCGTCTGAGCGGATCAAAGAGGAAATTTAGTGTTGAGTTGCACACAAGACTTTCACAACCGTGTGCAGAAAATGGTGAACGAGGTGCTAACCGACCCGCAAATGGATTCAGTTACTCGCCCGTGGCATTGGCAAACTGGCGCTCTGCGACTTTACCGGGGCGTTGAACAACTCGCACGACATTATCTTTGTCAGGCGTGTATACATAAACTGGTGAATCGTCCGGTGGTTTACCATTGTTGTTGAGCAGCTCCGATACAGCTCGGTGCGGCATTATGTGCTTGAGTCTGAGAGCGGATACATCGTAAACGGCCACCGGTTGATCGCAGTAGAACATCGGCGCGGAGCGAGCGTTTCCAACTCTTTCACTCTGGTCCTTGGGATTGAAAAACCAGCGCAGTACACCGGAAAGATTGATTTGCGGATCGTTTTTCGCTACATAAAGGCAGACATGTTTTCCGGCTCTCACAACGTGTTTCACTTGCGTCTTGAAAGCAAATGCATCCATGTCGGCGCGCGACAGAATGATATTGTCAAACTTGCGCAATTCAGAATGCTCGCAGGTTTCCAGGCAGTATTCGACGATCATCATGTTGCCGACACTGTTGCCGGCTAGAGTAATTTTCTCTTCCGGAAATTCCTTTAGCAAGCGTCTAACCAGGCTGTTAAAGCGCTCCTGCGAGCGAGGCAAGGTCATCGTCGAGCCGCCGTAATTACCTTTCACCGACCCCCAGGCGTAATTAATCACAGGTATCCTCGTCGCCTCTTCCAGCGCTGCCGCTTGATTCATTGAGCCTTCAAAGCCGATGCAGCAGCCGTGCACAAATATGATGAACTCGCGGCGTTGGTTCATCTCCATCGCTTTTTTGAGCGTATCAACCAGACTCTGGAAGTCGTGATCCTTTTCAAATACTTGATTTCGAAAAGAAATTTCTGCCGTTGTCTTTTCGGCTGGGGTGGTTGGCAGAGCAGAATCGGTTGCGGATGCCTGGGCTGCGGATGACGGGGTTGCGGATGACTGAGTTGCGGAAGACTGAGTTGCGGATGACTGAGTTGCCGATGGTGGCTGAGTTGCGGATAATTCAGACTCTTGCTTTACGTCTTTCTCATTGCGCAGGCTCCAGCCCCAATCCGGCAAATTCTGCATTTCCTCGGCTTCTTTCGCGGTGACTTTCACCTTTACTTGCTGGCAACCGTAATAGAGCGCATCGACCGGCTCAATCATCTGCACCCCGAAATCCTGATGGTCGCCACGGCTTGTCACCTTCTCACGATCGGTGACGTAAAGAATCGGCATGGATAAAATCTTGCGAGCGTTCTCGGCTGAAGCCGCCAATGCAGGACAGCTGTGGCAGACGGTGAGAATTAAAAGGGCAACAATCAGCCTTAACAAGGACAATCTCCGATGCGCATCAGCCCACAATGCCGATGCACTATCAACAAATTGTAGCCTATTCACTTGCCGGCGCTGCAAGTGGTTACGAACCGCAAATTTTGACGACTACTTCAGGCAGTTTTGCCGGCGCTGCACCTCTGCAATATTTGATTTCAGCTGTTCCACCAACAGTCCCCCACCCGGGGGCTGACCTACCCGGCTGGCCCCTTCATTTAATGTTGGCTATCGAACAATTCCGCCTGTCCTCAAACCTCCAATACGGGCATATAAAAGCTTATGACTCGGGGATGGTTTATGAAAAACATTGGCATGCGGGTTGATTCTAGAAAGGTTGTCGCAGCAGCGGCTTGGGCACTTCTGCTTTGCGGAAATCTGCTCCAGCCGGCAGCCGCAGACCCGTATTTCGACTACGGCTTGAAGGTGTTCCAGCAGCGCAATTTCAAGCTGGCAGCACAGTATTTTGACATGCGCCTGAAATCCAACCCGAATGACACTTACGCACAGTATTATCGAGCGCTCTGCTATCACGTTCAGGGCGATCCGGACAAGGCCAAAGAGCTGTATCAATCAGTTGTGTCCACCGGCATAGATGCTCGCATTCGCGCGCTGGCTCAGACCCAATTAAAAAGACTGGAAAGCATCCCCAGTGCCACTACAGCTGTCAACCCTGGCAAACAGGGCAGCGGCGCAGGAGCGGGAGCAGGTGGCGGAGCACCTGCTGGACTGCCACCCAGCGGCGCTGATGAAGATGGCCAATCGGGCCCCACGATCGTGCCCGCCAATTCCAAAGCATACTTTTCTCTCACACCGGGACACGACGACATGATTGTCGAAGGTGCGGTCAATAAACGACGTCTGGCATTCTGTTTTGACACAGGCGCGTCTGTGACGATGATGGGCAAAAACCATCTGCGTGAACTCGGCATTCATCCCCCGACAACGCCGGCCACAAGCAAAATCCAAGGCGTCGGCGGCACTGTCGATTCATGGACGATGAAGTTAGATGTAGGCATCGGCGGCATTACAAAACGACTGCCCGTAAGGATTTCTGAAGAGTGGGAAACCGCACCGTTGCTTGGACAGGATTTCTTTAGCGACATCGACTATGAAATCGACAATGTTGGACACTGCATACGCTTTTCAAAATCATCCGACATAGTTAAAGACGATAACTACACGATACCTTTCCAGCGCATCGGCAAACACTTATACGTCCAGCTCGAAGGAGAGAAAGGAAAGAAAACACAAATGATTGTAGACACTGGTGCGGAAGGCATTTTATTCAGCCCTACGAACATTCGAGAGCTGGGTATCGATACTTCCGGCGGCTCGACTGAGTATCACAAGGGAGTCGGTGGCACCACAGAAGCGGTGGGATTGATGGTCGACATGCTTCGACTGGGTCCGATTGTGGTTCGCAACGTCAAAGTTAGCGCTGATACCGGACAAAAAGGAATGGTCGGAAAAGAAGGATCTTCCGGTCTGTTAGGGCAAGCCTTCTTCAGTGGCTGGCGATTTACGATAGACAACCGCAATCAGCGCCTGCGTTTTTTCCATTGATTTTCACACAGGTATTTGCAGCAGTTATTTCTTCTTGACCTCCTCCCCTTCCTGAAGGAAGGGGATTCCGGCTAGGCAAGAACACTTGCCGACACGGTGGGTTCCTGCTTCAACGAGATTCCCAATGGATTCTCTCCACAAGCTAACACGGCTAGCCCCGCCGCTAGTATATTTTGCGCCGCATTGAAATCAGCATTTTCTGTATATCCGCATCCAATGCAGCTAAATCTAGCTTGACTTGTTCTATTTTCACTACAGGTATGCCCACACTTCGAACATTTAGTACTTGTATTAGGTGGCGGAATTTTTATCAGGATGCCTCCTGTCCAGTTCAACTTGTATTCCAACTGCCTGAAAAATTCCGACCATCCTTGACTGAGTATCGATCTGTTTAGTCCGGATTTTGCTTTTACATTAGTTCCGGGACTTTCCACAGTTCCTTTTGCCGAAGCGCTCATACCCTTAACATTGAGTTCTTCCACAACGACTACTCCGTGGTTTTTGGAAATAGTCGTTGAAACCTTGTGCTGAAAATCCTTTCGAGAATTGAATACCTTTCTGTACAGCTTACGAAGCCTATCCAGTTGTTGACGCCAATTGAATCCGCCTTTGCGTTTCTTGGCAAGACGTTTCTGCTCTTTTGCAATTTTTTTCTCTGCTTTTTTGAAATCAATTGGAGAAGTGTATTTAGTGCCATCGGACATGGTGGCAAAGGCGGCAATACCAACATCAATTCCCACTGGGTTTTCAAACCGTGCAACTGGAGCGTCTGTTTCTACTTCCGTCTGAATACATACATACCAACCATCTGATTCTCGTCGAATTGTGATCTGCTTCACTGTGCCTGCGACTGCTCGACTCTTGCGGTATCTAATCCATCCCAATTTCGGCAGAAATAGGCGGCTATTCTTTTCATCAAGTCTGAACTGTTTGGGATCAGGATAGCGAAAACCATCTCGCTCTCCTTTCCTCTTGAAGCGTGGAAACTTCGTTTGCTTTTTAAAGAAATTCGTAAATGCTCTATCAAGATCCTTGAGACCTTGCTGAAGTGCATGAGTCGGAGCTTCCCTTAAGAAGGAGGTCTCTTCATCATGGCGCCATTCAGTAAGCTTTTTGCAGAGTGCTGGGTAGCTTAATAGCTTTTCCCCTTTTTCTAATACTTCATTTTGAAACGCCAGAGCCTTGTTAAAGACAAAACGTTTGCAACCAGCAAAGCGAGCCACTTTTCTTACTTGCTCTGGCAAGGGTTTTAGCTTGAATTTGAATGCTTGCAAACGTTCCATAACATCACCGCACCAGCCGAACGGAGGCTAGCTTTGAGAGGAGAAGCCATACGTATATATGGTAGTAAGATTTGATAATTTTGCAAGTTATTTTTGCGGGATTCTCCCGCCGCGCTATCCTTCCCCGCCCTCAAGGGCGAGGCTTGTCGCGCGCTTTGGTCAGTTCTTGATTCCAACTTTCAGCATCAGTGCGGAAGTTCGACAAAGTTCTCGGCATGCGCAACTGAGTCTGAATCACGTTGTTGCCAATCCCAGCCAAAAAAGCCAGTCCGGATGTCTTTTGATTTATATATGGTGTCACCTTAGACATCGACATCAGCGCCAGTCCGCCGCTCGTGATGTAGCCATAAGCAGTTGTTTCACGGGCGCTGTTGATATCGCTTTCGTAATGCCCAAATCGCTGGGCGTCCAACTTCGGCATTTGCCTGAGCACTTCGCGAGCTGCTTCATGCGCACTATTTGCTCTATAACCGTTATACAAGCTCGTGCCGATACCGAGAGCAATAACAGCCAGTCCCGCCGGGGTGCTGGCGCGCGTCAAGGCAAGCCCGCCCAGTGAGGTACCCAATCCGGCCAGCTCGAAATTGCTTCGATAGTGCTGATCTTTCATGTGCCGCTCTAGCTGTTCGACAAACCTTTGACGCTGCTCGACCGTGGCCTCGGCAAAATGAGTTTCTTTGGGAGTATCAGGCGATACTTGAGTTTTTTCAACTGGCTTTCTGGCTGCTTCATCAATAATTTGCGATGGCAAACCAAATCGCTTAATCGGTTCGTATTTTTGAGGCACCACTGGAATCAATTCTTGCTTAGCAGGATCAGCTTCAGTAGAATGCTTTTGCCTCTCCAAAGATTCACCATAAGGTTTTTGGAAGGCCAAGCCGACCTTTGCCATTTGCCAAACGGAGTCTTTGAGTAATGCTTCCACTGTGTTCTCTTTCGTTATCTGTGCAGCATGCCCTCCGTCGCCACCAAAACCAATGGAACGTACTGCAATATCATTTTCTCCAGCCATAGCAAGAATTCTCCGTGCTTTTTTGTGCGGGCCGATGGGGTGGATGTTCAGGATAGTACAGAAGGAGTAACAAAGGCATATCAGATATGAAAAGGACACCATGCGTTGAAATTGAGAATCCTTCGCCAACCCAGCGATTACAGCCGCCACCGCACCACTCGAACGGGCGGCCGATCAAGCGGCAATGGCAACCAGGCCTAAGTTAAGATTCATCCCCCCTCTGAGGAGGGAGGTAGGAGAGCAGTACCGAGTTCATGATGTAGAGGTCAGAACACCAGGGAGCTCTGTGCCATGCTTCTCGAAAAAAGGCTTTTGAAACTTTTGTACGCGCGCGATCTGCTCGAAAAGGGAGATGAAGAGCAAGCGATGCATTTTTTCAAAAGCGCCTTGAAAGACTGCCCGCAGAGTGATAAATGGCTCGTGGACTCATTTGTAAGCCAGCTGGAAGTATTGTCCAACGTCAGAGACGTAGCATAAACCACGTGCCCATTGTATGCTGAAGCAATCCGCCGCAGGCTTAGTAGAAGCGGCTGACGTGGCGCCCGTTTACTACTGCTCCGTCCTTTTCATCGCCGGACACTACTTCGACAATCAAGTTGGCATCGACATATTGTGCGCGCAAAGACGAAGCGAAAGCTTCAGCGCGCTCGCGATCTTTGTCGGCGCGAATTGCCACGGTTACGGGCAATTTCTGATCGAGCAAATCTCTGACTGTAGGGAAATAGCGTTCTTCCACAGTGCCATTTCTGTGCATTACGGTATAGCGTCCATAGCTGGCAAACATGTATGAGCCGGATTCGTTGGCGGCTACCATTTGCACCGGCGTTTCACCAAGGTCTTCTCCTCTTTCATTTTTGAAGATGTTGGTTTTCGGGCAGCGGCGCCATTCTACGCCGTCTTTATCAGTGAATTTGTAGGCCGCCGGATTCGAGCCGCCATACGCAAATTGCAAATGCGTGCCGTCGCTGAGGGTGAGGTTGGTTATGCGTCCTCTGCCATCCTTTTGATAACTAAAGTTGTCGCATTCTTCCGGCGCCTGATGCTCGGTTATGTAGCAGCCTTCCTCCAGGTAGCGGACTTCAATCAAGCCGTTTCCCAAATGATTAGCTCTTATCGTATACAAGATCCGGCCGTAAGCATCCTCAACCACAGTTCGGCTGTCGAGAAAGTTAGGGCCGGAATAGATTGTTTCTGTTTTTCCATCAGGCAAGACGCGCTCAACGAAGCGATATTCTCGATTGTGAGGGTAAACGCCCGCTTTGAAAGAGTCGGCGGTTAGATAGACGTCGTAATCGTATTTAGTGGTTGGAGATGTAAGACCAAACCATTCTTCAGGCAGATCAAGATAGACTTCGACGTCTACTTCGGCTTCGGCGGCAGCGGCGGGAGTAAATGTTTTGGCTGTGGTTTGACTTAGTAATTGTCGGTCCAGTCGTTTTCTTGAGGCAGTTCGTTTGGAACGATCTAAATTCGCTGCGTTCGAGGGAAATCCGATGGTTTGACCCATAGTGGTATTCCTTTTAGAAGCTTGCCGGCCGTGAGTGGGCGGACAAATGGTGGGAGAGAGCGGTACGGGATTTATGCATTTTGAAGGTCAATTGTTTCAATGAAGTGTCAGGGGCGCATTTTCTGAGCCCCAAAAGCAATTGCTGAAAGACTGAACCGAGAAAAACCAGTTCTGTTTAGAGAAAAACCGCATCACAGGCTGATCAAACAAAAGCCTAAAAGAGGTTCATTGATTCAGTAAGATCGGTATCCTTATGCCATGGTCGAGCGCATAATGAAAACACGCTGTACTCCAACCTTTTGAGCTTACATACGAATGGTCAAAAGTAAATAAAGCTCTCCTGACTCGTACAGAATCCACAGGCTCCCGGCACTGCCGGGAGCCTGTCTTTAGGAGAGTACATCCGGATATTCTTCGTCTTGATTAGCTCTGATAGCGCGCAGCGGCAGGTAGAGTTTCATGGAATCACCAGGCATCTCCTTAAAACCAAGCTGCTTGCCTTCGTAATATGCCTTAGCTTCATCGTCTTTGGCATCCACAATGACCGCAGCTACGCCAACAATGCTACTTACTTGAAGGGCTCTAAGAAAGGCATCCTTGAGCAAGGAAACGCCAAGCCCTCTGTGGTGAAAGCGGACATCAACGGCCAGACGAGCGATTACAAGCACCGGCACTGGATACCTGCCGAGCCCCTTCCTAATCTCATCAGGACAAGCCAGCCACTCTACCTCACCCACAACCAGGGTATAGTAAGCGATTACACGGTTGTCCTCCAGGACAACGTATGTTTTGGCACCATCTCTTTCCTGTGTCTGCCTGGCAAATCTTTTGAGGTAATCATTTAGCTCAGGTTTGCCGCAATCGAACGAGGATCGGTCATGCCCCCGCTGAAGGGGGCAGGGTGATTTCATCCGGCTTCCTTTTCAAACACGCTCGGCGTATTCATGAGCTTATGCAGAGCCGGAATACGCTTTGGTGGAGCATCCAGAGCTGCACAAAATTCCTTCCACTGTTGCTCCGTCAAAGAAAAATGATAATGCCCTTGATCGTTCAAAACTTGTTGAGCGGCATCATAAGCTTGATCCAGGATAAATGCAGATACAGACTTTTGTTTTATCTCGGCAGCCCTGCGAATGGCCTGCTCTTGCTGAGCGGTCCAGCGAAGGTTGAACTTCTCTTGCTTCATTGCCATAAGAATCCTCAAGCTGTCGCCCAGATGTCATTATTGCACTTTTGTAGGTACATTGTCCACCCAGATGTTCGATTTGCGCCACATAATGTGTCATCAATTCCGGTCGATTTCAGACAGCGAACCTTCACTTTGAAAAAATGGAGGAAAGTCGGCTTGCCGTGCGTTCTGGTCATTGTCGAGGCGAACCGGCCAGCGGTGCTTCTTCGTCTAAGACTGGCGAATTTTTGCGTGAGCGCAACTTCTGCCTGAACATGCCTACATATTCATAAACGACAGGGACAAGATAAAGACTGAGAATCGAAGAGACAACCATGCCGCCGGCGACCGCCGTGCCCAGAGAGTGACGGCTGGCGGCACCGGCGCCAGTCGCAAATACCAGAGGCATGATGCCCATGATGAATGCCAGCGACGTCATCAAGATTGGACGCAGGCGAATGGTGGCGGCTTTGACGACGGATTCTTTTATGCTCAAACCCTGGTCGTACAATTGATTGGCGTACTCGACGATGAGAATAGCGTTTTTACTCGCCAATCCAATCAGCATCACCAGCCCGATCTGGCAGAAGACATCGTTTTCCAAACCTCGCGCGGATTGCGCAGCAAGAGCACCGAGCATCGCCAGCGGAACCGAAAGCAGAATAATAAAAGGATCAAGAAAACTTTCGTATTGCGCAGCAAGCACGAGGAATACAAAAACAAATCCGAGCGCGAAGAGAATCAGAGACTTGCTGGTTGATTCCGACTGTTCCAGAGCGATTCCGGACCACTCGTAGCCCATGCCGGGCGGCAGATTTTCCCTGGCCAGCTGTTCCATCTTTTCCATGGCCTGACCGGAGCTGATACCAGGGGCGGCACTACCGTTGACTTCGGTGGAACGAAACAGATTGAAGTGAGTGATCGTTTGAGGGGTAGTGGTGTGCGTCACCGTGACCAGATTGGCAAGACTGACCATCTTGCCTGACTTGGAGCGGACGTAAAACTGCTCTATGTCTTTTGGGTTGGAGCGGAATTTCTGATCGGCCTGGACATAAACGCGATAAATGCGGCTGCCCATATCAAAATCGTTGACATATTCCGAGCCCAGAAAAACCTGCAGAGTGCGGAAGATATCATTCATATCGACGCCGACTGTTTTTGCCTTATCTCGAAATACGGTTACGACTAATTGTGGAGAATTGGCTTTAAAACTGGAGAAAACACCGCGCAGCTCAGGGCATTCATTACCTTTCTGGCACATCAACTTGGTGGCATCAGCAATCATTTTTGTGTCGCCGCCCAGCATGTCTTGGAGCTCGAATTGGAAGCCTCCGAAATTGCCGAGACCTTCTATAACCGGCGGATTGAAAGGAATTACATTGGCATCTGTAATTTTCGAGAGCGGGCCGCGGATGCGTTCGATAATCTGATCGAGCGACTGCCCGTCTTTTCTCTCCTTCCATGGCTTCAAGCTGGCGAAAAGCAGCCCGTTATTGGGCGAATTGCCCGCGAAGCTGAATCCGGCTATGCCGAAATTCGATTCAATTGCAGCTTCTTTGCTGAGCGCTTCGTCGACTTTCTCTAACACCTTTGCCGTGTAACCCAGCGAAACGCCTTCAGGCGACTCGACGATGATAATGAAATAGCCCTGATCTTCGTTAGGCACGAAGCCTCTCGGGACAGTGGTGAAGAGCCAGTAGGTGAATCCCACGCAAATGAAAAACGCCAGAATCACCAGCGGTTTTACCTTCAATGCAAGTCGAAGCGACCACTCATAGCTGCTTTTCAGCCAGTCGAGAAAAATATTTATGGGCGCAAAGATAATACTCTTTTTGTCGGAGTGCGGCTTGAGCCATTTAGCCGACAGTGCCGGAGTGAGCGTCAGGGCAACAAATGTTGAGATGCCGACGGAACAGGCAATAGTGAGAGCGAATTGCCGGTATAGAAGACCGGTGGTTCCGGGAAAGAACGCGACAGGGATAAATACAGCCATCAGCACAAGTGAAATAGCGATGACGGCACCGGTAATTTCTTTCATCGATTCGTGCGCGGCTTCCACGCCGCCCAGCGCTCTCTCTTTTATCAAACGGCTGATGTTCTCAATTACAACGATGGCATCGTCCACGACAAGACCGGTAGCTAGCGTGATGCCGAAAAGAGTCAATGTATTGATCGAAAACCCCAGCGCATTCATGAAGGCAAAAGTGCCCACCAGTGATACAGGAATAGTTATGGACGGAATGAAGGTACTGCGCCAGTCTTGCAAGAACAAGAAAGTGACGAGAACGACCAATCCGATCGCCTGAGTGAGGGTGATCAAAACCTCTTTGATAGACTCGCGTACAGCCAGGGTAGTGTCGAATGCATAGTCATACTCGAGACCGGGAGGAAAACGCTTTGACAGGCGCAACATCTCATCGCGAACGCCCTGTGAGACTTCCAGAGCGTTTGCGGTAGGAGTTTGAAAAATACCGATGCCGACCGCCTCACGACCACGATATCGCACGATTGACTGGTAGTTTTCCGCGCCCAATTCTGCGCGCCCTACATCCTTGAGACGAATCAACTGACCGTCCGGAGCGGCTCGAATGATCATGTTTTCAAACTCATCGGCGGTCTTCAAGCGACCGACCGCACGCACGCTTATTTGATACAGCTGCCCGTGAGGAGCGGGCGGCTGCCCGATTTGCCCGGCCGCCACCTGTGCGTTTTGCTCAGCTACGGCATTGACGACATCCAGCGCAGACAAATTGCGGTTAGCCAACTTTTGCGGGTCCAGCCAAACGCGCATAGAGTACTTTCGCTCGCCGAAAATCTGCGCATCGCCCACGCCCTTAACGCGCTTCAGCGCGTCTTTAATATAGACATCGGCATAATTACTTATGAATTGGCTGTCATAGCGATTGTCGCGGCAGCCAATACCGATGGCGAGCACGAACTGGCTGGAGACTTTGTTGACGGCCACGCCTGTGCGTTTCACATCTTCAGGCAGACGCCCCTGCACCGCCGAGACCCTGGTTTGCACGTCGACGGCGGCCAGGTCGACATCGCGCTCTAGATTGAACGTAATGTCTACACTGCTGGTTCCGTCATTGCCGCTAGTCGAGCTGATATAGCGAATGTTTTGCGCGCCGTTGATCTGCTTTTCCAAAACAGTCGTCACCGCAGACTCCACTACCTCTGCGTTGGCACCCGTGTAATTGCAGGTGACATTTACACGCGGCGGTGCGATTTGCGGGTACTGGGCAACCGGCAAACCCGGGATACAGACACCACCGGCAATGACGAGAACCAGAGAGCAGACGGTGGCGAATATCGGCCGCTTGATGAAAAAATCTGCAAACATCAGGCTTCACTCTTTCGGCTGAATTGCCATTCCGTCGGTCAAGTTTTGAATGCCGGATACGACAATCTTTTGTCCCGGCTGCAAGCCGCTTTTGACGCGATAAGCATTGCCTTCAATGTCGCCGAGTTTGACCAGCTTTTGTTTGGCCACCCAATTCTTTCCTTGCTGCTCGGCGACAAAAACAAAATCTTGCCCGGTCAAGTGAACAACCGCAGGCGTCGCAACCAGCACGCCAGGCTCTGTTTTCCATAAAACAACAGCCGTTACCATCTGACCGGCGCGCAGGGTTTCATTGCTGTTGTCATAAATTGCTTTGACCAGCACTGTCTGGTTCTGATTGTCAACATTTGGCGCAACGAAAAACACCCTGGCTCGGCCCAACAGCTCGCCCGTGGCGTTGGTGAGTTGTACGGTCAAGCCATTGCGGATTCGATTGGAGTATTCAGTCGGAATGGAGACATACACTTCTAATGGTCTGTTCTGCGTCACAGAGGTCAGCACCGTATCTGATGTCACATAATCGCCCAACTTCACCGGCACATCACCGACAGTACCGGCAAATGGCGCATGAATAGTATGGTAGTGCAGTTCGACGCCCTGTTCTTTCACCGACGCGCGATGCTGTTTCACCTGCATCTCCATCTTCGACAGCAGCGATTGCTGCGCGCGGATTTTTGCTTCGGTGGACACGACCTGCGATTCCGCCACCCGCAACTGGTTGGTGCGACTGTCTTCCTCTTGCGCCGAAACCGCACCCTGGGAATGCAAATCTTTCGCTCTCAAGAATTCTTGCTGGGCGAGTTTTAACTCCGAGAGTCGAGATTGCTTGTCGGCTTCGAGTGACTTGAGAGTCTCGCGTGCAGATTGGACATCAGCCTGCCCCGAGGATACCTGGGCCTCAAAACTGTCGACCGACGCCTGCTGTTTTTCCTGGTCGATAAGCATGAGTCTTGTGCCCGGGGCGACTTTATCGCCGCTGCGCACATAAATTTCTTTGACCAGGCCGGAAACCCGCGGGTGCAAGCTCACTGAGCGCCGGGAATTCAATGTAGCCGAAAAGCGACTGCTTTCGGTGACCGGACCCAGGCGCACCTCGTCAAGCTGGACAGAGGCGACAGGCGGCGCATAAGTCGCGGAAGCCGGCGCTCCATGCTGCCCGCATCCATAAAGAAGCAGGCTCGTCGAGGCGCACAGCGCCAGACCAACGAATTTCGATAAAGATAACTGCATACCGGTCACTAACCATGGTTTCCAGATCTCAAGGATACCATTTAGGGGTGCATTTGCCGTGACATGAAGCCGATGGTTTCGCTCAAGATAAGCAACTGTTCAGGCAATTCACCCTTTTCATCTAACCTGCGCTCCTCTGGTGGCCAGTCACCGCGCTTCTCAATTGCCCGCCAATCAATGCACCCCCGACTTTTTCATGAAAGGCACCGGTAGTACACTGAAACAGTGCGCACAAAAGGAACCCTGGCAGGGGTTCGCTTGTCCTTCCATAGAATATGGGTTTTTACCCGCAAGTTAGAGTTTTGGTGAACTCAAATGGTAACCGTCTGGACCATAGCGATCTGTCTCATATTTCTCAATTCCTTCTTCGTCGCCGCTGAATTCGCCACGGTAGCGGCTCGGACCACAGTGATTCGCAAATCCGCTCTGGCCGGCGACGGGTTGGCATCCTCGCTTCTGCCGATATTAGAGACGCCCCGCAAACTGGATGAATACATCGCCACTTGCCAGATTGTCATTACATTTTCAAGCCTGGTCTTAGGAGCATATACCGAAACTAATATCGGACCGGGGTGGGCCGCACTGCTTGTCGAGCATTTCAAACTCGACCATCTTTTAGCCGAATCAGTTGCCGCAATTGCGATTCTCATCATCTTCACGCTGTTGCAGATTTTGATTGGAGAGCTCTTGCCCAAGTCGATCTCACTTCAACACTCCGAGCGTATTGCCTTGTTTATGTATTGGCCGCTCCGGATCACGTCCGTCTTTCTTCGTCCATTCATCTGGCTTTTCAACGGCAGCGGCGTGTCTCTTTTGAAATTGCTCGGCGTACCGGCATCATCGCACAGGCATGTTCATTCGCTCGAGGAAATCTCCCTTTTGCTTGCGGAAAGCAAAGACGGCGGGCTTCTGGAGCCGGAAGAGCATGAGAGGCTGCACCAGGCCCTGGAGCTTAGCGAAAAGACTGCAAGGCAGATCATGATACCCAGTCAAAAAGTACTATCCATGCCGATCACTCTCGGCTTGGAGGAGTGTTATCGCCGCGTCTTGACCAGCCCGTATACGCGCCTCATCGTGCACGGATCAAGCGTCGACGATGTGCTTGGATGCGTCAATGTCAAACAAGTAATTCAGTCATGGTTTACCGATGGGGACAAAGGCAGTTTGAAACAACTGGTAAAACCAGTTCCTTTTATTCCCGAGAATCTGACCCTGGGAAGACTGATTACTTTGCTCAAAGCCAAGCATTCGCATGTCGCAGTCGTGATGGACGAGCATGGTGCCATGATGGGTCTTGTGACAGTCAACGATATTCTGGCAGAGCTGATAGAAGATATTGACGCAGATGAATTCAAACAGCCGGAGATTGTAGAAGTCCTTGAAGATGGGCGAATGAGGCTGCCGGGCAGTTACAAGTTGCACAAAGCAGGCAAAATCCTGGGAACGATTCCTCACTGTGAGGCAGAAACCATCAATGGACTGATCCTGGAAAAACTTGAAAGAGTCCCCGCAGTAGGTGATGTCGTTAACATTGGTGCGGTGGAAATTCAAATTGAGAAGGTCGAGCACCACGCTGCCACGCTGGTGACCATCACCAGGAAAGGGGGCAGCAAAAATGTTTGAGCTAGGCCTGATTTTTTTCCTGATCGGATGCAATGCTCTCTTTGTGGCGTCGGAATTCGCCACCGTGGTGGCACCGAAGCAATCCATCGAGAAAAGAGCTTTAGACGGTGACAAAGTGGCCAGGAAAATCATCCAGGTCATTAAGGTGCCGGCGCTGCAAGACCGGTATATAGCAGCTTCTCAGGTCGGCATAACTATAGCCAGTTTGGGTTTGGGCATGTATGGCGAGGAGGTGATTGCGCACTGGATTTCGCATTACCTTACCGCAGCAAGCATCATAGAGGTAGCGGCCATTCACATAGTCGCCAGCGCTCTGTCGCTTATGCTGCTCACATACATGCACGTCGTCCTCGGCGAAATAGTGCCAAAATCATTGGCATTGCAAAAATCAGAAACAGTGATGTTTCTCTTGATAGGCCCAATGCTCATCTTTATGAAGCTCTTCAAGCCGATTATTTTTGTTCTAAACGGTGCCAATACATTTTTGCTGAAAACCTTTTTCGGCATCGATCGCACGAGTTCTTCAGTTACCGCATTCTCACCGGAAGAGATACAACTTATCCTCAAAGAGAGCGAAACCGAAGGAATCATCAATGATGAAATAGGCAGCGTCATAAAACAAATGTTCGACTTCGGGGAGTTGATTGCTGAAGACATCATGGTTCCACGTGTTTACGTTACGGCACTGCCGCTCAGACCATCCAAAGATCAGATCGAAGAATGCATACTCAGAGCCATTCACTCAAGATTTCCGGTCTACACCGAAGACAAAGACAACATTGTCGGAACAGTCCATATTAAGGATCTGGCCGCTCTTTTGGAATCGCGCAATGACAGCACAATTAAAATCCGCCCGGTGCCGTTCGTGCCGATGTCAGCATCTGTCCAGTCGGTGCTTGAGTCCATGCGCCAATACAGCACACACATGGCTGTGGTCCTGGACGAGCATGGTGGCACAGCCGGTATCATATCAATTGACGACATTTTCGAAGAGGTGATTGGCGAAATAGACGAGAGCATTACGCGCCACTCCATTGAAGAACTACACGACGGCACGATCAGAGTAGACGGAACAGTACAGCTTGAAGAGCTTGCAGAATATTTGAACATGGAAATCGACGTAGAGGATGTTCACACACTCAGTGGAATGGTCCTGGACCGCCTGGGCAGACCGCCTCGCGTCGGTGACAGTTTCGAATATAAGCACCTGACGATCGTAGTAAACAAGGTCAAAGGGCGAGGCGCGCATGTTTGCATAATCAGAACCGAGAAGAAGCCATAGGCTATGTGTAGCCGTGAGAAACCACGACCGCCAAATTAGGACGTTGGAACACATCACCAAGAAATAGAGCTTTTCTTCAACTGCATATCACACTTTCGCCTATTTTTTGCAACAATGTAGCTGCTGGATGAGCCACTGAGCGAATCCACAAAACGGCGACACGGAAAGCTCGATGAAAGCCAACAAACTCGGATGCGTTTTGTCTTCTTTCTTACTGCTTTCTTGCGCCTATTTTCCAAGTGGCGCATCTGCAGATGTCGCCCATGACTTGCAACTGTGGACTCCAGTCACGCTGGATGAACCGATCCGCGGCAAATTACGCGCATATATGGAAGTAGCGCCACGCGTCGGCTTCGACGTCTCGCACATCAGCCAACTCCTGGTTCGTCCTGGTTTAGAATGGCGTCAAAACGACGACCTGGGCTTCTTTGCGGGCTATCTGTGGCAAACAAACTACAATAATCAAAACAGCCAGGTCTTGCACGAAAACCGCATATGGCAGCAGGTATTGGCGGATAGAGACATCAAGCGCCTTACACTCTTCAGCAGAACCCGTTTGGAACAGCGCTTTTTCGAGGGCGTCAATGGATGCAGCAATCGAATGAGGCAAATGCTGAAAGTAAATTACGCGCTCAACAAACGCTTCTATTTAACAACGTCCGATGAGATTTTCATCAACTTGAATTCGCTGCAAGGCGGTCCACAGGGTGGCATCGATCAAAACCGATATTTCGTTGGACTTGGCATGAAGAGCATTAAGAGAAGCCGTGTAGAAATAGGATATCAATTGCAGTATGTAAACCGGTCGGACGAATTCGACGATCAGGCAAATCACGCGATCGTCATTCAAACATTCATCGGGCTCAGGGACTGAGTTATAGAATCTTATCCATATGGTTTTGCAGAACTCGCTTGCCCAGGCCCAAGATTACTCAGGTGTGGATCACTTTACTCAACGCTTCATTTACTTGCTCGGTGCCTGTGGAGCCCTGGGATTTCTTGAGCGAAACAGACAGAGATGGGTTGAACAATGCAAAGACATCGTTGTCGAACTCGGTTGAATACTTCTTGTACTCGGCGAGCTCAATCTCGACTAAAGAAACGTTCTTCTCACGAGCGTCTGCTACCAATTCGGAAACCAGCTCGTGAGCTTGCCGGAAAGGCACGGATTTTAGGACGAGATATTCGACCAGGTCGGTGGTCATCAGTGCCGGATCAGACGCAGCTGCAAGTGTCTTTTCTGCATTCACGGTAATCGCATCGACAACGCAACTCATCACTTTCAACGCATCATAGACGATAGTCGCCGAATTGATGACCGGTGGTTTCGTCTCTTGCAAGTCCCTGTTGTAGCCGAGCGGCAGCGCCTTGAGCGTGACCAGCAGATTGACGAGATCGCCAATCACAGCTCCGGATTTCGCTCGCGCGATTTCCAGAGGGTCCGGGTTTTTCTTATGCGGCATCAAGCTGGAGGTGGTGGTGACATTATCCGCCAGTTCCACAAAACCAAATTCGGAGCTGCTCCAGATCACAAATGTTTCCGCCATCTGCGAGATGTGGATAGCGGTCAAACTGCAAGCCATCAAAAATTCCGCCGCAAAATCTCTGTCACTTACGGCATCTATCGAGTTGGTGAAAACTTTGGAAAATCCAAGCTTGGCGGCCACGGACTGCGGATTGATCGGTAAGCCGGAACCAGCTTGAGTTTCGACGTGTTGCTTCGCCGACTTCACGATGGCAGATTGCAGAAGTTTCAAACCTTCTATAAGCGAGTCAATCGCGCTGACGGTAAACAAGCGCAAATCGAGCGCGACTTGATCGTTTCTGCTTCTTGCCGTGTGCAGCCTCAAAGCATCCGCGCCGATCAGTTCTTCAAGCTGTTTCTCAACATTCATGTGAACATCTTCGTACTCGACCTTGAGTTGAAACGTCCCTTCATCAGCTTTCGCCAGAAGAGTGGTCAAACCGCTCTGAATCGCCTCACCCTGGGAGGGGCTGATTAGCCCCTCCTCTTGGAGCATTTGAGCGTGCGCGATACTGCCTGTCAAATCAGCTTTGACGAGATGGGCGTCAGCGTGCGTGCAGGCAACGAATTCAGTGACGACGTCACTAAGTGGTTGCTTGAAGGCTTTTCTCAAAACTTGCATTTTTCTTACTCCAGGTTTTCAGTCTCAGTCCGGCAATGTTGATGAATCCGCCTGCGTCCGCCGACTGGAACTCAGACATATTTTCGAAGCTGGAAATCTTGAGGTCGTACAGAGACGCCGGCGACTTCCTGGCCACCACCATCGAGCTGCCCTTGTAGAGCTTGATCTTGGCGGTGCCGGTGACGGGCTGTTGGGTTTCCTCGACCATCTTCCAGAGAATTTGGGTCTCCGGAGCAAACCAATAACCGTTGTAAATCTGAGTGGATAACTTCTGGGTGAAGGAATCCTTGAGGTGCATTACTTCTTTGTCGAGCACGAGCGACTCAATGGCCTTGTGCGCTTGCATCAAGATTGTCACGCCCGGGGTTTCGTAGACGCCTCTGGACTTGATGCCGATGTAGCGGTTTTCCACCATATCAAGCCTGCCCACGCCATGTTCAGCCGCAATTGCATTGGCCTTAGTCAAAATGTCAACCGGTCCGAGTTTTTCTCCATTGATTGCCACCGGGATTCCGGCGTCGAAGTCGATGGTGACGAATTCAGGCTTGTTGGGGGCGTCCTCCGGATTCTTCGTCCAGAGATAAATATTCTCAGGTGCTTCTGCCCACGGGTCTTCCAGAATGCCGCCTTCGTAGCTGATGTGCATCAGGTTGGCGTCCATTGAGTATGGCTTTTCCTTGGTTACGGGAAGCGGGATGCCGTGCTTCTCGGCATAATCGAAGAGGTCGTTTCTACCGTCAAACTTCCAGAGTCTCCAGGGTGCGATTACCTCCAAATGGGGTGCCAATGATTTGGCTGCCAGTTCAAAACGCACTTGATCGTTGCCTTTTCCTGTTGCACCGTGGGCGATGGTGTCGCATCCTTCTTTGATGGCGGCGGTGATCATGCCCTGGGCGATGCACGGACGTGCAATCGAAGTGCCCATCAGGTAAAACGATTCATAGTGCGCATTGGCTTTGATCGCTTTGAAGATGTAATCCTTGACGAATGTTTCGTTGAGGTCTTCGATAATGCACTTTTCGGCGCCAGTTTTAATCGCTTTGACTTTTACCGACTCGAAATCTTCTTTCTGCCCGACGTCCGCGCAATACGCCACAATCGGCACGTTGTATTGCTCTTTGAGCCAGGTGAGAATGCAGGAAGTGTCGAGTCCACCGCTGTAGGCCAAGAGAATTTTTTTCATTTGTATTTGCTCCTTAGATTTAAATGCTGCCCAAGTGCGACTGATTGAGAGTCGCCACTGGCGCGGCACTACAAGATGAGTGAGATGACTGCTTTTTGAACATGGAGCCGATTTTCGGCTTGTTCAAAAACGACTGATTGTGGTCCATCCATCACGGCATCCGTGATTTCCTGCCCCCGGTGCGCGGGCAAGCAGTGCATGACGATGGCATCCGGTTTGGCAAACTTCAACAGAGCGTCATTGACTTGATAGGCTTCGAAGATTTTGATTCTCTGAGCCATCTCATCCTCTTGCCCCATCGACACCCACGTGTCGGTGTAGATCGCGTCCGCGCCGGCTACTGCTTCGGCGGGAGACTCTGTGATAGTCAGTTTTGCACCGGTGTGCTTCGCCTCTTCCATCGCCATTTCCCAAAGGGTGAGGTCGGGCTTGTAGCCTGACGGACACGCAATTGAGAAATTGCAGCCAAGCTTGGCGGCGAGAAGCATGAGTGAATTAGCCACATTGTTGCCGTCTCCTACATATGCAAGATTGATTCCTTTGAAATTCCAATTTTGAATATCCTTTTGTTCTTTAATAGTGAGGAAATCCGCCAGTGCCTGGCAGGGGTGCTCGAGGTCGCTCAGCCCGTTGATTACAGGGACTTGAGCGTAATCTGCCAGCACAATCAAGGTGTTGTGTTCAAACACCCTGGCCATGATCCCGTCCAGCCATCTGTCCAGATTTCTGGCGATGTCCGGCACGGATTCCCTGGCGCCAAGCTTGTCTTCGAGGAATATAGAACTTCCACCCAGCTGAATCATGCCGGCTTCGAAGGTGACCTTTGTCCTGAGCGATGGCTTTTCGAAACAAAGCGCCAGAGTCTGCCCTTTGGCGAAGAGGGTTTGCGTGTCGTCGAACTTGTTGGCTTTGAGAAGTGCTGCAGTCTCGAGAAACAGGATCAACTCGTCGGCTTTGAAATAGCCGATGCCCAGGAAGTCTTTACCTCTGAGCGTGTCTTCGCTCAAAAGTTTGTTGAGGGGAGAGCGCCCTTGCTGAGGCGGCGACATGCGCTGGGACTTGAAGCCCGCTGGCGTGCTCGGCGGCTTTTTGTACATTGTGCTTACCATGGCGTTATCCCCTTAGATTTCGAACTGCTCACTGGCTTGTTGAACTGCCGACTCTCGCTCGGCTGCGGACAAAAGAAAACTCCCGAGGTCCTAATAGAACTCGGGAGGTAAAGGTGTGGTTTCTGGTGACCTAGATCAACGCAGCCCAGCCGGCCCCGAGTTCAGTAGAACGCGGCGCGTACGTCGGTTGTTGCTGGTGTAATTCGCTAAGGTCATTTCTGTGCCCTGAAAAAATACAAACCGTTATTCACGTTACAGCCTACGTTCCGAGCTGTCAACAGATTGCCGCCAGTGTAACAGGAGATTACAGAAATCACATTTAGTAGCCAGCACTTCTCGTCCAGCCCATGTTCTACCAAGTACCATTTAGCTTGGCGCTCTGGAAACCCGGTATCAGGAACTATCCGCCGTCGCTACATATAGATCGTTCCAGCGGCTCGGCAAGCAACAAGGGACTTCCATATGAGAAAAGTGACAATCGTCCTGGCTGTGCTCGCCGTGACCTTTGGCACACTGACAGTCACTAGCACCAATACCGCTTTTAAATACCTTAGTACCAAGTCGATGCCTGTCGAAAAAGGAGATGGCGACAGAATGTGCACCCTTTCGAAAGTCATACGGCTTGACGGGGTATTCAATCCAATAGTTCTCATTGGAGATGAAGAGATCCGCCTGGCCAGTACATTCCCGTGGCGACAAAGCGTTGGCGACCTAATAGAGATCAATTTTAGAACTGACAATCACAAAGACTGCAAACTCTCAGGGATTATGACACTATTCACTAATTCCCTTTACTATGGTCTCGCGACAATTGTCCTTTTGTTTGCTTTGGCTTGCACATTCGCATCCCAGTTTCTACGGAAGTTAAAGCAATAAAAAAAATTTGGTGTAAATCGTGTTCAAAGTAATTATTTTTCTCAGCGGGCTGGCAATAATCTTTTACGCAATCGCAGGCAATTTCTATTTCCAGTCACAGAAATTGCTTAAACACGGTGGCACCGCATCCGGTACCGTCGTACGCCTCGAATCCAGCGCCAAAGGCGCCGCCTATCCAATCATACGCTTCCAAGCTGAAGGTGGAGAAGTAATAGAAGATCGAGGCAAAGTAGGATCGTCGCCGCCGGAATTCAAAGCCGGAGATAGGGTGCCCGTAGTTTACGACAAAAGCAACCCGAAGACCTGGACGATCAACAGCTGGCTCAACCTCTACTTCCTGCCCGTAATGTTCTTCGGTTTCGGAACAGCACTATTCTTCGCATCTCTAATCACGCTAATTTGCGACGTTAAGCGAAAGCGCCCGACCGGTCCAATTCAATGAATATTTGTAGGGGCGATGCCATGCATCGCCCGGTACAACCGCGCCACGGCAGGAACTACAGGTGGCGACGTCATGCATCGCTCGCTTCAATCGCAAGCAATCGCCAGACTCTAGTCAGCCTTTTCCTGCCCGCGCTCTTGAAAGACTATTATGTCGCCGGGGTCAAGCGAGATATTGATACCGTGATTGGTGACACCTGAAATCAGAAAGCCGCCAGGAAGTCCGCCGATCACACCCTTGAAAAATCCCTTCAGGCGGGAATGTTGGTCAGCCGAAGTGAGGGGGCGACCATAGGCGAATGCGGGGTCCGCAGCGCCTGCTACGCCTCCTACAATCGGACCGATAATCGTTCCGGTAGGTCCAGCCACCATGCAACCGCCGGAAATCGCAACGTTGGCTGCAGTGTATCCAACAGAATTGTACTGAACGGTAATTTCACCTTTTCCATCAACCCCAAGTGGGGCTGCTTTCTTATCGGTGCGCACAATGCGCGTCTTCGGAGCGGGGATT
>JBGAVL010000068.1:0-22732 GCA_044228145.1 Obscuribacteraceae bacterium (SeqCode)
ACGTCAAGTCATTGGTGGAAGTGCCGAAGGCTGGAGCATCGACCACAGGTGCTGCGAACACTCAAGTTTCTCAAAGCGCGTCAAATCCATTGATTGCCAATCGGCCGATAGTGTGGACCGAGAAATTCTCGCGCGCCAGTCAAACGGTCAACTCAATAGTTTCCCGTCAGGCTCCAGCGTCCGGACTGCAGGACGACACGATTTCTTTCGGCGGCGGCATCCCGACTGAGGAGTTTTATCCAAGTGCGCATTTTCAACGCATCGTTTCGGAAATGGTCGGACGAGGCGATGTCGATCGCATGTTCGCATACAGCCCAGCCGAAGGTGATGCAGAACTCAGAGACGAAGTTATTCAATATTTGTCTGCGCAATCGATGCCGGTTCAACATGACGAACTCTTGATTGTGAGCGGCTCTCAGCAGGGCATAGATCTGGTCTCGACTGCACTTGTCGATGAAAACGACGTAGTGATTATCGAAGACCCCAGCTATTTCTGGGCAATTTGCAATTTCCGCGCCCGCCATGCGCGCTTGATTGGAGTGCCTGTGGATGAAGAAGGCATGCGCATGGATGTTTTAGAAACCGTGCTCAAACGCCAGAAAGCCAAGCTCATTTATGTAATGCCGGCATTCCAGAATCCTACTGGTGCCACCATGTCGCAGGCAAGACGCCAGCAGCTTTTGGCTCTGGCGCGCGAATATCAAGTGCCAATTCTCGAAGACAACTTCGTGGGAGAACTCGTCTATGACGGCGAGTTCCGCAAGCCGCTGAGAGCAGAGCCGGGTGCTCAGGATATCGTCATACATCAAGGGACCTTTTCTAAGGCTCTCTGTCCCGGCCTGCGCCTGGGTTGGATTGTCGCACCGCAGGAAGTGATGAACAGATTGAGAGCGGCCAAGCGCTCCAGCGATCTGACCACCAACTCGATGGCGCAGGTCGTACTTGCTCGTTATTTGCATGAAGGTCTGTACAAGGAACATCTGGAGCATGTGCGAGCCGCGTATAAGCAGCGTCTTGAGACACTTGTGGATGCTTTGGAAAAACAGATTGCGCCCATTACTTTCAATTCAGAGGGGCGACACAGAGGGCCGCAGCGCATGACCTGGACGGTTCCATATGGTGGACTGTTTGTCTGGGCTAAGCTGCCGGCGCGGCTTTCCGCTCGTGAGTTTTTGAATTATGCAGAGAGAGATGGCGTGACTTTCTCTCCTGGAGAACTGTTCTTCGTCGGCGCAGATCAACCTGAATATTTGCGCTTGTGCTTCATCCAGACTGATGAAGACACAATTAGAGAAGGTGTAAAACGTCTCAGCAAGGCGCTTACCGCGTTCTTCGCCGACGTTTCGCGGGTGCGCTCCAAAGAGAGCACCTGGAGTAAGAGAGGCAACGAAAGAGTGCTTATTTAAATCTGTAGGGGCGACGCCATGCGTCGCCCGGGCGATGCATGGCATCGCCCCTACCAGTTGATACCGCATGTAGTGCAATGAAACAAGCAAATGCCAGCCCATTGGCAGGAGGAAAAAATGGCAGTCGAAACAAAAGAGAAGAAAGGCCGCGATATTGTCACCGGTAGTGACAAAGTAAAGAAAGCGTTGCCGCAGATGCTCAAAGGTGGCGTCATTATGGACGTCGTCAATGCTGAGCAAGCGAAGATTGCCGAAGCTGCAGGTGCTGTGGCAGTAATGGCTTTGGAGCGCGTCCCCGCCGACATCCGCGCAGAAGGCGGAGTATCGCGCATGAGCGATCCTGAATTGGTCGCCAAAATCATCGAGTCCGTGAGCATTCCCGTCATGGCGAAAGCCCGCATCGGGCACTTCGTCGAAGCTCAAATTTTGCAATCGTTGGGCGTAGACTGCATTGACGAAAGTGAAGTTTTGACTCCAGCCGATGAGGAATACCACATCGACAAATCCAAATTCGAGATTCCCTTTGTGTGCGGCGCCAGAAATCTCGGCGAAGCATTGAGAAGAATCGGCGAAGGAGCAGCAATGATCCGCACCAAGGGCGAAGCCGGAACAGGCGACGTCGTCGAGGCTGTGCGCCACGCACGCAAGATTCTCGGCGAAATTCGCGCACTTTCAATCATGCCCAGAGAAGAGCTGATGACCTACGCCAAGCAAATCGGCGCTCCATTTGAACTGGTCGTCAAAGTTGCCGAAGAAGGCAAACTGCCTGTCGTCAACTTCGCCGCAGGCGGCATCGCCACACCTGCCGATGCCGCATTGATGATGCAAATCGGCGTGGAAGGCGTATTCGTCGGCTCCGGCATATTCAAGTCCGGCAATCCCGAAAAGCGCGCACTGGCGATCGTGAAGGCAACCACCTTCTATCAAGATCCCGAAGTGCTCGCAGAAGTCAGCCGCAATTTGGGCGAACCGATGGTCGGCCGCACCGCAGCCAGCCTGGCTGCAACCGAAACACTGGCCACCCGCGGCTGGTAATACTCTTGGGAGCGCCGGCAGCTTGCCGGCTTTGATCGCTAGCAAAATTATGCCAGTGCCTCGAGGCTGGCGGCGCTCCCGAGTTTTCCTTCCTGTTTAGAGGATACCCTCCATGGCATCAACAATCGGAGTTCTTTCACTGCAAGGCGACGTAGCCGAACACTGCCGATCGATAGAAGCGCTCGGACGTCGTGCCATTCAAATTCGCTATGCGCGCCAGATGGACAGTGTCGACGGATTGATCATCCCCGGTGGGGAATCGACCACTATTGCCAAACTGACAGCGGACAATGCTGACGCAATCTTCGACCGCATTCGTGAATTCATCGATGCCGGCAAGCCGGTCTACGGAACCTGCATGGGCTCTATCTTCCTGGCAAAGGAGATAGAAGGCTCAGCGCAAGGGCGACTGGCCGCCATGGATATAAAGGTTAGGAGAAACGCGTTTGGTCCGCAGAGATTCAGTTTTGAAACCACGTTGAACATTCCAGTTCTTGGCGAAGAACCGGTCAATGCCATCTTTATACGTGGACCAGTGATTCTTTCGGCAAGCGAGAATGTCGATGTAATGGCGCGTGTCGATGCTAACATCGGACGTCTGGGAAAAACGGCTGGCAGTCTGCCTGACGAAAGTGCGCTCTACGACTCGTACATCGTCATGGCACGGCAAAATAATCTTCTGGTGTCATCTTTCCATCCGGAATTAACCGACGATCACCGCGTTCATCACTACTTCCTGCAAATGGTCGAAGGACTGGCACCGGTAAAAGTGTCCAAAGAGTCCGAACAGTTTCTGCAAACAAAGACGCCCCACACCCTCAACCCAATGACGCTGGCAGCGGTGTAGTTAGTGGCGGTGGGTTATGTTGATCAGCCACGCCTGCAGGAAAGCTTCTCGAATTGCCAGAAACACAGGCGTGCGGTTGGTTCCACTTCTTGTTGCATTGTCGTAGAGCTGAGTGACGAGCTTGGCGTATTGCAAAATTTCGCGGCCGTATCTGCGGTTGAGCTCAAGCCCGATTTTGGTTTTAGCATCGTCTTGCCCTTCCTCGAGGTTTTTTCCCTGTCCTATAAAGGTTTCGCCCAGCAATTCTTGAGCTTGCCTCTGGGCAATTTTTTCCGCACCGCCGTAAATTTCCTCGTAAATCTGGCGATGACCGTCCTCATGCTCGCGCAGTCGTCGGTTGACCGTGTCGGGCAGCCAAAGTGTAATCGGCAATTCTAGCCTTACCGCCAGGCGGGTCACCTTGAAGGTGTAGGTATAGATGTCTCCGTTTCGCTTGCTGGCAGTGGTTTCCAATCCGATGTCCACAAAATAGTCGAAACAGCAGTGGGTTGTAGCGGCTTCCCGTCCTTTGATTGGCACTTCAGGGCCGGGGTCGCTGTGGTTGAAAGTCCTGGTTTGCACCTGCGGCGGCTCTTTAGTAACGCTGACAGCCTCGCCGGCCGCCCACGCGGGCACCGCCAGCGAGGGCCACAAAGAAAATAGGCCCAGGAACGCTGTCGAAATCAGGGTTTTCAATTTTTGGACAATAAACATGGGAAATTTACTAAGAACTAAGTAATTCTACGCATTCCCTTCTCCGGCTGACAACCTTATCATCCTCTAAGAAGTCGCAGTTGCGATCTTTCCAGGTGAAGTGTCACCTGGTCCGCTGTCTATCCTCTTGGATTGTCGTCTGATGTCACACGAAATACACCCTTTAAATGATCCTACAAGCATGAACAACATCACCAGTGAAACACCCGCCCTGGGCAATGCTGCTGTCAGCGCCAAAGCGCCCGCTCGCGACAATCAAAAGAAAGCGGAGGTGTCGGTTTCTTTGAGCCAACCGCTTAAACGACCAGTGACCGAAGACCATGATGTTGCCGTTTTATCGGCACCGACCAGTGGCGCACCTCTCCTCATTGTTCGCACCCCGGACCGAGCCGAGCTCGCCAAAGAAGAAATGACACGCGCGCTTGCGGCTGCCGAATTGTCCGTAAAACCATTTTTGCTCCATCGCGAGTTGAAGGCCGCTCGAGCTGACCTCGCAAAAGCACCGGGCTCTGAATTAGCCCAAGAAAAGGTCTCTAAGCTGGCTGGCGAACTACAAAAGATGGGTCAGGGCAAGTATGCCCAGACGACAAAAGCGATTCATACGTTTGCGACCGCAGTCGTCAATTATCTGGATTGCGAAACAGACGAGTCCGTGAAAGCCACATGTCTGGCTGATTCGGTCAAAAAGATTGAAAATCTGATGTGCGGGCCGGACAATCTATATAAAGGTATTCCGAACAAGACTCCGGACATCCCGCGGTTTGCCGATGCTTCCATGAGTCCGACGGCCAGGCTCGAACAGTTGGAAGTCCATATGCGCGAAAAAATCTCCAAAATGGATGGAGATCAGGCGCAACGTATTAGAAAGGTAGAAAATACTCCTGTTCTGGTCAATCTACTCAACAGAACAAGCGTCGCCGCCACACGCTTCCCGGAAGATGCAGTCTTTTTCTTCAATGAAGACGGGTTGCTTATTGATGGAATAGGTCTCAGGCAAGATGCCGACTTCAATCAGTCGAGCCTGGACAAAGTCATGGAGAAAGCTGCCACTGTATGCGGTGCATGCGTCGTGCGCCCCGAGCGCACTGAAGCCGGTGAAATGATCGCTTTGCCAGACAGACCGAATTTCAAAATGTCGCGTCCGGTCATTGCTCGCCGCATCGACAAAGTATTTGGAAAAGTGCCCGATAACCTCATAGTGGGCAATATGTTCGATCTCGCCAATGATGCATTTGCGGTTTTCTTCCGCGAAGACGGCACCTTGATTATGGATCACGGCACGGAATTGCCAAAGCCAGTCGACATTGTGCGTCTAAGAAAAGCCGGAGTAGGACCGGAAGGCGGCGGATTCCACAGATTTATTGATGAAACGATTGTCGGCATGGCGATCGTGATGAAGAAATACACTCCGGATGGAAAACCTTTGCAAATTAGAGGCACCAACGGACTGATAGCCAAAGAAGTGGTTGAAGTTGTTGGAAGCGTGCCATCACGAATGGTGTTGTCTCCGACAGGTCAATCCCAGGAAGTTCCACTGGTCAAGCCCGGCACGTCTTACGGCAACCTGCTTAAGACTTTCCGTGAGCGCAACAAGCTGATGCGTCAGCAACCTAAACAAAACACCTAGAAGAGGTAGCATAGCGGCGCATTGTCTGCGCCAGGCATAAACAAAAGTATTAGGCATCCGGCAAGTGTTGGCGGGATTAGATTTAAAAACCTGTATCTATCTAATCCAAGTGGTGGAAAAAGTGCCGGACCCGAAAGCAGCCCAGACAGTGCAAGCGATTTCTACACGATAGAGTTGACTCTGCGGAGCTGGGCAAGGAATCCCCTCAATCAAGGACCACAAAGAGGAAGCGTAAGCTTCCTTCTCTTTTGTCTATTTTTCATCGAATTGGAGCGTCTTGCGCGAAGGATAAAAAAGGACCTGTCTTTCTTCGATTCACATTCGAAGCTTATGCAGTTTATGGTTTGGTTCGGGCGCCGTCCTTTTGGCTCAAGTAGGCTAAACTGGCAGCCATCTGAGGCGCTTCCTGCTATCTGAGCCGGACTGTAGATGCACTCGCGTGCCAACCAATAGAAATGAAACCCAAACGACCTCTAGCGCGCAAGATTTTCTGGATTGTCCTTGTGCCTCTTGCCTTCGAAGTGTCCTTTCTAAGCGCGATTTTGCTTTTGCTCAATCGCGCTGAACGCGAATATGCGGCGGAGGCGCACGCCGGTGAAATCATTGGAAAGCTGAACCTGTGCATGACGGACATGACCGGCATGGGTATGTTCACCTACATCTACTTGTTAACAGGCAGCGAGCGTCCGCTTGCTAGTGCCAAACAGTCCGCCGAGTTGATGCGCCAGCACATTGCCCCTTTGCAAGCGCTTGTGGCCAATGATCAAAGTTCGACGCGGGAAAAAATCACTGAGTTCTTGAAAATGTACGAGCAGTCAATGCGTTCAGTGAGCACGACCGCGGCGATCTCTGTCAAAAAAATGCAGGCTTCCCCACCTGATTTGAGCATGCAAATTAATAAAGAAGGCGCCGTAGAAGAAATTCAAAGCGGCCGCGAGTCCAGCCATCAAGTTGCCAATCTGGGCAACAAGATTATTTCCGAGCAACTTGAAGTCAGTTCACTGCGCGGAAAGAAGTATGAAGAATTTCGCCACATCGTCGATCTGATGTTGAAGATGGGCATCGCAGTCAGCTTCTCGATCTCGCTTGGTTTGGCCCTGTACTTCAACAGGTACATGAGAAAACGCATTGAGACACTGATGTCCAACACGGTTTTATACGCTTCCAATCAACCATTGTCGGCACCGATTGAAGGCGACGATGAGATTGCGATGTTGGACAAAATCTTCAGAGTGTCTGCGCGCGCGCTTGAAGAGACCGGACGAAGAGAGCGCGCGGTACTGCAAAATGCCGCTAATGTCATCTTCGCTCTGGACATCAACGGTCGTATTCAGTCGATCAATCAGAGTGTTGAGAAACTCTGGGGATATAAGATAGAAGAATGTTTGGGGGCGCGGCTTTCGCGCTTTGTTGTTGGTTTTGACGCTGAGTCGGTCAAAAAGAAGCTGGCTGAGGTGATGCGCAGCGGCGAGGGTAATTTCGAAAGCCAATTGCGCAAAGCAGACGGTACACTGACTGATGTGTTGTGGGCTTTGTCGTTTTCAGAAAGTGATAAGACTCTTGCAGGCGTCGCCCACGATATTAGTGAGCGAAAAAAGATCGAAAGGCTCAAACTTGAATTCTCAGATGTGATGCGGCGTGGCTTGCACGTACCGTTGGAGTCCATTGAAGCGCTGTTCAAAAAGATGGAGGCGTCTCAAGATGTGCTGCCCGAGAAAGCAGTAGTGAAGGCGATATCCAGCGGGCGCGAGATCGCGCGCTTGATCAGACTGCTCGATGATTTTGTCGACATCGATGTCAGCACGAAAGCGTTTTCTAGAGAAAACTTTCAGAAATCTCGCGTGCAAGACTTGATGGAGAGCGCATCGGTTTCTTTGAAAGACTGGGCGGCAAAGCGCAATGTGACTATCGCCGTCGAGCCGTCTGATGCGGAGGTTGTTGCCGACGGTGGTCAGATTGTTCGCGTGCTGGTGAATTTAGTTTCCAACGCAATCAAGTTCTCTCCACCTGAAGCAGAGGTCATAGTAATGGCATTGCCTGTCGACGACGGCATCGAATTTCAAGTCGTAGATAAAGGACCAGGCATTCCGCCGGCAAGCCAGTCGGCAGTTTTTGAGAAATTCAAACAACTCGAACAGCAGCCAGAAACAAAGTCTTCAGGTACGGGCCTTGGTCTGGCCATTTGCCAATCGATTGTTTCAAAACACAATGGAACAATCGGTGTGCGTAGTGATGGAAGTACCGGCAGTACTTTCTGGTTTCGCCTGCCCGCTATCGAATTGCCGGTTGATGGCGGTGGGGGCCGGAGATGAAACTACACCTTAATTGGTCACATGCTCTATTTCTATTTGCGGCAATTCCGCTAGTATTCGAACTCACTTACATTGGCATCATGTTCGGGATGTTGAGCAATATCGACTCTCAGAAACAAACGCGGACCAATTCGATGAATGCATCTTACGCGGTCAGTCGTTTTATGGTGCGCCTGCTCGACTCGGGTGCGACAGTCGTAGGCACTGAGCTGGGCATGATGAACGGTGGTGGTCGCGGCCTGGACCCTGAATCGTTCGATCGATACAAGCGTGATTACTGGCGGGGGCGAATGGCGATTGAAAATTCATTGCATGAATTGGTCAATTTCCTGGCTTCCGAAGCCAAATATAGAAGTTTTGCCGATGGATTGGACAAACAGTATTTTGCTCTCGACACAGCGCTCAAGGCTGGCACACGTTTGTTTCGCGAGGGTGATGTTTTGGCTGCACTCAAACTGCGTCTCAGAGTCATATCGCACATGGAAAACATGATTGCCATGTCGAGGCAGTTTGTCGATCGCCAGCTAACGTCGACATTTGAGTTGGAACAGAGAGAAGAGCGGATGAAGGCGATCATGCAGGTCGTGATTGTTGCCTTCTTCTTTTCCAGCTTTATCGGTGCCGGGTTGCTGGCATTCCTTGTAAATAGAACGATTGTGCGCAAGCTTGACTGTCTTTCTGAGAGTGTTTCCAAACTCGCGGCGCACGAACCGATTGGACCGCCAATGAAGGGGAATGACGAGTTTTCAAAACTGGATGGCGCGTTTAGAAACATGTTTGACGCGATTGGACAGGCACAGAGCAAAGAACGCCTCGTCGTTGACAGCGCGCTAGATATGATCTGCACGCTTTCTGAAACCGGCGTCTTTACTCGTGTAAATCCTGCCTGCCACAGAATTCTCGGGCGGCGGCCGGAAGAGATGATTGGATGTGGTATACAGCAGTTTGTTGTTGATGAGGAAAGACAGCTTGCTCTGCACAACCTTAAGGTGTCAGCCGGAAGTAAGAATACCGGGAATTTTGAAATGGCGCTTCTGGATGGTCTGGGTGGTCAAGTCGATACTCTCTGGTCGGTGACCTGGTCGCATGCCGAGCAAAGTTTTTTCTGTGTGGTGCATGACATTACCGAAAGGAAGCAGTCAGAGCTGCTTCGCCAGGAAATTACGGCGATGATCAGTCACGATTTGCGCACTCCGATCACGTCCATACAAGTCGCCCTTGAGCTTCTCAATGCCGGCGCTTTCGGTGTATTGCCGCAGCAGTTTACTAATGAGACGAAGGCTGCCGGCATGCAGTCCCTGGAAGCAATGGACCTTATCAACGATCTGCTCGATATCGAGAAGTTCGAGCGAGCGGAAGTTGAGCTTTACATGAGACCGTACTTGCTGACAGATTTGATTGATTCAGCATGGAGGGATATCAGACCGGGCGCCGCTCTAAAAGGAATTGAGATCGAGGTCAATGTGCGATCTCTGAATCTATCGGTTGACCGCGACCAGTTCGTCCGTATTTTGAGGAATCTGCTTCGGAATTCAGTCGCTAATACCCCTGAAGCGAGCACGATTTTTGTAAGCGGCACCCAGAGTGACGGAAGCTTCGTGTTAGCAATTGAGGATAGTGGCCCACTGGTGGCTGAGGAGCAAAGAGAGTCTATTTTTGACCGTTTTCAGGAGATTGGCAAAAATGTGTCATCTAGAACTGGAGGGGCTGGATTGTCTCTGGCGGTTTGTAAGGCGTTGGTATTGGCTCACGGCGGAACTTTAAGCGCAGGAGTGTCACCTAGCAACAGATTTGAGTTTCTAATTCAGATTCCCGCCGCCTCTTAGTTAAGCCTCAAAGAACGCCTTTCAAGCGGTCTGAAATTGACTGCTTGCGGTACACATTTTGTGCGTTCTATTAGTATCTAATGGATCTTTTTCGCTTTCTGTACTTTCGCGATCGTTCAGCGCTTCTGCAATCGAGTTGATATCGACGACGATTTCCTTCAGCATTTGAGGAGTGATTGCTTGTGCTGCATCGCTGATTGAATTTTGGGGATCAAAGTGAGTTTCTATCATTACGCCGTCGGCACCGCAGGCGATGGCGGCGCGTGACATCGGGCGGATCAAATCTCGTCTGCCGGTCGCGTGGCTTGGGTCAACGATGACTGGGAAATCTGAGAGCGTCTTCAGTATGGGGACACAGCTCAAGTCGAGAGTGTTGCGCGTGCTGGTTTCGTAGGTGCGAATGCCTCTTTCGCAAAGAACGACACGATCGTTGCCTTCAAGAAGAATGTATTCAGCGGCTTGCAATAGCTCATCAACGGTTGCAGACATCGCGCGTTTGAGCATTACGACTTTGTCGGTCCTGCCGACTACTTTCAATAGCTCGTAGTTGTACATGTTGCGTGTGCCGATTTGCAGAACATCAACATAGGGAAGAGCTAGCTCGACTTGTTCCGCCGACATGACTTCGGAAACCACCGGCAATCCCGTCAGTTCTCTGGCGTGCTGCAAATACTTGAGGGCTTGCTCGCCCAAGCCGCAAAAATCATAAGGGCTGGTGCGTGGTTTGAAGGCGCCGCCGCGCAGCATTGTTGCACCGGCTTGTTTCACTTCTTCTGCCAATTGCAAGATTTGCTCTTCGTTTTCCACCGAGCAGGGTCCGGCAATTACAACTGGTTTGATCCTGCGTTTTAGTTTCAACCACAGCGCATCACTGTGCCTGGGCGCATCCGTGCGCCCACTGGAAACCAGGGGCAGGCGCGCTCCTTCTGCCACCACTTTTTCGACGCCATACAGTTGAGAGAATGTATGCAGCGGTAAATTGCGAACTTCGCTGGTAATTGCAAGCGTTATTTGTTCGTTTGTGTCGATGCGCTGGAATTCAATTTCCAATCTATTGAGTCGTTCAAAGATGTCAGCCACGGCTTCAGAATTCAAATGTTGTTTGAGAACCAATAACAAGGATGACCTGCCTGCTGCTTATAGATGATTCGGCTTGAAAAACGGCTGCGAGCGCTGGCAGCGAGAAAACGCCGAAGTGCTCGAATTTTGGGTAAATTTTGGCATTTTTGTCAAGATATAACCTTAGACCGTGCTCGTGAAGCCGGTTGGGCGGCTATTTGGCATCCTCCAGCGCTTTGGCAGGCAACCGGCTGAGCTTCCGCTAAGCGCCTCTTGCACGCTTGCGCGTTGCCTTCTAATTCTGGGAAGATAGTAAATCTCTGTTAAGGCTGAGGACATCTGGTGGAAGGAAGCAACGACGTCGAAAAGGTGCCTGGTGATCGGCCGGTTGTCGAGCAGCCGCAGTCTGCGTGGCAGGTAGTCCGGTCGCTCATCGACATCAATTGGTGGCGCGCTTCGTGGCAGGCAGCAATTTCCTTTGCGCCGTTTTGCATCAAGCCGGCGGTTTTTTCCGCGCTTTCCGGTGCAATTGTCCACATTGCCGTCATGGTTAGCGGTGATTGCTTGCGCCGCAATCCTGTGGATTTCTCTGATCTTCTTTTCGCCATTGCCGCATTGTTGATGGGATTCATTCTTGGTCTTTCCTTCATGGTATTGGCTTTTGGCGGTTGGTTGTTGCGGCTGGCGGCGTATTCAATTGCGCTTGTGGAAGCGCCTTCGCTTACTTACCTGGGATCGCTTTCCAAGCAAGATCGAACGACCTGGCTCAAAACTGCAATTGCCGCCGCCGAACCGAAGAAGGTTCACATCGGAGGCGTGCTGCTCTGGGTGACGCTGTATATGCTGTTTCCTTTCATTGTCGTACTTGGGTGTACGGCAGTGAAAATGATTACTATGCCTAGTTTTATGGGCGCGATGGCGCTGAAGCTGCCGGGATGGATCGATCCGGCGTGCGCAGTGGCTGCACTGCCGAACTTCCTCTTTCTTGTGATTTTTTCTTTTGTTTCTCTTGTGGTTGCCGCTTGTGCTGCGCTCAGGGCTCAGCAAGCCGCCAGTCTTGCTTTCAAGCTGTCTTGGAAATATTTCTGGCCGCTGAGTATCGTCTCGGTCTTTTTTGCGGCATTGAGTATTGCTGTGGGAGCGCCGAGTGATCTGATGCAAATGTTGACCGTGGACAAAGTTGTGGGGCAGTATGATCCCAATGCCAGAATTTTGTCGCATGTGTGGTCGAGCCTGATCGGCATCCTTTTGTACCCGCTGAGTTTCACGCCGATTTGCGATATCTTGCGTCCGCAGCTGAGAAATTACTTGCTGGCGGGAGAGATGATTGTAAAAGCAAGTCAGGAGACGACTGGCGTGGGGCAAACTGAAACTGCTCAGACTGAGAGCGCGGCGGTGAGAACCGAAAGTGTGCAGGCGACGATCTGTGAGGGTGAAAGTGAAACTGCTCAAACGACGATCGATGTTGGTCAACCTGAAACAACACAGTCGAACGTGGAATCGTAGAGGAATACTTTTGTGGGTGCGGATTTTGTCAGAATAGTCAATTCAGGCGACGGTGAAATTGCCGAGTTGCTTGACGCACTGGACGGCCGAAAAGGTAAGGGAGCATTTTTTCTATGCGTAGCTTCAAGTGGGAGCAGCGATATTGAAGGAATTTCGGCGGCCGGTGCTTCGCCTGAATTGCGGCGTTTTACGCCTTCTATTGATGCGGAAGCTCTGGTGACTGGACATCCTTCAGGTGGAGCCGCTTTGCCGGTATCGCCAACTGGTGTGGTGTCGCCTGTGGTGATTACCAGAGCCTGCATCGAGTTGGCTGGTTTTGCAATAACTGTCGTTGATTGTGGGACTTTCAAACCACCGGAAATCACTGAGATGAAGCGAGTCGGCAAGGGCAGCGCTCGTTGCGTATCTACTGGCTGCGCGCAGAACTATGAAGATGTTCGCGAATTGTTTTATTCGGGCCTGGAAATTGGAGCGGAAGTCTCAGAGGGAGTCGAGTATATAATTCTCGGCGAGTGCGTGCCTGCGGGAACGACCACCGCTCTGGGGGTTCTAACCGCGCTGGGCATAAGCGCGGGAGGTTTGGTTTCGAGCAGCTTGCAGCAGGCCAATCATGATTTGAAAAGCCGCCTGATTTCAGATGGACTGAAGGCGGCAGCTCTTACACAAAAGGATGTGCAGGAGCGTCCACTCAAAGCCGTTGCGGCGGTTGGTGATCCTATGCAGCCGTTTGTTGCCGGTGTGGCACTTGCAGCGTCTACGAGGGTGCCTGTCATTCTTGGAGGCGGTTCGCAGATGCTGGCTGTTTATGCTCTGTCACAAGCGATACTGAAAAGCGACATGAAAGCCCTGGATCGTACTGAGCGCAGGCGCATCTCCGTAGTGACCACGAAGTGGGTAGTTGACGACAGGACGTCCGATGTTGGCGAACTGAGTCGAAGAATTGGTGCTCCCTTTGCATGCGCTTGTCCAAATTTTTACTTGTCCAGGCACGAAGGCCTGCGCAGTTATGAAGACGGGAATGTAAAAGAAGGAGTAGCTGCCGGTGCTTCAATGGCTGTTGCCCATATTGCCGGCGGTGCCGAGCCTGAAGTAATAGTGGCGGCAATCGATCGAATGTATGACGAAATGGTTCCCACGCGTCAGACGGCTACTTAGGTCATCTTGCAGTGAAGATGCGGGCGGCGCATTGCGGCATGACGTTGCTATAAAGAAGCGGCGAACTTATTGCGTCGCCGCTGCAAATGAGTGATAGTAATGTGACACTACATGCAGTGTGGGGACCAAGCACCCCTCTCAAACCCCTCACCATCTGCAGTGTCACGGGTCCTGTCTTCCAATGCATAAATAATAGCGTCATCGATTGACGCGAAAACTGTTGAATTCCACAGGTGCGACATTAAATCAGTAAAGGCGCCGCACGGCATCAATGCCGTTCACTTAGTGACGACAGAAACATCTGGAAGCACCGCCACTCTGGCGGTAACGAAACAGGACGGTCTTCTGTCGAAGCCGGCAAGATGCCGGCGCTCCAGACCCTACACTTGGGCGGCTACCTGGTTGCGTCCGCCTTCTTTGGCTTGCTGCAGCGCCAGTTTGGCGTCTCGCAATATGGTCTCGGGATTGAGGTCTTCCATATTGAAGAACGAGCAGCCGACGCTGACCGTTACTTTGGGACCGCGCGTGCCCTGACCTTTTACAAAGCTGATGCGTTCGACTTCTGAGCGCACTTTTTCTCCGAGGATCTTGGCTCCGGCGATATCTGTATTGGGAAGCACGACAGCGAATTCGTCGCCACCATAACGAGCGATTAAATCGCTTGAGCGAGTGATGTTCAAAAGACGATTGGCGATTGTCGTAAGCACAACATCGCCAATTTCGAAGCCGAACTCATCGTTGATTTTTGCGAAATTATCGATATCGATAATCGCCATGCCAACTGCCAGCCTCTGCCTGAATGAGAACAAAAGTTGCTGCTGGAGGAAGCCGACCAGAAATTCCAAATTGTAGAGACCGGTCAATGGATCGATCGCCGCTCTGAAAGCCTCGCGTTCGTGCAAGACTTCGATCTCGTGTTTGGCCACCAAGAGTTGAACAACAGGCGCCATTTGCAATTGCAGCTGGCCCATGAATGCTTTGGAAGTGGCGTTGAACGAGTTTTTTTCAGTCGATGCAAAAACCAGAGCCGCTTTTCCGGACTTGTCTGCAGAGATTGGCAAAATCTCAATATCTTCCAGCGATTTGCCGCCCTCAGCCCTGGGTAATTCTCCGCGTACATCCAGGTTGAGGTCTCCAACGATCTCGAGATCCTTGGTCAGTTTTTCCACCAGCTGCTCGTATGCTTCCTGGCTGATGTCCGGCTCCAGATGGAAAGCCGCCCACGGTCCGTCAGCGCTGGCTACCACCAGTCCGAGAAGATCGGGTGCGAAAAGCTGGCTGATCAAGCTGAAATAAGCGTCTACAAATTTTTTGCGCGGGTCGATTACTTCCGCCATGGTTCTGGTTACGCGTGACACCAGCCTCTCGATGAGCAGGTCATCGAGTAGACCTGCATAGCTATTGATCACGTTTTCGCTGGAAAAGGAGCGCGATGGAACCAATAGGTTTTTTACCATGTTCGGCTGCCAGCCGGTATCTTGCGCCTTGCTGACCAGCCCTTTGATTTGCGTGCAGACCGACTTCAGGTCTTGATTGAGGGTCTCGGAATCGACGACTGCATCAGGCAGCGCCGCCACTTTCCAGAAGGCGTCCTGGTCGGAAGGATCTCCCTTGGCAAGAAGCATGACCGGCAGTTTGCTGGTTCGGTCGTTTGATTTGATCAGACAGGAAAGCTGATAGCCGCTCAAGTCGGTGAGGCTGGTCGATGCTACGACTATGTCCGCCCCTTGTGAGCCAAGCTCGTCAAGAGCGTCGAATCCGCCGACGCACGCCGTTACTTCAAATCCCTCTTTTTTCAGCTGAGCGCGAAACTCTTTGGAGGGGTTCTTCTCATCTTCTACAAGGACAACCTTAGCTATCGCCATTTTCGACTTCCTATTGGCTAGTTACCGAGCAACATTCGCTGAATTTTACCGGGTTTCGTTTGTATGGACATTCTCACACAGTCATTATCGTATGCCTCACGAAACGCCGCCATAGTGCTATGATCATCGGTCGGATTCCGATTGAAGCCGGGCTGTGACCGGCTTTGAGGGTTCCAATTATGTTGTGGATACCTTGGCGGCCCGGACGCCAATCACGGTGAGTGTGAATGTTGACTGCAACAACTTCGAAAGAACTGCCCCTGAGCTTCAGATTGACTGAAGATCAATTGTTAATTCAAGAGACGATCGCGGAGATTGCTCAAAAAGAGTTTGCTCCCCGAGCCGCCGAAATCGACAAAAATCATAGATTTCCAAGAGACAACTGGGAATTGCTCGCGCAATCGGAATTCTGCGGACTGCCGTTTCCCGAGGAATACGGCGGCGCCGGACTGGACCATGTTTCATACGCGATAGTCGTAGAAGAAATGGCCAAACACTGCGCCACGACTTCAGTTATGTATTCTGCCCACGTTTCTCTCTGTGCATCGCCCATCTACCTCATGGGCAGCGAGGAGCAAAGGAAGCGCTTCTTGCCTCCGATGTGCCGGGGCGAGAAGATGGGAGCATTTTGCCTGTCTGAGCCCGGAACCGGCTCTGACTCAGCCGCCGCCACCTGCATGGCCGAGCTAAAAGGTGACCAATTTATTCTCAATGGTTCGAAAAACTGGATTACAAACGGCATTGAAGCCGATTATTACCTGGTAATCGCCCAGACAGACCGTTCTTTGCGGCATAAAGGGCTGGTTGCGCTGGTTGTCGAGAAGGATTCACCCGGCTTTACATTTGGTAAGCTCGAGGACAAACTTGGCATTAAGGGCTCATCCACTTGCCAGATCATGTTCGATAACACGCCCGTGCCGGTTGAAAACATGCTGGGCAAGGTAGGCGAAGGCTTCAAAGTTGCAATGATGACGCTTGATGGTGGCCGAATCGGCATCGCTTCTCAGGCGGTCGGAATAGCCCAGGGCGCATGGGACCACGCATATCGCTACGCCAAGGAGCGCGAAGCATTCGGCAAGACCATCAATAATTTGCAAGCGATCCGCTTTATGTTTTCTGAGATGCAGACGGAAATCGATGCGGCGCGGCTTTTGACCTATCATGCGTCTCTTGCCCAGGACCGCGGGGAGAAATTTACGCGGGCGGCAGCGCATGCGAAGCTGTACTCGTCGGAAGTGGCGATGCGCTCAACCGTCAAGTGTGTGCAGATTTTCGGTGGATATGGGTATGTCACTGATTACCCGGCAGAACGTTATATGCGCGATGCAAAAATCACGGAAATCTACGAAGGAACTTCTGAAATCCAACGTTTGGTGATAGCGAACTCGCTTTTGAAAGATCAATAGATTCATTAGGTCCAATAGATTCAGTAGAGTCAACAGTCTCCTGCGGCGCAAGGCATATCAGAGGCGATTCGGTTTCCGAAATTCCATCATTGCCCACCGCTAATTACTATGAGGAATGCAAAGATGAACTGGCAAGTCCCACCGAACTGGCAACCGCCACCCCCTCCTCCCAGACCTGGAATGCCTCCTCCCGGAGGCGGTGGACAGGCGCCTGGTGGAGGCGGAGGGCAACCTGGTGGACAACCGGGAGGGGCAGGCACTGCCACAGCTCAAGCTAAAGAACTTTCGTTGTACGAACTTCTCCAGGTCGATCGCAACGCACACTCGACGATTATTCGTTATGCATACAGGTATCTGGCGGCGATGTTTCACCCGGACAACAGTGAAACCGGAGACGCCGAAAAATTCAGAATCATCACCGAAGCCTGGAAAACTCTCTCGGATGACACCAGACGTCAGGCTTATGACATGACACTGGCTGTTCAAGATGCATCTAAGCCGGCGTTGAAACAAGCAGGCGGAGCACCGTCGTTTGGACGGGAAAGCATGCCGAAATTCGAACGTACGAGTTTGACTTGGAACGAAGTCGAATTGAGAGTGGCAGTCTTGCAAGTCCTTCTGGCTCAACGCCGGAAGAAACCAGCCAGCGGCGGCTGCTCAGGCAAAATGCTAATGGACGTGCTGCAAATTGACGACGTAACAGAAGTCGAATTTGCACTCTGGTATTTGCGCGAAAAGGATATGATTGAAACGGGTGAACGCGCGTTTATGATCACGGCTGTCGGTCTGGACTACCTGACTGCGCAATTGTCGCAGACTCAAATTCTAGACGGTGGAACGCAAACAGAAAAGAAAACCACTGCTGCGGTCAACGCTGGATTGCCAGCCATTCTCGGCCACAAACAATAAAAAGGCCGGGCTGCCGGTTGCGAGATTTAAAAAGCAGGAGCAAGGATTTTCCGGCTCCTGTTTTTTAGCAATGGAGCAATCAAACGCTAAATCAATCAAACTCTGGATCGGTCAAACTCACGCTCGCTCAAAGTCTAGATTGGTCAGACCACTGATCAATCAAATTGGAGAGTCAGCTGCTCGTTTAACACTCGGTCCAGAAATGTTTTGCGGTGCCAGCTAGTTGGACCGTGTTCTTGAATGGCATTGCGATGCGCAGCCGAAGCATAACCTTTGTTACTCTCCCATAGATACTGCGGGAATTGCGTTGCCAACTCTCTCATCATGCGGTCTCTGTAAACCTTTGCAATGACGGAGGCGGCAGCAATTGAAGCAGAATGTGAATCGCCGTCGATAACCGTGACCTGCTCGATTTGCATGTTCGAGATTTTCTTATTGCCGTCGATTGCAACCAAAAAATTTGCCGTCGGGTTTTCGTGTACATCAAGCAGTTTATTCACCGCGCGTGACATTGCCAGGAGACTGGCTTTGAGTATATTGATTGTCTCTATTTCTTCCACTGTTGCTTCGGCAATGGCGCAGCGAGCGTGTTGATGAATGGTTTCTGCAAGGCGCTCACGCTTTTGGCTTGAAAGTTGTTTGCTGTCGTTTAGATCTTCCAGTGCTTGGCTCAACTTGGAGCCTGTTCTGATGGGCGGCAGTATTACCGCTGCTGCAACAACGGGCCCAGCCAAGCATCCGCGACCGACTTCATCCGTGCCGATCAAGATTGCTTTTGTGCCACGCATGCGCACGTCGAATTTGAGCATGCGCTTGAGACGTGTTCCGCACTCAAGATACTTTGCTTGCGCTTTCGGATTTTTCTTTGTATGAATAGTTTCTTTTTTCTCAGGCATCTGCCACTACCAATGGTGCGCGACTTCCGTGTTGCAATCTTCGAACTTAGCGATTCGCAGGCAGGACGTAGTAATGGCATCCGGTCTCATTGAACCATGCTTAAGTTACCATCTCAAGAGCGCTTGGACGGGAGTTGTGAGAAGCGTAAAAGCTGAAAAACTGGAAATTTCCTGCCAAGTGGTAATGGTCTAGAAGTTAAAGCGTTAACGCTTTAACTTCTAGATCTCCATCGTATATGTGAAGTTGAAAAGTGGACTCCGGGCGATGGGCTTATCGCCAAAAGCCTTTGTGGGCCTACTTTCCGTCGACGCTGTCGAAAGTAATGCGTCCCAGCTTTCCATTGCGCAAATCGCCGATTAATACGGCAGCGGCCCTGGCCGTGTCGGGCCTGCCTTTTGTAGTGACGTAGCGTTTGCGCTCGGCAATCAGCTGAAGATTGATTTTTTCATTGAATTGGGCGTCAGTGGTCGTTTTCTTGCTTGCTGTCGATTCGAGCAAATCGGCAGACAGGTGCCGACTCGCATCGTTTTCTCCATCGTCCTTGCTGCTCGTATTTTCGATGATCTCAGAGTCTACGTCTGAATCCACACCGGACTTGCGGTTGCGTTTTGACTGGATGAAGATTGTTCGGTCTCGTTCAGTTTGCCAATTAAGCTCGCCTTCTTCGTCATCATCTGAGGCAGCGTCCTTCAATACTTCAACAGGCTTAGGCTCTTCTACTGCTTCTGCCATTTCCGGCAGGTAGCGCTCAAGCATTCCTGGATAACGCTTTTGAAGTTCTGCGATCGCCCTATCCGCCAACTCTTCGGGGGCGTATGCGCCCGCTGGGGCGAGATTGAAGATGCCGAGTTTTTCTCCGATATTCCGGTTTGATATTTGCGGCGGCAAGATCCCGGGGGTGTCGAGCAGTTCTAGTTTTGGATGAACCCTGATCCACTGAGGTCCGCGGGTGACTCCCGGGCGGTCGGCAACCTTGACTTGTTTTTTTCCAATTAGCCAATTGATCAGGCTCGATTTACCGGTGTTGGGCATCCCGACGACACAAATTCGTACCGGGCGAGGCAATAGCCCTTTTGCCTCAATTTGCTTGAGTTTGTCCTGGGCAAGCTCAAGCGCTATATTGACAACTTCCGGCTGGCGGCGGCGATCTTTCAGGCAAAGCACTATCGCTTTCTCGCTGCCCGAGGAAAGTTTTTTGGCCCATTCGCGGCTGAGCTTGGGATCCGCCAGGTCGTCCTTAGTAAGAAAAATAAGCCGTGGCTTATTTCCAAAAATTTCGCTGTGGCGGGGGTGCCTGCTGGAAAAAGGCGCCCTCGCGTCCAAAACTTCAAAGATGATATCGACCCACTTCAATTGTTGTTGAAGCAGTTGAAAGGCCGTAAGACGAGGCGGCTTAAAAGATTTGCTGCCTTTCGGCATGGGCAGTTTGACTGTCCTTAGGCTTCAGCGCTGGTTTCGGCAGCACTGTCAGTAGCGGCGGGTGCAGCCTGTTCAGCCTTTGCCGGGGCGGACTTTTCGACCGATGCGGTGGCGGCGGCGAGGTCTCTCTCTTTCTTACCAGTGAGCTTTTCTTTGATTCTGGTGGCTTTACCAGTGCGTTTTCTCAAGTAGTAGAGCTTGGCGCGTCTGACGTGACCGCGGCGCTGGACTGTGATTTTTTCAACGCGGGGAGAATTGATCAGGAAGACACGCTCGATGCCGATGCCCTGGAATACGCGGCGAACGGTAATCGTCTCGCCTACTCCGGAGCCACGGCGTTTGATGATTACGCCTTCGTAGCCCTGGATGCGCTCTTTGGTACCTTCAACGATTTTGACGAAGACCTTGACGGTGTCGCCGATATTCATTTGCGGGGTATTGCTCTTGATGAGCGGCGCTTCAATTTCTTGGATAATTTGGTTCATGACAAAAAGACTCTTTTCTTGCCTGCAGACAAAGCGGCAGAGGGCACTAAGTACACGAATCTACGCGTGGATATGAAATATTACCAGTTGAACCCCTGCAGAGTACCGGATGTTCATGTTTGTTGAGCAATTGACATGATCTATGAGACGTAGTTTATTAAGCTGCTTCTCAGCTTCGCGGTCCGGGTTTGCTGTCGGTGGTACTGGATATGGTGGCAGTTCGGCGTTCTGATTCACCCGCTGAAGAACCGGAATCGCCCTGCTCGGTAAGCGTATGGAGTTCGGCGACAAAATCTTCAATAGAGCGGAACTGCCGGTAAACCGAGGCAAAACGCACGTAAGCCACCTGATCGAGATTGCGCAGTTTGGCAAGAGCAATTTCGCCCAGGTCAGTAGCCGTGACTTCTCGTTTGCCGTCTGCAGCCAACTCGTTTTCTACAGAATCAACCAGGTCATCTATTTGTTCTGCCGTAATCGTCGTCTTTGAGCACGCTCTGGAAACCCCGGCTCTAAGTTTTTCTCTTGTGTACGGCTCGCGGCTGCCGGAGCGTTTTATCACCAAAAGTTGCATCACTTCCACCCGCTCGTAGGTCGTAAAGCGACGATTACAACTCTCGCACTGGCGGCGGCGGCGAACCGAATTCTCTCCCGCCACGCGGGATTCAAGAACTCGACTATCTTTTGCATTGCAAAACGGACAGAGCATAGAGAGAAATTATAGTGCCAAAGCGAGTTTCAGTTTGCTGATTTTGCGTCATTGATAATGAGCGAAAATATTTGGGGCATAATTGGGTGTAATACAGGCGTTGCGCATGGCTGAGTTAGGGAAGCCGTATATAAAGAAGATGGCTAAGCAGAAGCCCACTCATTACGAATTGCTGGGACTGGAGACCTCTGTCTCTCAAAAGGAGATAAAGGAGGCTTATCGCAACCTTGCGAAGAGTTGTCACCCCGATCTTGATTATCAAGATCAGGGCAAACGCACAGCAGCCACATTGCAGATGAAACGGCTGAACGCAGCCTATGAAACGCTCAAAGACACGCGTCGGCGCGCCGAATATGACGTCAGTATCGGTGCCAACGGACAAAGACGCAGTCCGAAAATGAAGTTTGACAAAAGCGATACACAGGAGTCGCGCGAGAGCTATCTCAAGCGTATTTTTCATCCGTCTCGCTCGAACATGGTGAAAGTGTTGGGCAAGTATCAAAATGAATTGAAGAAGTTGTCTGAAGATATTTTTGACGATGCTCTGGTCGCAGATTTCGAAGCTTATCTCGACAGCCTCGAAGGCGCGCTAAGAAAGGCTTCCGATGGACTTTCCTCGGAAAAGGAACCGTCCTCTCTCGAACCGGCTGTACGAATGATGCGACATGCAATTGCACAAGCTGTCGATGGTTTGGAGGAGACCAGACAGTTTTGCAAAAACTACAATTACGATCATCTTTCCATGGCCGACAATCTTTTCAAAATTTCTGTCGATCTCAGCAGAAACGCACTCCAATTGACCCGATGAAGATGCGGTGAAGACGCGCTTGCTATGCTGAATTTGGCAATGTGTGCTAATTCATCTCTTCTAACTTGCCAGTGCAAACCTAGCTGTTTTGGCAATATGCGCTAATTTGCCTGTTTACTCAGATCGCGTTCAATTAGTTTTTCAATTCTCTGATTGTTTTGCTTGTTGAATTCGGATTGCTCTAGTTTCAAATCCGTCCACAGAGCATTTGAGTCGCGACAATCTTTGATCGCATTTTCGAAAAATTGTTTTCTCTCGTTATTGGTGGCAATGGTAGTTCCTTTGAGATAGCGACAAAGTGCCCGGTTATTGAGGTCGCGCGCCACTTCCTTGCTTTTTTCTCCATAGAGTTTTTTGTCATAATCGATCGCCATGTCATAAACTTGCAGCGCCTGATCGAAATGACCGTGATCGGTATAAGCCGAGGCTAGGTGTTCTGCTACGTTGTGAAACTCTTCTTCCTGAGCCGTTTTCCAATGTATTCCCAGGTCTTTCCATTTTTCGTACCAGATATTTTCGCAAGCTGACAGGTCGTTCAATTGCCAGGAAACATCGGCAATCTGCTCCTTGATTTGACTTGTTTGTGGTCCTGTCTTGAGATTTTGTAATCGGGACTTCAACATCTCGAGCCTGTCCTGGCGCGGCTCAAGACTGGCGACGCTCAAGACACTGACGAAAGTCCCGATACAAATCAGGACTCCCATCAAGAAAAGTGTCGCTAGCCTGAGCACGCTTTCGCTTTATTCCGGCGGAACCGGCGGCGGTGGAGGC
>JBGAVL010000069.1:0-22564 GCA_044228145.1 Obscuribacteraceae bacterium (SeqCode)
TACCGCATTTACATTCCGCAAGTACGACAGCACGAAAGATCAGGTGCAAAGGCGCTGGGGACGCATCTTTGCAGTCGCCAGTCTGATCACTCCGGTGCTTCTGGGTATCGTCGTTGGAGCAGTCTCCAAGGGCGCCATTTCATCTGATATTGCCGGCAAGTCTTTCGCGCAGGTGTACCTAGATCCATGGTGCAACATATTCTGCCTGGCAGTCGGCGGTTTTGCGCTGGTTCTCTTTTCCTTCCTGGCAGCAGTCTATGCAACCGTCTACGCACCGTCAGAAGAGTTGAAAACCGACTTTCAGAGGCGCGCGCTGCTTGCACAAGTCGCTTGTGCGCTGCTTGCCCTTCTGGTCTTCATGCTGGCGGAAAACTCCGCTCATGAACTCAGAGTTTCGCTCGCACACAGCTCCTGGAGTCTCATTCTGCAGGCAGCCACTGCTATTTGCGCCATCTCGTCATCGGTCGCTTTGCTCAAACGCAAGTTCCCTTCCGCTCGATTGTTTGCTGCCGGACAAGTGACGCTCATCTTATGGGGTTGGGGGCTCGCCCAGTATCCATTTTTGATTCGACCTGACCTGACCATAAACAACGCGCAGGGCGCAGCATCGACCCAAACTTTGTTGATAGCGGCGATTGCTTCCGGGGCAGTCCTGCTCTTTCCATCATTCTATTTCTTGCTGAAAGTTTTTAAGCACCAGATCGATCAACCTATTAATAAGTAAGGCGCCGCTGTCCATTGTTTGCCGTCAAACAAAAGACCGGCATTACTGCCGATTCTAATTAAAAGACCGGCATTACTGCCGATTCTAATTAAAAGACCGGCATTACTGCCGGTCTTAGATGATTCCGTATTCAGTGCAGGAATTATGGCCCGCTGCTCGACGTACTCGGACTAGATCTCTTCGAGGTCAATTGCTGGACAAGGATTGCATTCGCCAAATCTTGCTGTCCGTTATTTTTACGTCCGCCGCCGCTGCAGGCGATTGCAACTGGAATTGCGATAGCGCAAGCAACTCCGGCCAGAATCAGTCCGGTCACAATCACTTTTGTTGCAGTGCTGTGTTCGCCGGAAGACGAAGTTTTGGGGGGCTTTACGGCTACAGCCTTTCCTGCAGTGGGGGTGAAGCTCATCTTCGGATTTGCGCCCGTGGTGCAAGTGAAGTTGTATACGCGAGCCGAGTGAATCGATGCAATTGAGCCCATCGATATCTCTTTGCCGCCGCACCTGAGTCCTTCGTTGGTGACATTCGAGACCGGTCCGTTGACACGGCTGCCATCTGTCAGCTCAACGTAGTCCGAGTTGCTCTGGGCATCAATGCTCTGAAGCTTCGGTCCATTGTCAAAGTAAGCTTGACCGCGAACAGTGTTGCCAGAGCATGTTGTCTTAAAAGTGTTTCCACTCAATTGAGTGACGTTACCGCTGCTCGAAGCGGTCGCGATCGTGATTGCGGTGCCGGCCATTACAGCCAGTCCGCCGGCCAAAAGCAAGGAACCGACTTTATTGACGGGCGCTTCGCCTTTGGGACCCGCGGCAGCGTCATAGCTCACATCAGCATACGCAGCATGCGGAAGGATGGTCATTTGAAAAGCGAATACTACGCTTAAGAACAGTGCTAGAAATCTCACTGGTTTACTCCAGACTTGGCAACAGCTAACAAGAGGGACTCCAAAATCTATCCAATTATTGAGGACAGTAGTGAAACAGTCAAACGCAACGCCCTGCTTGACATGCAGATTAACAGAAGATTTTACACACCCCAAAAATTCGTTTTTTTCGGGTAGCTTTCAAGTAACGGATAACAAAGCTTTTCAAGTGTTCCCATTAGCAAAAAAGCTTAATCTGTGAGATAACCCTTAAATATGCGGCCGGCACTGTAGATGCTTTACTACTCACCATAAGCATCAGGGGTCGACTGCAGTGGAGCAGGCGACCCGCAACAAGCATTTCTGGCAGATGCCCACGAAGTCGGTCCTCGCCACTTTCCATTAGCAAGGCTAGTCAAGCGCCAGCCACCGGTTCGGCTTCGTGAAAAAGTCCCTCGGGTGGAATGACAACCAGTCAGCCAACCAACTGGCTGGATGATCTTTATGATCCAGATTGATTTAAGAACAGGGTAGATCCAGGCGGATTTAAAAATGACCAATAAAAGAATGAAAAGGCCCGCAGCGGCAGCTACATTTATGGCGACTCTGGCACTCTCGATGTCCTTTCCGATAGCCACCTTGGCGAGTCCTCCTTCCGCGGGACTGGATGCCCACCCCCAAGCTGTCGCACAACTCGGAATACCGATCACCACACCGCCTGTAGTGGCACCAACGACATCGATATCAAGTCAAGTTTCTACTCTTCGCCAGGCTCTCAAGGCGGGCAAAGTATCCATGAAAGTCAAAGGCGACGGCGTGACGACATCGTCGGTTCGTTTGCAGTTGACCAATAAAACCAACACGCCCCTGAAAATCGTCATTCCCGCCAATGAAATTTTGAAGCCGAATGTAAGCGGCGTTCAAAACATGATGGTCATCGCCGATGTATTCATGACAGTCGCAGTCGGACAGACTGCAATCATGGAGATCCCGACGGTATGCGCTTCCGTCAAAACCGTTCCGCCGCCGCCTGCAGACGGAGTGGAATTTGCTGCCGGCAACTATGATGATCCGGCCATTTGGAAACAACTGTCAGGCATTATGGCCGCTTCCAAAGAAATCGATAAATCCGGTGGTTATGCGCATCTTCCCAAAATGGGAAAAGAACCCAAAGAGCAAATCGCGCAGTTGGCAGTGTGGAGACTGCTCGGTCTCAAATCCGGAGCGCCGGAGCACCAGGTGACGCCGGAGACAATTCAGGCCGACTTGACCAATGCTGTGTCCGAACAGGTAAAGAGAAATCCATCGCTCCTGTCTCAACTTGGCGGCGGTTACTCACTTGATCCAAAAGGCAACTTGATTGTCGCGGACAAGCAAAAGAAAGCAATTGAAGATCGTTGCAAATCGATTTTTGACGCAGTAGACCTGACATTGAAGCGTTCGACAGATCCTAAATTGAAAAAGGTTGCCTCGCTTCCGACAGACACGCCATGGGACACCTATGTAAATGTCGGCGAGCGCGCCTTCGACAGTGGTGATTTCATCGAAGCGGAAGAAATGCTCGGTCAAGCAGTCACCGAAGCCGAAGCATTCGGCGAAGCAGATCCCAGACTGTCACGTAGCATGACCAGCCTGGGCAAAACATATTTGGACTTGAGCTGGTACGAAAAAGCAGAACCTCTATTCAGCCGCTCTCTGGCCTTGCGCGAAAAGGTGGCTGGACCAAAGTCACCTGAAGTAGCTGAAGTCGACAATTGCCTGGGCATGCTCAAGCAACAGCAAACTCTCTATCCTCAGGCCGAACAATTCTTCCAGAAGGCGCTCAGCATTCTGGACAACGCAGCCAATAGCTCGAACAAGGCCCTGGCCGAAGTTTTGAGCAATCTAGGCAAGAACTTCTACCTGCAAGAGAATGGCGAATCCGCAGAAGGCCCACTCAAACGGGCGCTGGCGATCATGCTTCTCAACCAACAAATGGGACTGGAAAAAGGCCAGGCTCCCCCTCCTTCGCCTGAAGTTGCCGAAGTTGAGACAAACCTGGCTTGTGCCTATTTGCAAATCAACAAACCCCAGGAGGCCGCTGCGTTATTGCAAAAAGCCCTGGCCATAGACAGCAAGGCTCTCGGTGAAGATCACCCTTACGTAGCAAAAATTCTCGATGGTCTCGCCACCGCATCCCAGAAGCAAGGTCAAAACGACTCGGCTGAGCTGTTCAAAAAACAAGCACAAGCAATTCGCGAAAAAACCCTCGGCAAAGACCACGAAATAATCGCGGCGTTGCCTCTGGGCACCGACTCTTTGACAAGAATCAAATTGCATGTCGAAGGTGCCAAAGACATCGCCGGCAGCCTTGAAAGCGTCAAAGCCAGCGCCCGCACCATCGCTGGTGACAGCATGGACAAGACCCGCGTCAATCGTCCAATCAAAGACAAATGGGCACTGCTCATCGGTGTTAGCAAATTTGCCGATTCTTCAATCAACCTGAAGTACGCGGCAAAAGACGCACAGGACTTCAGAGAATACCTTCTGAAAGAAGCCAAATTTGCACCCGACCATGTTCGCCTTTTAACAGACGAACAAGCGACTCGAGAAAACATTCTCGACACAGTCGGCGACAGATGGTTGCCGCGCGTTGCCAACCCTGACGATCTGGTCTTAATCTACATATCAAGCCACGGCAGTCCATCCAAAGTCGACTTAAACGGCGTCAACTACCTGGTCGCTCACAACACTGACAAGAACAGGCTGTATGCGACCGGCGTACCCATGCAAGACCTGGTCAAAATGATCAAAGAGCGCGTTCACTCCGACCGCATCGTATTGATGATGGATGCCTGCCACTCGGGCGCGGCAAATACAGCCGGTAAAGGTTTGTTCCGCATAGCCAATTTCAGCGCTGATGAACTGGCGCAAGGAAGCGGTCAATTGGTCATTTGCTCGAGTGAGCCGACGCAAACTTCGTGGGAGTCCAAGCGTTATCAAAATGGAGTGTTTACGCACTATTTGCTCGAAGGCTTGAGACAAAACGGAGGCATGAATAAACTCGGAGACGCCTTCAAGCACATGCAAGAAAAAGTGCAGGAAGAAGTGCTCAGAGACAGAGGAGAATTGCAAACACCTTTGCTGAAGAGCAAATGGGTCGGCGATGACCTGATACTGGGCGTCCCGCCACTGGCTCCGCGACAAGGACTGGAAGAAGATCAGCCGAAGGCACAGGCTACCGCTGTGCAAGCAAGCAAATCAGTAGCCGGCGGACCCGGAAAATCGACGACAACGTCGGCGAAGGTGCCACCAAAGACAGTGACACCAGCAAAGGCGCCCGTTAAGTCACCGGTTAAAAAATAACGCCGGGGCGATGCTTGCGCTAAACGCCCTGTAGGCGCGATGCTTGCGCTAAACACCCTGTAGGGGCGATGCCATGCATCGCCCGCTTAATTTCCGGCGGTTAATACCGGGCGACGCATGGCGTCGCCCCTACTTTATTTGTCGGTGACCAGGTACAGATCCGTGCGTCCGAGTTTGTTGTATTCGAGCACTTTGTAGTTGTTCTCCAGATGCTGCTTGAACGTTTTGTATATCATCCAGGCAAAAAGCCAGTTTTGCGGCGCTTCTCTGATAACAAACCAGGTTCGTCCTGAGATTTTTTGCAAACCGGGCACATCTAGCTTGACGTCAGCCAGCTTAGTCTTTTCCTTGTTGAGCACGTGGTCAACAAGGACATCGTACGCCTTATTGTTGCCTCTGTAGTAGTAATTGAACAGATACTGCGAATGATAATTCCAGATAATCACCTTGTCGCCGGGCTTTTCACGCGCCTGTATAAACTGGGACGTTTCACGCCAATCTTCAGAGACAGGATGCGTGAAAAGATGCGCCAGGTTCATCCACATGATCGCTACGTACAAGACGGCTATAAAAACTGAAATGATGCGAAGTTTCAATGGCTTCCACAGCTCGACCCAGCCTGCCGCGATAATTACAAAGGCGAAGGGAGACGCAAACATCAAATAGCGCGTAATCACGAATGAAGCGGTAAATTGCGACGCTGCCAGTGCCAGTAAAATTGGAATCACCGCCCAGGCAGAGCACCATATAAGCCACCGCTCTCTGGTGGCAGGAAGAAAGGATGTGGCAATTAAACTGAGAACAACAAATGAATACAAATCAGCCAGCATGCCACCTTCGTAAGGTCCTTCGCATTCCTGGATGGGCAGCGCCGTACTTGTAAAATTGACAAACATCATGAGCGCGTCGGCTATTTGTGGCACAGGCAGATTGTATCGCCACTCGTCATAGGCACTGTGCGCCGTAATGCCCGGCATCTTCCAGGCAAAGCAGAGATAAAGCGCAATCACGGCAACAAAACAAGCGATCGCAGTCGGCATCAGCTTGCTTTTGCGTTCTTTCCAAAGTGCCAGTGCAATGTCACACCCCAGCAAGACCGCGGTCAAGGGAAGCGTCCAAACCATCAAAGTTCTAACTGCCGCCCAGACAAATATCAATTGTTTTTTGCCAGTTTGCCAGGCCTTTATGAAAACGATGCTGCCCAGCAAAGCGAAGAAACTGCCAAGCGTATACATGCGGACGAGCTGGCAGTAGTGCACTTCCATCGGCGAGACAGCCATGAGTGCCGCCGCCACCAGTGCAACTTTTCTGCCGGACACGAGCGTGGCGAGATAGTAAGTGAGAAAGATGTTTGCAGTGCCGAAAATTACGGAAAGCAGCCGCAGCCATTCTTCACTGTCTCCGAAATTCATCCATTGTCTGAGCAAAAAAAAGTAGAAGGGACGAATCGAGTCGAAAGCAATTAATTCCGGGTCGGCCTTGCCGGTAGCCACCAGGATGCTGTAGATTTCATCGCCGAAGAGTCCATACGTGCCCAGCTCGTTAAGTCGAAAAAGCAGACCAAGAGCAACTATCGCCAGTAGGATACACAACGACAGTACTGTGCGCTTTTGCGGACGATTGGAGAGCCAATTCGACCAAAATCTTTTGCCCGAATTGCGGTCGACATATTCGAGATCAGGTACTGTCAACTGAAATGCCCCGGCAACTTCGACTGCCGACTATAGTAATTTTTTTGACAGCCTGCAATGCAGAATCATTAAAGTACGCAGAGAGAGCAATTGGATCCTGTTGCTCTCTCTTACGAATTGATTATTTCTAGATAGTCAGACTTCAGGCAGGCGGACCGCGTTCCTCGGCCAGTCGAAGTTTTAAGGCAGAAAAACTCTTGATCATCGTGTAGCTCCGAGAGTGATACGTGATTGTGTATTGAGTGTTTTCGCTATGCAAATGAGAAACCGATGTTTGACCCACCGCGAGATCCTTAGATGTGGCGGCGGTACTATAGGGTTAAGCGACCCACGCAGGTCTCACTTGCATTCTTCAACTAAACCACGGTGATCATCCGTTGTCAAGCATTTCGTAAGCATGCCCCAGTGCGGGTTTCGAGCAACAACCCCACAGGCTGGCGCTTTCGGCGCATGAGCGGTTTTGACACTATATGTGGTATCAGTTTTTCTTTACTTCCAGCGGGCTGGCGCACGGTTGAACAAAAACCGGAAGCGGATTGCGTTCAACAAATTGACGTTGATGCCAGTACGGATATGCCGGCGTCGGTTCGCTGACCGCATCCAGTCGAGACATTTGATCTTCATTCAAGCTCCAACCGACTGCACCCAGATTCTGTTTCAGTTGCTCTTCATTACGAGCGCCTATCACGACGTTTGAAACAGATGGTCTCTGCAGCAACCAGTTGAGAGAAATTTGCGCAATAGTTTTTCCCGTCTCTTTGGCAATCTCATCGAGCACGTCAACCACGTCATAAAGATAATCATTATTGACCGGCGGTCCGAAATCGGCAGTCTTGTGCAGGCGGCTCACTTCAGGCAAGGGGGCATTGCGGCGAATCTTTCCTGTCAGGCGTCCCCAGCCGAGCGGGCTCCAGACCATCGTGCCGACCTTTTGATCGAGCGCCAGAGGCATCAATTCCCATTCGAATTCTCTGCCTATCAATGAATAATAGGCTTGATTGGAAACATAACGAGTCCACCCATATCGATCAGATATATCGAGCGACTTCATCAAATGCCATCCGGAAAAATTGGAGCAGCCGATGTAGCGAATCTTGCCCGCCTTGACCAGTGTGTCGAGCGTGGATAAAACCTCTTCGATGGGCGTCAGGGCGTCAAACCCGTGCATGAAATACAAGTCGATATAGTCCGAGCCCAGTCGTTTTAGACTTGCATCGCAAGCTTTGACTATGTGGTGACGCGACGAGCCGAGATCGTTGGGACCTTCGCCCATGCGAAAAGTCGCCTTGGTTGAGATCAAAAGTTTGTCTCGCTTGCCTTTGATCGCCTTGCCGAGGATCTCCTCGGATGCACCCTGTGAATAGACATCGGCAGTGTCAAAAAAATTGACGCCGGCGTCAAGACAGAGATCGACCATTCGCGTCGCTTCTTTGACGTCCGTATCGCCCCAGGCCTTAAAAAGCTCCCCGCCACCACCGAAGGTGCCGGTACCAAAACTTAAAACAGGCACTTTGAGGCCGGAACGTCCAAGTTGTCTAAATTCCATTTTGAAAACCTCACGAGTTTTACAGCAGCCGATTCAATGGGCACTGATTATCCCTCAAATCACAAACCAAGAGATGAACAACCAAAAGTCGGTCGTAGCACCATCAACTGGTTGCGGCCAATAAATTCCGTGGATTAACGAAAGAATGGCAGGCGGGGCCCGATGCAATCAGCTATGATCTTGCGATATCAAGCAACAGGCAAAACTGAAAATGACCGAAGAGCAACCAGCTCCGGAAAGTACTGAGGGGCCGTCGGCTCCTAAACTGTTTGATGAAACAGCGCCGGAAAAAACCGACAGTACCGCGAAGCCTGCAACTCTTTTGCAGCAGGCGCCTGTGACTGCCGCACTTTTCGCTGCCAACATGATTGTTTTCATCATGCTGGTTTGTCTGACTTCCGCACGCTCGATTCTTGTTCCGACAGAGCAAACATTGATCGATTGGAGCGCCAACTTCGGACCACTAACACTGGGTGGAGAGCCATGGCGAATAATAAGCAATACATTTTTGCATGTAAGTGTCTTTCATCTGGCCATTAATCTCTACGTTCTCTTCAATCTCGGTCCCTATGCGGAAAACCTGCTGGGCAGCCGGCGCATGTTTGCTCTCTACATGATCTCCGGAGTGGCGGGGTCTCTTTCCAGCCTGGTCTGGAATCCTTTGCAAGTAAGCGCAGGTGCATCTGGCGCGCTCTTCGGCCTCTTCGGATGTTTTGTAGAAGAGTCCGTCTTGGGCAGCGGATTCAGTCTAAAAGAAATTCTTCGCCCGGCCAGGGTCATGCTCATGATCGCCGTCGTGATCAGCTGCGTATATGGCGCTTTCATTCCGGGCATAGACAATGCCGCACACCTGGGCGGATTTCTTGGCGGTGCGTTGCTGTCCAACTTTTTCAGGCAAGACTTGAAAGCAACATGGAACAAGAGAGATTCAGCCGTTGTCGGAGTATCACTGACAGCGCTCATACTGGGAACAAGCGCTGAGTATTTCAGCGTGCGCACCAACCCTCAATTTCTGGCTATGCTCGACTTTCAAAATGCCTTGCCGCTGCTGAAAGAGAAGAAGTATCAAGAAGCGCTCACCTACTTAAATGCGGCAGCGGATCGCCACAAGAGCACGCAAATTTTTCTTCAGCGCGCAGAGGTTTATACCGCCATAGGAAGATTTAAAGATGCTCTCGACGACGCCGACAGTGCGCTGGAGATTGACCCAGACAATCCAGCTGCGTACCTCAGGCGCAGCATAATTTACCATCGACAGAACAATTTAGGTCTGGCAATTGAGGAAATAAATAAGGCAATTCAGGTCGATCCTAAAATTCCTGTGGCATACAACAATCGTGCCTGGTCATACGCCGCTTTAGGTAGCTGGCAGACAGCTTTAGAAGACTGCAATAAAGCGCTTTCATTGCACCCTGACTATGTTCCAGCTTTAGATACACGCGGACTTTGTTATCTTCAACTGGGTGAATTAAAGTTGGCGACTGATGATCTTACGAAAGCCACGAAGGCAGCACCAGAGGATGGCGCAGCGTACTATCACCGCGCTCTGGTTAACGAACGCCTGGGCAAGGAAAAAGAAGCGGCGGCCGATCGTCTCGAAGCGCAAAGGCTGAGATACGAGCCGGAATCCTGGGAAGCCGGCTTAAGCCGCGCAGGCGCCCAGCATTAACGTTAAACAGATGTTGCCATGTGGTTTTACGGCTGACCGGCTGAGTTAAAATAGCGCCTTACTTGGGCGACGAAAGTGTCGTTCTGCGCGCCAACAGGCTAAGCAAGGAGAAATCACTCATGCAAAAGAAGTGGATTCCAGAAGGACAACATGTCTTGACGCCGTACCTCATCGTCAAGGATGCCGTCAAATTTATCGAATTCGTCGAGAAGACATTTTTCGGCACCACGACTGAATGTCTGAAACGCGAAGGTGGAAAAATCGCGCATGCTGAAATCAGAATCGGCGATTCGAAAATCATGCTCGGCGAAGCATGCGACGAATTCAAAGCGATGCCGGCAGGAATTTATGTCTACGTCGAAGACACTGACGTTACATACCATCGTGCGCTGAAAAACGGCGCCACGAGCGTGCACAAACCGATGGATCAATTTTACGGCGATCGCTCAGGCGGCGTTCAAGATCCATGGGGCAACTTCTGGTGGATAGCCACACACAGAGAAACAGTGAGCCATCAGGAATTGCAAAAACGCATCGACCAGATGAAGAAAGAACCGGCACTCAAAAAGTAACTGCGGATACGTCACTCAAATAAATCAATCTGCATCACCGTAACTGGGTTGCCGTGACAGCTGTCCTTGCCGATTTCTTTCCAGCCCAGGCGCGAGTACCAGAGAGGAAGAGTGTCTTCATAGGTGAGCAGATATACTCGCTCATAACCAAGTTGGCGAGCGATGTTCTGTATTTCCCTGACCAGGCGCGAGCCGATGCCTTTGCCACGAGAAAGGGTGTCTACATACACGCTTCCCAACCAGGGACTCAAATCCGGACGAATGCCATCGTTCTCCCTGAGAGATGCCATGCCCAGAGGCAGGCCGTCTTCATTCAGATACAAAACCGTCAGAGGTATTCGGTCGGAATTGCAATGTTGGGCAAAGCTCTCAATCCGTTTAGTCAAATTGTAGGAAGGATTGTATTTCCCCCAGGTTTTGAACGCCCACCAGGCGCAAAGCCCTACCAGTTGGCTGAGTTCGCTCAGATAAACAATCCTTGCCGCGTCCGGTCCATTCAGTAATTTATCGTATCCATCCTTCCTGCTCGAAATCGACCATTGAGCGCCTGGCTCAATAGAATCCGTAAGGTCCGCTTCTGCCATGCATCGGTCCCCGCCATTATTTGCAATCACATAGACATTGCCGGATGTTTGTGACAGTTGTTGGGCACAGAGATTAAATGACAGCTTTGGGATACGGGTTTCGACAGAACAGGGAAAACCCTATTGGCAACCCACCCCTTGAAGGACTACCGTAGAGCCGTCCGCTATTTAGTAGCCCTCAAGGATGCAATAAACCCTATATGAAACTGAGATTGAGGTCGGAGCTCACCGGCTCCGGTCAAGCCACCGCAATGAGAAATGCGGCAGTTCGATTTCTCTGCTTATCTGTTTTTATCTCCTCTCTGTTAACGCTCCCTGCGACCGTGTCGGCAGCACCGGCAACTCAGAAAACGCCGCGGGCGCCTGCTGCCCCGGACCGCTTGCTGACAAGCCCCACAGACAATTACGTAGCGGGCATGGAGTTTATAGAGTCCTGGAAAGAGCAGCGGATGCCACTTAAGGTGTATTTTCATCCTGCCGATGGCGTCGTCGGCTTCGAGCCGCGCTACGTCGATGCCTTCAAGTCTGCCTGCGATGAGTGGACGGCAGCGACGGGCAATTTGGTTCGTTTTCAATTCGTAGACCAAGAGAAAGAATCCGATTTTGACGTCAAATGGATAGCGCAAAATCCCCCAACCTCAACGCATACACTTGGTTCTACCAGCCCGACAACAGTACCGGGAGAAGGAATCAATCATGCCTCGATCGATCTTTTAACCACTGTGGAAAAAAAGCATGTTGGGCAAAAAGCGATGAAGTGGGCTTCCCTGCACGAGCTCGGGCACGCGCTGGGACTCGGACACAGCCGGAGAAGTTCGGATATCATGTACCGCACTGTCCTCACTTCCGAAAAGGCTGTCGAAGTAGAGCCAGTTGAGAGTGAAGTAAAACTCTCATCGAGGGATTCGATAACAATGAAGGTTGTATATTCAGCCAAGCAAAAACTAGACGGCTACAGGCAAAAAGGGCTCGACACACGCTGCCTGTGCTATGAGCTGACGAAAGCAGCCGTCAATTGTATTAGCGCCGGCGATAGCGCCTCAGCAATCATCATCCTGAATGAGATACTTCGGCTGGACCGCTCTTATAAAGTCGCCGCTGAAAACTTGATGACGGCATACTACAACTGCGGAGCGGCACTCTACAACAAAAATCTCTCTTCAGAGGCACTTCCTTTGCTCGAAAGGTCTATGGAACTCGGAAGACAGTTTGGCAATCAAAGCGATGTAGCCATGATCGCCAGTGTTTATCGCAACTGCCAGCGAAGATGATTTATTCTTGTTATTCTTTCTTCGTGCCGACAAGTGCTTCCCTAGCATCAGATGCGGTGCCTATGTAATATTTGGCGCGCAATTCATTGAGCGTTTCATTCATCATCTTATATGCATCGTCTTTCATTTTGCCCGGCTTACCCTCGTAGTCTTTCGGCATCAGGGGCGGCAGAATGCGAGCATGGATGGGCTGAAAAGTACGCAATTCATTGCGGTTTTTTGGAAAAACCTCATAGGTTCCATATATCACAATTGGAACAACCGGTACGTCCAGCTCCAAAGCAAGATTAAAACCGCCGGCACGAAAAGGCAAAATTTCTCCAGTTTCCGTTCGCGTTCCTTCCGGAAACATCATTACAGAAGCTCCCATCTTGAGCCAATCTTTACAGGTAGCCATCATTTCTTTGATGGATGACAGATTGCCGCGACGGATTTTCACGTACTGATTCAAGTACATATTCCAACCAATCAATGGAATATTGAAAATCGTCTCTTTGGAGACAAATTTGAACTTTCTGAACAAGGAGTAGCAAACCAAAATGTCGAAGTAAGACGAGTGATTGCCGATGATTACGTATGTCTTGTCGGGGTCGATGTGTTCGCGTCCTTCCAGCTTGAATTGCCAGAATGGATTCAACGGAAGATAGTGCCAGCCCCAAAAGCATGAAATCATGTGCACAATTTGCCTGCGCTTATCGAATGGAAAAGTAAGCAGCGTAGCAATCGCAGTTATTGCATTGAAAAACGCAGACGACAGAATGAAGTAAAGCAAAAAGACGACAGAAAAAACTTTGTCTATTGCTATTTGAAATGCGTTTCTCGGTCTTTCTACTGCTTGCAATTTCTTTTCCAGTCTATTTAATCCTAAGCCGAATGCGTCACTTCACCATGAGCGATCCCTGACTCATGGTTCTTCAAAACCCTGACTGTGTGCCCCCACTCGATATCACGCTCCAGCAAACTGTCGCATAAAAGCAGTTTGTTCACAGAACGCTCTATGTTGTTGCAAATTCTATCCAGCGGCAAGTCCTCGTCGGCTATACCGAAAGGATGCTCCTTCTCTTCAGCTACTACTTCCAAACCGAGCACCATATAAGCACCAACAAGGACAACAGGAACCATCCACATTCCGAATTCAGGTGCCAGTGAAAAGGAGACAAGAAGCAGATAGGTAACTATGATGTGCAAGATAATGCTCTTGTGCGACTCAGTGATGGGCGACGTGGCGATGCGCTCGCACGAACCTAAAACATCAAGCAAGGCGCGCGCATGAGGGTCGATGACATTGAACATCATGTCGTTCAGCCGGCCTTCACGGCGCTTTTGATCGAGAATTGCATAAATCTCTTCGACAATCAGCATCGGATGTTCGCTCACTGGATTGTCGCACTCGGGCGCTCTTGAGTGAGAAGCATCAAGCAGTCTCAAGTGATCTTTCATGACAACCGCGAAGCGAATCAGTAAGGCAGCCATGACCTCACGTTCTTGCAAGTTTGGTCGAACGAATTCGTAATACTTGATCGACAGGTTGCGCAAATCATTTACTAACTGTCCCCAGGCGCGGCGCCCTTCCCACCAGCGGTCATAGGCGCTGTTGGTGCGAAAAACGAGGAGCATCGAAAGTATGACCCCGGCACACACACTGGTATTGGCTTCGATAATTTTTTTTCCGGAAGCAAGATCAGACGCGAAAATCGCAATCATCGACGAGATAGCGGCTATGACGATCAGATACCACTGTAATTTCTTGAGGACAGAGAAATTGAACAGTCCCTGGAGTATTGCTTGAATGTCTCTATTCTGCATTTTGGATTCGCCGCTATAGGTTTGAAAGATCGCTTGCCACATATACCATTGGAGAGATCATAACCAATACAGCCTCTCGACAACAAGAAAGTAAGAAGCTACAAGTTAACGAAGACTCAGGTTTGAGGCGGAACCGCAGGCTGTTACGCACGTCTCCGACTTAGTAAATCGCCACAACTCGCCCTTTCATTGAAAACATCGCTGGTTGAAATATTCGAGCATATGTCTTTACTTCGGCTTGGCTGCTACGATCTTGTGGGGTCCTGAGAAAGATCGAGCTTGTCAGGAAGTTAAGAGTCTTGGGCTCCCATCTGAAAAAATGAGCATCTCACCCCGGACGAAAATCCTAACTCTTACGGCAGCAACCCTGGCCCTACTTGGCACGCCGATACAAGTAAAAGCCGACAACATTCCTGTGGCTGCACGCAACCCAGGCGATTCAGTTGCTTCACCGACACGGGCAAGCTCCGCGACAGTTTCTGGCGCTTCGACAAGTCCGACCAATTCAGCCGTCTCCACTGACAGCGTTAAAAAGACTCAAGCCGACACGCCGCCTCCAACACTAAATCTAACCAATCCTCCGACCGGGACTTCGCTCGAGGACCTTTACCCTACACCCACACCACGAGCGCCTTTTACTGGCGAAAGCGCCGATCCGAAATTGGTGGGACCGGACCTGCAAAAAGCACGAGAGGTGACACTCGATCCGATTCCAATGTCGCAGCTATTGCCGATTGGAAAAAAGAAGCTGCCCGCCATCAGACTGGAGGCAACTTACACAGACATCATCTCACTCAAAGACTGTCTCAATTATGCGCTCTACAACAGTCTTCCCATCCGCATCTCGGATGCCGGATATGACTCGCAGAAATATTTGTTCGTAAGCTCGCTCGGTCAGTTTTTGCCGGATTTTACTCAAACCTTTCGATACCAGCAGGTAGACAGTCAACGTCCGCCCATCACCAATACGTACACTGACTCGACCACGGTCAGATTTCCTGTCTTCCAGGGCGGTGGGGTTTTCTACAATTCATTGGTCAATTTGAATCGAACAAAAGCAGCGAAAAATAGTTATAAAGCCACAATCAACGATACTTTGCTGGAGGTCTACCGCCGCTACAACGAGTTGATTCTCAATCATGTTATTCTGCAAATTCGCGTCAAGTCAGTCGAACTGTCACGCGCGCAATTAGCGCTCAACGAGCAACTCAAAGAAGCAGGCGTCGGCACCAACTTTGCCATCTATCAGTCACGCACGCAATTGGCTCTCGACAAACAAGCGCTGCTTCAGCAGGAAGTTGCCGTCAGGCTCTCGGCTATTCAACTAGCAGTGGCGATGAATTCCAATATTTCGTCCAATATTTATCCGGACGAATTGCGCGCAGTGGAAGCGCGTCTGGTGGACCAGGAATGGGCTATCAATCAACTAGTAGCAGTGGCAGCCAAACGCCGCCCTGAATTGAAACAGTTTGAAGAGTTGCGAATTGCCGCCAGAAGGCAGGTGCAAGTGGCTGCGTCGCCACTTTATCCAACCTTCCAATTCTTTGCTTCAAAGACGCACAGTACGGTATCAAGCAACGGCGGAGCCGGCAACAACAACAGCGGACTCTCCGGCTCAACCGTGATCATCCCCACCGGCGGCGGCGGAGGCGGCATCGGCATCAGCGGAAACGGAGGCAGGTCTTTCAGCGGCGGCTTCGACTTGAGCTGGAACCTGGACGGCTTTGGTGTCGTTGATGCCGGAAAAACGCTCTCTGCAAAGGCACTGGCCAGACAAGCAATGCTGCAATCGAACCAGCAATTGTTGACGGTGCTCCAGGAAATACACGGCTCGTACTTGAACATGCTCACAGCCTCGGAGCAGGTCGACGTCGCCGGCGAAGCGGTCTTTTCATCTAGCGAACAGCTGCGGCTGGCTAACCTGCGCCTGCGTTACGGGCAGGGTATCAACCTGGAATTGATACAGGCGCAAAGGGACTACATCAACTCTTTGACCTCTCAGGCGCAGGCGATTATCGCCTACAACATTTCCCAGGCGCAGCTTCTCCGGGATACAGGTATGATTTCTGTGGGCGCCCTGACGACGACCAGACCACCCAAAATTAGTTCTACGGGCAGTTTGCAATACTAAAATAGGTAGGAACATGCCGTACTTGCGCACGTCGATTTAAATCATTACTGTTTACATCTATGAATTGGTTGCAACAGCTCTTGAATCCCAAAGAAGCAGCACGCGAGGCAAGTCGCGAGTCGAGTCAAATATCAAACATTGCCATTGGCGCAAGGCCGGATGGGCTGAAGAAGAAACGCTCAAAGAAGCGCATCTGGATAATCGCCGCCATCGTCGTCATCGCGGCAGCAGCAGCTACTTATTTCATAATGCAGGGCAAGGGCGTCAATAAAGATTGGAAGAAGGACGCAACCACCGTAAAGCGCGGCAAGGCGACCATTAAAATCATTGCCACGGGTTTGATCAAACCGGTGAGGGAAGTAAAAATCAGTCCCAAGCAGACGGGACTTTTGAAAGAGCTTTATGTAGGACAGGGAGACCGCGTCAAAAAGGGTCAGATCATTGCCTTAATGGACGACAGCAATCTGGCCGGACAGATCGATGCGGCCCGCGGCGCATGGCTCTCATCGGTGGACAACAGCAATAAGCTCAAGCACGGCAACCGCCCGCAAGAAGTGCTGGCGGCGCGCTTTCAACAGCAGCGAGCCAGAGAAGGCGTGCGCAATGCAGAACACAACATAAGCAGGCTGCAGGCTCAGATGGAGGCGCTCAAAGCACAGCTCAAGCGCAACGAACAATTTGCCAGAGCACAGACCTTCCTGGCCAAAAGCGGTGCCATTTCAGAGCAAACCAGTATTGATGCGGAAACCGCAGCACAAGTGACCAGATCGCAGTTGAACGCGGCCGAGCGCGAGCTCATACAGGCACAAGTCTCTAAGGCCCAGGCCGAAGCCGATAAGGACGCAATTGAAGAGCAATACAAATTGATGGCGGCCGGATTCCGCAGCGAAGATGTCTCTGCCGCCTACCACTCATCCGAGCAGACCAAAGGCAATCTGAAGTACCTGGAGAGCCTGCGCAACGACACGCGCATCAGAGCACCCTTCGACGTCATTATCACTCAGAAATACGCAGACACCGGCGCCATTGTCACACCGACCACATCTGCGGCAACAACTTCGGCAACTTCAAGTTCTATCGTCGCTCTGGCCGGAAGACTGGAAATGGTGGCACAGGTTTCCGAAGCAAATGTGCCTAAAATCCGCATAGGACAGGATGTTGAGATAGTAGCAACGTCATTTCCGGATCAAACTTTTCACGGCAAAGTGACACAAATTGCACCGGCAGCAATCGTGACGATGAACGTCACCACTTTTGAAGTGCATGCGCAGATTGTCGACGATCCCGACAACAAGCTGCTGTCAGGCATGAATGTCAGCGCCGGATTTCTGGTCGGAGAACAAGAAGATGCTCTCATGATACCGGCAGTTTGTGTGGTATCACGCCGCGGTGAAACCGGAGTCTATATTCCGGACAAAGACGGAAACCCTGAATTCAAGAAGGTCAAGACAGGCGCTGCAGTCGATAGAGACATCGTGGTTCTGGCTGGATTGAAAGAAGGAGACTATGTATTCAAAGGTCTGTCCAAGGAACACCTTGAGAAAGAAGGCTACCTGGGCAGAGGCGGCGGCATGGGCGGCCCCGGTATGGGCGGCATGGGCAGAGGCGGCGGTCGAGGCGGTGGAGGCGGCATGATCCCGCGTGGATTTGGACGCTAACAAAATTACTTGGAAGAGCTCGATATGGGCTTCAGAGCACTAGTCGTAATTGCCTGGCAAGGCATTTTGAGCAACAAACTCAGAAGCAGCTTGACTGTGCTGGGCATAGTCATCGGCATCGCCTCTGTCATTACACTGATGGGCATCGGTGAAGGCGCAAAGAAAGAAGCAGAAAAACAAGTGCAATCACTGGGCGTCAACCTTATATATGTACGACCAGGCGCAGCCAGCAATGCCAGCATCTCCCAAGGACAGGGAACTGCTCCCACTCTCACTTATGACGATGCTAAAGCAATTAAAGAAACCTGCCCATCGGTCGACGAAGTAGCAGCTCAATATCAGAGCTCTTATCAAGTTCAACACGGTGAGTACAATACCTCGACTACTGTATTAGGCACTGAGCCTGCCTATCCGGAAGTGCGTAATTTTCATCCGGTAAGCGGGCGCTTTTTCAGCGCTGACGACATGAAGGATTGCACTCGCGTTTGCGCAATAGGCGACACCGTCAAGGAAGACCTTTTCCCTGATGAAACGGCGGTAGGCAAGCAAATCCTCATACGCGGAGAACTCTTCGAGGTAATCGGCGTCATGGAAAAGAAAGGCGCCAATCAGATGACGGACATGGACGACCAGATTTTCATTCCGATCACAACCGGCTACAGCACTCTGTTTGGATTGAACACTGTAACAGGGCAAGCAGTAAAAATGGTGCTGGCGCGTGCAAAGGATGGGCATGATTTACAAGCTCAATTTCAAATCACCAATCTGCTGCGCTTACGCCACGGCATCAAATCCCCGGACCAGGACGATTTCCAGATCAGAACGCAAATGGACATCATGCAAACTGCGCAGTCGATAACCGGCGTTTTCTCTCTCCTGCTCGGAGCCACAGCCGGCATCTCGCTACTTGTCGGCGGCATCGGCATCATGAATATCATGCTTGTCTCGGTCAGCGAACGTACCAGGGAAATCGGGATCAGGAAGGCAATTGGAGCTAAATTCGCAGATATACTCTGGCAGTTTGTTCTGGAGGCGATCATTTTATCTCTGACCGGCGGTCTGCTCGGCATCGCACTGGGCATGCTGGGCTCCGATTGGATCGGCCGTTTTGCCAATTGGACCTGCATCGTCACCCCATTTTCAATTTTTCTGGCCTTTGCCGTTTCCCTTGCCATCGGGCTTTTCTTCGGCATATATCCGGCGCGCAAGGCGGCGCTGCTCGATCCGATCGTGGCATTGAGGACTGAGTAATGGCAGAAAATGTCGTCCAGCTCGAAGATATAAGCCGCGTTTATGAAATGGGTGAAGAGCCGCTCTACGCGCTCAAGAAGTTGACCCTGTCAATTGAGGACGGCGACTATGTCGCAATCATGGGTACGTCAGGCTCTGGAAAATCGACTTTGATGAACCTGATCGGCTGCCTGGACAGAGCGACAGAGGGTCGCTATTTGCTCAATCGGAGAGATGTTTTTGACTTGACCGACGACGAGCTGGCCGAAATTCGCAATTCCACAATCGGATTTGTTTTTCAGCAATTCAATTTGCTTTCTTCCATGACCGCCATCGAAAACGTGATGTTGCCTCTGGTTTATGCAGGTGTGGATAAAGAACAGCGAACCCTGCGCGCCCAATTTGTTTTGCAACAAGTAGGACTCGACCAGAGAATTTACCACCGCCCCAATCAACTTTCAGGCGGTCAGCAACAACGTGTTTCCATTGCCCGCGCCATCGTCAACAAGCCCAGAATCTTGCTTGCCGACGAACCGACAGGCGCACTCGACAGCCACACCGCAACCGAAATTCTCGAGCTATTCGATGATCTCGTCGAGCAAGGCATAACGGTCATTCTGGTCACGCACGACGGAGAAGTGGCCAACCGTGCCAGCCGCATAGTGCGAATGCGGGACGGACAGATAACTTCAGACAGCCGGATCAGATCGAAGAAGAACTCTTGATCTAGCCGCTCTGATATTTTTGCTCGAGGAAAACGTCCATGCCAATTTTGAATCTGCCGCGATGGACATTGTTTTCCACCAATCTGGCCAGAGTCTTTTGAGCGCGCATCGAAACATAAGGGTTTTCGTCATCGATCAGACTTTCAAGAATGCCGAATGGCATGCTGTGATTCTCGGCGATGCTGTAGCGCACATCGACACTTTCGTCTTGACACAACGCCAGTAGTACGTCCAACAGTGTGTTGGTGTTTTCTGCAACCGCCACTCTCACTGCAGCACTGCAATGGCCTGCTAATTTGGAAAGCATCTCCGCTGACGCGCGAGGGTTTTCCGCAATTCTTTCTATGATGCAATCAGGGGCAGTTTCACATAATTCGGACAGGACTTTAGCAGGTGTATTGGGATTCACCGCCATAGCAAATTTTGTGCGCATCTCTTCACTCCCTAGGTGAGACGAGGCGGCAGGCTCTTTGCCGGGAGCCCTTCCATCACAACGTTCCATAGAACCAACCTCACTACTCACAACCCACAACCATTAAACGCCCACACTTACTATCCTAGGTGCTGTCCAGGGTGAGTGGATATAGCGATATGTATATTCCCGTACGGGGAAAACCCAGCATTTTTGCCACGCTAACCAAGCAATCACCTTATATAGATCCAAGATAGAGGGGGTTAACACCCTTTGTCTATCACGCGATTGCGGGATTTAAGCGAAATTTCCGCAACTCCGAATTGGCGGAAAACCCTGATTATTTGCTGCTCTTGGAGTCAATCACCCCTTCAGGCTACCCCGATATCAGCCGTCATGGAAGCAATACATGGCATCAAGCGGTAGTTTCATGCAGTGCGCGGACGAAAAATTTTGCTCTGTTTGTCCAATTTCGACACTCTGCGTATAGAACTGTCTACGGCAGTCAGGCGAATACACCAGGGGCAACCCCCACCCCGCTTCTAACCAGGAAGAGGAGAGTTATTGTGATGAACATTATCGGCATGGAGTGTACAACAACATTTTACCCTTCGACAGGATGCGGATCGCATCAGATGGCGTCAGCAAAAGGCGAAATCGTTAGCGATCGCATTATTGCTACCAGCTCAAAAACGGCTCCGGATGTGCTTGAAGCACTTTCCAGAACGGCAAGCCCTATTATTCTTGAACTGATAGCAGGCAACGGCAATTGCCCGGCATCACTGTTAAAGCGGCTCTGCAAGCACTCATCTGCTCAAGTGAGACTGGCAGCAGCGGAAAACAACAATACTAATATTGAAACCCTGTGGCAGTTGATCAATGACGACGACCTTGATGTGCGCTTTGGTCTGGCGGAGAATCACCGCATACCGGAATTGATACTGAGAGCGCTGTCCGAAGACGAAAATCCTTATGTTGCATGCCGAGCTGCAAAAACTCTCGAACGCATCGAGGCGAATCGAAAGGTGGTGGTGGAAACGGAATCCTGGAAGCAATTTCGAGCTTCAGAAACCCGCAAACGCTTGATGCAACTGGTTGAAGAAACGGGACAGAGTCCAATCACTCAGGTCAATCGCTTCTTTTCCAACCTGTACAACTACGCACGAGCCATATAGGCAGTCCTATATATTTGAATGTTCGGCTTGCCCGAACGACGATTTTACTGGTAGGGGAATATGCGCAAAGAAAAACGGGGGCTGGCGTCCCCGTTTTTTGCTGCCATATGCCCCAAACCGTCAAACCGATACCGGACCCTATACAAAGTTATAGGGGGGCTTATCCCGGGGATGCTTAACTCTCGGTAATAATTTGAATATACGGTGGTGGGCAACCGGACGTATTCAATTACATGAACATCAACAGGATTGAAGCCTTATTCGGAAACCCATATTTGCCAGAATCTGGCGGCCGTGCGAGGGACGGTGGAGAGTATGACCTATCCTTCGCTTATCGTTTCCGGTGGGACTACCCGGAAACCCAAATCAGGGAGGCGTTAAAAGTGCTGCTGTGTAATGAAGTTGATTTTCAGGCCGTTAAGCGTCCTGTCGAAAGGGAGTCCAAAAAGAGCGTGGAAGCGGAAGCTGCACGCATAAGATGGCTCCTTGCGATTAACCCGAATACTCCGCCGCCGGTCTTGGAGCACCTTTCCAATGACAGCTCCACCAGACTTCTGGAGCGCATTGCTGAAAACCCACGCACGCACACGACTACACTGGCAAAACTGGCCAATAATGATGAAGCACAAGTGCGTGCAGCCGTCGCAGAAAATATGAATATCTCGATAAAGACTGCCTGGAAGCTGGCTCGTGACGAGAGCCCGGATGTAAGAGTACGTCTGGCGGAGAGCTACCATGTGCCGGTCGCCATCCTGCGCATCCTTGCTACGGATGAAAACCCCTACGTGCAATCAAGAGCCTATAAGACTCTCTATCGCATGCTGGAAGAAGTGCAGGCATTGCGCTCTGCCTAGGAAACCCGAAGTTAAACGATTCAATCCCACAAACCCATAACCCCCCTACAAGCGTCGCGCTCCATCCTGTCGAAAGACTGGTCGGAGCGCGAAGCTCTTGTAGGCGTTCTGTAGAGGCGACGCCATGCGTCGCCCGGTGCGAGATTATGCCGCTACCGCGAAACTCTTCTGGGTTTCTTTTGCTTAGCGAGCGAAGGTGTGAGTGCGAGCGCGCAGCATGCGGTTGATTTCCGCCTGTATTTCGCCTTCCAGATAGCGCGCTTGCGTTTTGGCTTGCTCTTCGACTTTGTCGCGGTTGGTTTCTTTTTT
>JBGAVL010000006.1:0-50927 GCA_044228145.1 Obscuribacteraceae bacterium (SeqCode)
TTAAGAGATCCGCGAGTTAGCGCTTCCTGACTTCGTCTCATAGCATCAAGTGCGAATTGCTACAGATCTCTCCAATTGAGGGAAAGACACAATAGTTTCGCACTAAAACACGGTTATTTGCTTTGAGTAGAGATTAGGAGTAGCCAAACGGAAAAAATTGAACGGATGTCATGAGACTACTTCCTAGACAGCCAAAATTCCTAAAGCCCTTTCCCGCACTAAATTTCGACAGGTAATCAAGGTTGAACGAGATTACGCGAGAGATAAACTCTGCACAACGCGCCGCTTGGCATCTCGCAAGAAGGACGCGTTCGCGATTTTTGGGGTACACTTGAAAACCTAGCGCGGCGCCGAAAGAGCTTGCTAGAAGCTAGTTGTCAGGATTCTAAAGAAAAAGTGAATAGCGCGGTTGCGCTAAGCCTATGTTTATAGCTCTTAACTTTGTTAGCTTACGGTTACCTTCCGTTTTTACTTCATCTCCGCGATCTACTACCCAACACTCTTTTTCCGAGCTTATTCGCTTCTTTTTCCAACCTCCGTCTGGTGGTGGGATTAGAACTGCATCAATGCTTGGGATCGCGCGAATCAAGTCAGCAACTCATGCAGCTCAGTAACTCACTTAGCTGAAGTATTGCTTTTCGGAAGGGATGCATTCGCAAAACACTTCGCTGTGTCCGCACCTGTTCTTACGGCGCTCCAAGCACGTTTGAGCAGATCCCTCGACACATGAAAAACCATCCAACCGCGCCTCGGACTGTCCTGTTCCGGCGCAAAAGGAGCTACCTGTGAAAAAGCACTTTATCCAAGGCTCACAGGTCATTAAGGGCTTCATCGGTACCTGGCGGAAGCGCTTCCGTGACTATGTGAACCAGTGTTTGACGAGTGGTTTCATCCCGTACACCTTCCGCCCGCTCCAGTTCCTTGGCAAATACCTTGCTAAGCTCTGGATGTTCATCCAGGTTGGGCGGATTCGTATCGTGGGAGCAGAGAACCTCAAGCCGGAAGGCCGGGTCATCTTCTGTCCCAACCACTCGAGTATGTTCGACGCGCCCGTCATCTTCTCGGTCATGAAGCGGTATCCCCGTTACATGACTGCTTACGAAGAGATGCGCGGTATCGCAGGTCTCAAGGCTGTCGTCATGGGTGCTTTCGGCTGCTTTGCAGTCGATCGTTCTCGTGGCAAGACGGTTCTCGAGCCTGCCATCAACGTCCTCCTCAAGGGCGACCCGCTCGTCATCTTCCCTGAGGGCAAGATCAGCGGCACCGGTGAATACCTTCCCTTCAAGAAGGGCTCTGCTCTCATCGCCATCGGCGCATGCGAGAAGCTCGGACACACGGAGAAGGTGGGCATCGTTCCGATTCACATTTGCTTCCATGGACGCGACGCAAAAACCGCTGGCGGCCCTTACGGTGCCATGGGTTTTAAGTGGCGTAAGGGAGCAACCGTGACTGTCGGCAAGCCGATCTGGGTCCATGACCTCAATCCGTTGACCCCCGAGAACGTCACCGATCAGGTGCGCATCGCGATCACGGAGCAGACCTGCTCAACCACGTCGCTACCAAGCGCCAGTTGAGGAGGGTCTTGCTTTGATTGCAAACGCACAACACCGCGAGAAGAGAGGCGAGATGCACAACATCGACCCTCTCTTCTCCATTTTTCATCGCTTCTACTATATCTTTTAGTCTTTCAAAAAACCAGTTGCTACTGGGCTTGAGAAACCAAAAACCAGTTGTCATCGGCGATTTACCGCCAATGACGGTACGTTTCTCCGTTTTCTACCGCCAATGATGGTATTTCGCGCTTGAAAACAAGAAATGCTGCCAATCAACTCACACATGGCTTAGTGAAGTAGAACCTAAATCCAGCCCCAAACCTTTTATAGATAAGCTTTTCTGGACTCGCACCAAAAACGCCGGGGTTGTCAGCCGTTTAGCCGCATTTGCCAAGAGGGCATCAATCTCACAAGGGCTTACGCCGTTTTACACACACACTTTCGAGGGGATGATATGCAATCGCCTGCTTCGTTTCTGCACGCCTATGCAATTCTCGAGTCGGAATTCGACGCCGACTCAATGCTCGCGCAACTGGCATCCCAGAAGGAAACCGCAGCCAGAGCGCCTTTCATGGCGCCGGCGTTTCTCAGAGAGCAGATTACGCGCATGGAATGGCGCAATAAAGTTCTAAACGAAATCGAAGTTGCCGAAACCAATCGCTTCAAAGTCGGCAATGGCCACGACGGACAAGATATGACCGGGGCGCTGCCGGTTTTCACAAAACCAGCCAACATAACGCGCTCGCGTATCGAAGCTGTGGACGTCCTGCGCAAATCGCCTCTGGAATGCCCGAAAGAGCGCTACAGAGGCTTGCCTGAAAAACGTTCCGATATTCGCGAATGCATTGATTACGCGTCTCTGTCCGACCTGCTTGAGGAAATCCAGTTCAAACAAATGGGCATTGCTTACTTCGAGCAAGAGCCTGTCGATCAAGAAGAAATGGCCTGCCGCTTCTCAACCGATCTTCCCAAGATAGCTAAAACAGCCACGGACAGCCTGGTCGAAACGTTCTACGGATGTCTGGCCGTCTTCAAGCTTTTCTTCTGCAAGGCAAGTCTCGGCTTCACCGATTATTCAAATTAGTGACAGAAGCCTGACCTTTCGCGCTAAACTTCATCTCGTTTCTCAAAAGAGGGTGTTTTCAACCCTCTTTTCTGTTTAGCTCACGCAAACTACGCAATTAAAGACGGGAGAATTTCTCATGCTTAAGTCAGAAGCAGAACGGATTATCACTAAATTTGCCGACGAGTACAAAGCCGAGTTCACAGACGAACAGAAAACAGCGCTTGCCATGGCCATGATCAACATCGCCTCAACAATCGTAGAAGAAGCGCTCAACAATGTTCCGACCAACAGAGGCGGCGGTAAACCGCAATTCTTCGCGTAATTAGCACAGTTTGACGACTGCCGAAAAAACCTATCAATGTCACGCGCATCAGAGTAGAACCCAAATGAGTGAAACAACGACCATGTCATCAACCTCCTCCCTGCTGGAGAAGGCGAAGAAGCTCCAGCCCAAAATCGTCGAATTGAGACGGTACCTGCACGCCAATCCCGAGCTCAGCTTTCATGAATTCGAGACAGCAAAACTCTCGGCCGAAAAGCTAGCTCAGCTTGGCTACAGTGTTAAGACAGGCGTCGGGAAAACCGGCGTGGTGGCGGATTTCGGCAAAAACGACAAAAACTACAACGGAATCACCATTGCCGTCAGAGCTGACATGGACGGGTTGCCCATAGAGGAAACCAACCAGGCGTCTTACCTTTCAAAGAACAGAGGGGTAATGCACGCTTGCGGGCATGACGCTCATGTATCCTGTGGATTGGCTGCCGCTGAGATTCTCGCTGGCGAGGAAACAGGTGGGCGCATTCGTATGCTCATGCAACCGGCCGAAGAATTCGGAGACGACGAAGGCAAATCCGGCGCCTATCGCATGCTAGAAGATGACGCATTAAATGGTGTCACGGCGGTCATCGGCCTACACATGGATGCCACGATTGAAGCCGGTAAAGTGGCAATCATGCCGGGACCTGTAATGGCCGCTGCCGATGGTTTCACAATTAAAATCAAGGGCGTCGGAGGTCACGGAGCCTATCCGGAGACGACCATCGACGCTGTCGTTCTGGCTGCGCAAGTTGTGCAAGCTGTACAGCAAATAGTCTCCCGCCGCGTCTCTGCGCTCGATCCGGCGATCATCACTATCGGTTCAATTCATAGTTCGTCCAGCCGCGGCAATGTCATATCTGAAGAAGTAGTTTTGGAAGGCACTTTCAGAACCTTCAATGAAGAGGTGCGCAAACATATTATTGAAGAGCTGGAAAAGGCTTGCTCGATCGCCCGCATGCTGGGCGGCGATTATGAGATTCGCTACGAGATGGGTTATCCCACTACAGTTAATGATCCCGAAATTGCAGAAATTATGAAACGCGCAGCAATTGACCTGATCGGCGCAGAAAATGTAATCACGGTGAAGCCCAAAACATGGAGCGAAGACTTTTCCATGTTCGCTCAAAAGGTACCGGGAGCCTTTATGTTCCTGGGCGGCGAGATTAAAGGCAATCAACGGCTACACCACAGCCCTACATTCGACCTGGATGAAAGCGGTCTGTACATCGGCACAGCTGTTCTGGCTGAAACAGCCAAGCGCCTGGTAAAGCACTTCGAGGCAAAAAAATAGCAATCATGCAAACCACCAATCTCGAACAACAAATCGAAGCGCTGTTTGAAGCGAAAAGCCCCCCTGCCGACGCCATCAAAGTGGTCGAAGAAGTAATCGAGGCGCTCGATCAAGGCAAAATTCGCACGGCTGAGAAAGTGGGCAACGAATGGAGAGCAAATGCATGGGTAAAAAAGGCTATTCTTCTGTATTTCCGCTTGCGCCCGGTGGAAAAAATGGAAGAGGGCCCGTTTGCTGACAAAGTGCCTCTCAAACTTTTGAATGCTGCACAAAACCGCATCGTTCCTTATTCTTCCGTACGCAAAGGTTCGTACATCGCACCCAAAGTAGTAATCATGGCGCCCAGTTTCGTCAACATAGGCGCATACGTAGACGAAGGCTCCATGATAGATTCCCTGGTCTTGGTCGGCTCATGCGCACAGGTCGGAAAAAACGTACATATTGGTGCCGGCACCGTAATCGGTGGCGTTCTAGAACCACCCAACAGCACGCCGGTAATTATTGAAGACGGGGCATTTATAGGGGGCAGTTGCGGCATATATGAAGGATGCATTGTCGAAAAAAATGCGGTCGTAGGCGCGGGAACCATCATTACAGCTCGCACTCCTATCATCGACATTCAGTCAGGTGAAGAATATTTTGGTCGAGTACCGGAAAATGCAGTCGTTGTTCCGGGCGGCCGCCAGAAGAAAGTCGGCGATCGTGAATTCATCTTGCAAACGCCGCTAATCATCAAGCGACGCGATCCGCAAGTTAGCGCAAAGCTGGCAATGGAAGACTCACTGCGCGTTTTCGAGTAACGAGTCAGAGCAAAAACGGCGTCAAAGTAGTATTGAACTATCATTCGCGCTGCCGCCGCGGGATGCCATACAGCTGCTCCATGCCTGGTTATTGCGCCATCTGCGCTATTGGCTCGCACTAGTCTTAATCACTTGACATCCTAAAACCCTGATGGTGCGCATTAAATCGCCTCCGGCGCACCTTGTTAAGGATTGCTTTATAAATCCCGAGAAGCTAGTTTCTAGGTACTTTCGTACATCGACCTACAACAAAACTCTAGGAACCAGGCTCCAACCCAGCCATCCCAGTGCACGAACTGTTTCACGCATCCGTTGCGCCTACGCCAGCGTACGTTTGAAACCGTTCGGAATTTGTTTGAGGCCCTAACCAGGGTGTTCCGCCCGAGCCTGTAGTTGCAGTGCTCGGACTCAATGCCCGCAACCAATAAAGAGACACATTATGAAAAACCGCAGAACATTCATCGCGAGTATCGCGATGGCGGTGTTCATGATTCTCGGTCTTAGCGTTGGTAGCGGCAATGCCGACCAAGCTAATCCGGGAGTTGTAAACCCGCCTATCACCATCGCGCCTGTCGAGATTCCGATCCCGACGGCAGTCACAGTCGTCACCGCCCAGATCACTCCGGAAGAGTTTTACCGGAAGGTTTGGAAAATCGCGAAAGACGACTTCCTGTGGCAGGATCGCCTGACCAACTTCGACCAGTGGGAGCACAAGTACGACGGCAAGCTCGCCACTCAAGCCGATGCTGAGAAGGCAATCAACGACATGCTGGACACGCTGGGGGACGGTTACACGTACTTCCGCAACAACAGCGCCACGCAGCACAAAGCCACGCAAACGGCGGCTACCAACGTTGTAAGCTACCGAATGATCGGCAGCGTCGGATACATCAAGATCTCGACGTTCGGCTCCGAGAATGCCGCTTCCGAAACAGAAGCAGCTATCAAGGCGCTCAACAAGGCCGGTGCCAAATCCTATATCGTTGACCTTCGGGACAATGGTGGTGGCTACGTGGCGCAGGCTTTTGCGATCACCGGTATGTTCCTCGACCAGGGCGAATTCGCCACGGTCAAGGGCAACAAGGACGGCAAGCCGTATAAGTGGGAGATGACTGTCACCAAGACCGAGCTTGAAGAAAAGGAAAACGGCAACGTGACGTCTCGTACGCGCGTCGGCAACCTGACTGGCAACAAGCCTGTCTTCATTCTGGTCAACGGTGGCTCTGCATCTGCCTCCGAGATGTTCGCCGGATCGCTTCAGGACCTTGGGCGTGCAAAGCTCGTTGGTTCGAAGACTTTCGGCAAGGGCATTTCGCAGCTCAACATCGACCTGCCGTTCAACACCTCGATGCAAGTGACTTTCGCAAAGCTGTATCAGCCTGCCGGCGATTGCATTCATGGAGTTGGGATGACCCCCGACTACGTGGTTGCTCCTGTCGCGCGGATTGATGCACCGCTTACTCGTGCGCTTGAACTGGCTGCTCCAAAGGCTAAGCCATGACAGACACGGGCGAACTCTCACAAGCTCACTGAAGGGTTGGCAATCTGCACTTAAAATGCGGACCCTTCCCTTCAGTGTTTTTGGCCTTTTTTACTATCTCCTATAGTTTTTCTGATTGCGCAATGATCGCCATGAGGATCGAGCAAGAACCCTGTCATATCTCAATTTCGCGTCCAACATCTTTATCTCGCTCAAAATCTAGCTCGACTCCAACCAGTGGTGATTCTCTAAACAACTGCACCAATGGCTGGCGAGTAAGTGCCACCATTTGCTCGTACTGTTCCACCGGCAACATCACAACGCCGTCCTTTCCCTGCCTTGTGATCAGCTGAGGACCTTGCGATCTGGCTAACCGGAACAGCTCACTGAATCGGGCCTTGGCTGTCTGAAGTTGCCACGGTTCACCGACGATCGCTGCATATGCTGGTTGGCTATCAATTTTGATTCGCTTCTTCATTTTTTTCAATTTCTGACTTGTCTGACTAGTTCGATTATGAATTACAAAAGAAACACCGACAAGGCATTTCCTTGTCGGTGTTAATGGTGGATTCAGGTCAAGAAACTCCAGACACTTAATTACGACATACTTATGGCGATTTTTCGATCAAAAAGTCGTCGGTTTTCATGTCGCGTCATGGAAGATTATTCCAAGGGTGTGGCGATGTCCGCTTACCAAGCGACTTACGCCATGTCTCAAATTGACGCGATAGGTGCCTTTTGTTCCGTTAACGGGCCGATTGTGCACGGCGAAGATGACGGCATCGCCCTGCCTGAGCGGCACAACCATAGGTCTCGATTGCATGCGAGGACGCTGTTCCGTCATCACAAATTCACCGCCGGTAAAATCCTTTCCTGGCTCTGAAAGCAGAATTGCTAACTGAAGTGGAAACACATGCTCGCCGTAAAGGTCCTGGTGAAGGCAGTTGTAATCGCCCGCCTCATACTGAAGAAGCAACGGGGTCGGTCGAGTCTGCCCGGCTTGATGGCAGCGGGAGAGGAACTCGTCATGACGTTCTGGGTACCGAACGGCGATGTTCATTGCCTCGTTCCAACGATTTCCAATCGGCGCCAGGTGCGGATATACGGCAGTTCTCAGCCCTTGAACAATAGCGGGCAGTGGATATGAAAAGTACTTGTACTCTCCTTTGCCGAACCCATGTCTGCCCATCACCACCCGGCTGCGGAAGATTTCGTCGTTGGAGTAAAACCCCGAAATCTGGCTGCATTCTCTCTGTGAAAGCAATCCCGGTATCACTGCGTTTCCTTCTGCATCCAGAGAGCTGGAAACCCTCTGCCAATCGACCGCTTCCACACGTCTCGATAGCTGTTCCATGAGTTTAGAGACCTCTTTGGAGACTTCTCTGGAGTCTTTATTGGAAACTTTCTCTGAAACACCAGAGGTTCTATCAACGGTATTCATGCGTTGGCCTCCCGTTTCAATAAATCACGCTTACGCTCGACTCCCCAGCGATAGCCAGAAAGACCGCCGTCGTTTCTAACCACGCGATGGCATGGAATTGCTACTGCCAGCTTGTTTGCTGCGCAGGCTCCTGCCACCGCTCTGACCGCTTTCGGCGAGCCGATGCGCTCTGCGAGTTCAGAATAACTAACTGTCTCTCCAGCTGGAATCTTCCTCAAGGCTTGCCAGACGCGTTGCTGGAAAGCTGTTCCGCGAACGTCCAGAGGTAAGTCCAGTCCGATTCCTGGTGTTTCCACAAAACCCACGACCTGAGCGACGAGTTTTTCGAACTCTTTCTCAGCGCCTATGAAATTGGCATTTGGAAAACGATCTTGAAGATCCCGCGCCAGTTCGTCAGGATCATCTCCCAACAAAATCGCACAGATCCCGCGCTTGCTCTGAGCCACAAGAATAGAACCGAGAGAACATTCTCCGATCGCAAAGCGAATTTCCGCTTTCGCTCCACCCTGCCGGAAGTCGGTCGGGGTCATGCCGAGCACGCCGTTCGTCTTCTCATAAAAGCGGCTGCTTGACCCGAATCCCGCTTCGAAGATCGCCTCGGTGACGCTGTTTCCACGTTCCAATTCTTTACGCATCCGCTTCGAGCGATGTGCCGAAGCATAACCTTTGGGGGTCAAACCAGTGATGGATTTAAACAATCGATGAAAGTGATAGGTGCTCAAGCCTGCGCTATCAGCCAGCTGTTGCAGACTCGGCTCCTCCTCGGCAGATTCGATCATTCGGCAAACTGCCGCAATCTTTTCTTTGTGCTGTACCGCCAGAGAAGCTTCCTCCGGCTTGCAGCGCTTGCATGGGCGGAACCCGGAAGCTCTTGCATCCTCACCAGTTTGGTGAAACTGCACATTCTCCGGCCGCGCCAAACGTGCGGCGCACGAAGGTCGGCAATAGACACCGGTAGTTTTCACCGAGTAGACGAAACTGCCATCCGCCTTCTGATCGCGTTTCACTACTGACTGCCAGCGCGGGTCTTGTTCTGTTGCCGCGTCAGGCATCACGTTTTTCGTCGTTTTATCATTGGCCGCCATCGACCCTGTCTCTCGTCTCATTTGTACAACGCTCATAAGTCTATTCCTTTTGAAACTCGTTCAAGCAAATTTGCTGTCAACCCAATTCGCCGGCGCTGCATTCAATGTACAAAACCAATACCGAGTCGACACTCCGACTCTTGCTTTCAAATTCGAGCCGGGCTGGTGCGATTTTAAAAGATCGACCTAATTCTCGATTGAATATCCGATATTGACGATCGTGCTAATTAATGACTTTTCGCCAGCAATGTCAATTTTGTCGCGCAATCGCTTGATTGTCTGCCGCACGGCTTCGGGAGACGACTCAGAATCAGAGGTCCAGACACGGTCGAGTAAATCTTCAGCGCTGTATACGTGCCCCTTGTGACGCAACAAAAACTCCAGCAAAGCAAATTCCCTGGCTTGCAGTCGTATCTCTTTGCCGGCACGAACCACACGTGCGCAGGCGGCGTCCAGGGTCAAGTCTTTAGTCGTCAAAAGGTTCGTAGCAGCAAGAGCCGGACGCCGCAAAAGTGCTCGAATACGAGCGGAAAGTTCGCGCAAATCAAACGGCTTTGTCAAATAGTCGTCCGCTCCGGCATCCAATCCGCGCTCTTTGTTTTCTATCGAAGTTTGACCTGTAAGCATCAAAATCGGAGCATCCATTTTTTCTTCGCGAAAACGGCGACAGAGCTTGTCTCCGTTGATATCAGGCAGCATGAAATCGAGGATAAGCAGGTCATAGTTATAAACAGCCAAGCTGGCAATCGCAGATTCACCGTCCACGCAGTGCTCCACCACATGCTTCTCAGTTTTCAAATGCGCTATGACACCACCAGCCAGGTCCGTGTCATCTTCCACAAAGAGAATTTTGGCCATTGATCCCTAACCACTCTGCCATTGCAAGCTCCCGAAGTCCTCAAAGTTATCAGGCATCAGCCAGTTTGTGAACCGGGCATAGCGATTTTGAATCCAAGACGACCTTTGTTATCGTTGTCAATTTCAATTGAGTTGCCATGGTTTTCAACGATCTTCTTGACCAGAGCAAGCGACATTCCGGAAGGTCCATGCTTCTTTATGCTCAACCTGCTTGCCTGCATGAGAAACATGCTGTCCGCCAGCTCCTTGGCCATTGGAGTGCCCTCGCAAGCAATCCGGAGCATGACCCTATCGCGCTCACACGCGGACTCTATCTCAATTGTAGAATTCTCGTCAGCGGACCCAATGCAATACTTCAGCAAATTGCGCAAGACCCTCGTGTACTGATATTTGTCAACATAAACTCGAGTGTTCTCCAAAGTCTTAGTCTCCACCTTCAAGTTCTTTTTCGACAGTGCCTGATCGACAAAATCTATGGCGTCATCTACCAACTCTTCCAGCATCAACACTTGAATATCTGCCTTGGACTTCCTGGCTGAAATTTTCTCCAAATCAAGGAAATCCGAGATCAGGTCGATAGAGCCGGCGCTGCTCAGCTTCGCTGCTTCCAACTTGGCACCGCACGCTGCAGGCACAACGCCGAAGACTCCTCTTTCCAAAAGAGAAAGAGTTATTTGAATGGAGGTCATCGGAGTCCGCACATCGTGGCTAACACTGGCAAGCAATTCTTCCTTTTGCAGCTCGATGGTCTTTTTCTCGGTTATGTCGTGGGCGATGCAGAACAAAGACTTGTTGTCCTTTGAAAAACGCGCTGATATTGCGGCGTAGAGAACGCTGCCATCGGCGCTCTTTATGCGTGTTTCAAAATCTCCCTCTGCTTGCGATTCGATACAACCGGCCAAAAACTTTCTGGCAAAACCAATGTCTTGAGTCTGTATCAACTGAAAGATACTTTCGCCGAGCACCGCCTGCTCGTCATAGCCCCAGACACTCCGACAAGCAGAATTGATGCGCATAATTTTGAAATCACTGTCTAGCTGAAATATCACATCGACCGCATTTTCAAAGACGGCCCTCTCTCGGTCTCGCGCCTGATTGAGGGTGACAGCCATATCGTACAAGGCTGTCTGTGTGCGAGAAAATTCATCGTCGCCTTCAGGTCTTTTGCCGAGAGCCTCGCCAGCGGCAATTTTGTTGACCAGCTCAGCTAGATGGCGGCTCCTCATCACAATGCGCCTGTTGATGAAGTACATCAAACATCCCGCGACCACAGTGCTCAAAAGCGCGCACGAGATGATCACGGCTTGTATGAGGTCTTGCTGCCTTCTTTCCGCTACTTCATCAGCCCTGGCCGATTCAAGCTCCTTCATAAGAATCGGTCTCATATACTGCAAAGTAGTGTTGTTGGCATCAAAGGATGAAATTCGCTCGTCTATGGCCTTTTGGCGCAAGCCAGCTTCCATCTGGCGATTGGAATGCTGCATTTTCCTGCGCGACCTTTGATACAGAAAGTCAAAGTTTTCCAGATAACTTCTCACTTCATCGTCATCCCTGACGAAATAAATCACTTTGGCCTTGGCGCTTTCTATTTTTCTGTTTATCCCCCACCAGGCCAACCGATCTTCCTTAGACCCGGACCGGCTGAAAGCAGCATAAGTGCTGCCATCCAAACAGGCTGATGCATAATCCCCTAAGAGCGTGCCCACAGTCCGCGCATGCACATGCTTGTTGCGAGCCGCATCAACAGTGTCCAGAAGATGCATCATCAAAAAAGCAAAGAACAGATTGAAAACGAGCGGCACGCAAACAAGCGTCAGCAAGAGCAATTTCAATTCGACTTGCTTTTTCACGCGCCCTTATTCCTCTTCAGGCGAAACCAAAAACAGCTGCCCGTAGGCTCTGCGGCAGAAACACCCAGATCACCGTCATGTTCGTCAATGATCGACTTGCAGATTGCCAAACCCAGACCAGCACCCTGTTTACTCTTGCCGGTTTCATCCTCGATTTGCTCAAAGCGCTGAAAAATAATTTCGCGATAGGCCTCATCGATGCCCGGGCCCTGGTCAATAACTTTGAAATTTACAAACTGGTCTTCCACCTGCGCAGAGACCCGGACGGTCGATCCGGATTCGGAAAATTTGACGGCATTGGAGATCAAGTTTATGAGTACCCTGACGATTCTCTCCTCGTCGACATAAAGCTTCTCGTCATGCGCTTCAGCCTCTATCGTGACGCCTCTGGCTTGCGCCCATTCGGCTAAGGAAGAGACTGCGCGATCGATCATCAGGGAGCTTCCGACAGAAGCAAAACGAGAGCTTCTTGCTCCGCTCAGCTCAGTCATGTGACCAACCAAGCTGGACAGCCTGTCGACAACCGCGGTGGTGTTCGACACCTTCTCCAACATTACAGCCGGTGTTTCAGGCTGCTCACCAACCTCTGACAAAAGCAGTCTTATCAAATCCAACGATTCACTCAAATCGCTTTGAATGATTTCGGCAAACTCCCTTTTCAAACTTTCGAGATTCTTCTTTTCGGTTATATCGTGAGCAATACAGACAAAACAGTTGTCCTTGTCCAGGGCGGAAACAGTCCACTCGATATCACGCCCTCCAGAATTCGGCAGCTCCATTCTTGTTTCGAACACGCCGCGACCGTCTTTGGCAATGCGCTGCAAATGCCCTTGCAACATTTGTGCTTCTGACTCGGTCATGTGCCTGTTCAACCTGAGCCCGAGCAAATCACCAGGGTGCAGCCCCCAGAGTTTTTTAGCTGCGGCATTAGCAGACATGATTTTTCCGTCAGGGTCGATCGTGCAAATCACAGAACTAGCATTTTCGAGAATGGCTTCTTCCTGCTGTTTTGTTTCTTTCAGCACGCGTGTCATATCGAGAAAGAGCCTGTTCACCTCGTCTATTTCGTCGCCCTCTCCGGCCAGAGGCACAACCTTGAGATCCGCGCCAAACTGCTCGGCATTGGCTCTTACTCGACTCAGCCTCAGTTGAATCGAGCGGTACAAAACCAATCCCATGGTGATGCAAATCAAAAAGCTTGCAGCTATAGCAAGCTTGAGCACCAAGATGTTTCGATTGCGCAGTTCGCTATATGTTCTTGCCCGGCTTTCTTGGGCCGCCGACTGAATCGAAAGCAATCTTTCTCTTGCCGCCGTCGAGGCAAGAGTGAGTTTTCGATAGGCGGCCATAAAGCGCAGTACTTTCAGCTTTTCGCCAATGCTTGGCCCTGTGTCAAAATTGCCCGGACTTTCCAGCTTAACGCTGCCTGGCAATGCCGGACCTGTTGTGTTTTCAATCAAGTCCTTCTGCCGGCCAATGAGCGTGACAAACGCATTGGCTTCCTTGACGAGACGCGGGTCTTCGCCTGAAACAAGCGCCGTCATATTCTCGAGACCCTCGCCGGCCTGCCTCGTCGCTTCATCCAGGCGCGTCTTGTAAATTGGACTGTCGGTCATTTGCAAAAACGCAAAGCTAATACACATTGTCAATGCATCAACGACGCAGGTGTTTATCTGCCAGGTTATGCTCGAAGTCTTCGCCTCTGCCTTTCGCTCTCTTATCCCCTCCATCAGGGTGGTGTAAAGCAAGCACATCAAAGCCAACTGGAAAGCCAGAGACACCATCATCACGACGGCTAATCTGGTCGAAATCGGTTTTCTGACTTTCATCGAGAAGCTTTACCGGCAAAGTAAGCATTCTAACTGGTGAGCCTCACTGTTAGACGGACAAGAAGGGTGGACCAGCCACCCTTCCCCCTTGCTCTCCCAAATCCCTTGCTTGCCGGCTGTTTTCAAGATTGCAGCTCTTCGACGATCCGACGCAATTCATCTTCGTCAAAAACCTTCAAAGTCTGTCCCGGTTGAATAAAGCCCTGTCCGTAGTCACGATCGTTGCCGTTCAGTTCGGCAATCCGTCTGGACAGTTCTATTTCCATTGCTACGCTGGGCTTCTCCCCGAAAGCCTCTTTATAGAGACTTCTGGCAATGCGGTCAAAGCCGTCTCCATCCTTGACTTCATAAGAGGCAGAGGTGGAATCATCACCATCAGAACCATCTGCGGATTCTCCTTTGAGCTTAGCCCCTTCACTGGCAATGTATCTGTGATAGTCGCTCATGCTGATGCCGGACTCTCCGTCAATCATGGCGATTTCGGTGAAATTAGATCTCAACTCCTTAGCCATAGCCGCTGAAAACTGAGCATCGTTGCCTTCCAATTCATCAATCTGCCCATTCAACTCTTCTCTGTCGATAATTCCGTCATCCGTGCCATTGTCGGCAATATCTTCAAAATTTGTCTGACCATCGCTTTCGATGCTCAAATATTGAGCGGAAAGCATTGGCAAAACCCCGTCTGCCTCTAGTTTGCGCGTCGAAGCTTGGACTTCGGCGCGATAACCATCCGGCTGCCCCTTGTCGTACCACTCCTCTCGGCCTCTGAAGGCCTCTGTGAACAGTTGGTCGGCTGCCGTTGAAAAATTGCCATTGCCTGCGTCCTGCTTGAATGTTTCTGACAATTCAGCAAATCGGGTCATAGTAAACTCCTTCATGAGTAGGAAACAGCCACACTGCGCGAATATGCAGCGTGCTAGGGATGGAAAGGGTGATTAAAAGGATTTCGAAGGGGCAGCCAGGCATTCACTCGAACAACCGGCTATGCACACATCCTACGAAACGAATCAACATCCGTGTGACAAAACTGACCGCCGGCGGTCTCCAGCTGAAGGGCATAGCCAGCATTGCCATACAGGACTTCATGTGGTCATCTTGATGATTGATTGCCGGATACCTGACTGAGATGCTATAAAACCTCAATTCTCGGGCAATATCCGGTTAACCGGTTATTGGCAACAGTGGCTCACACAAAACGAGGCGCGCGATCTTGGCAGTAGCAGCAAAAACCAAAAAACAAACGCAGCTCAGCTTTTTCGGACTTCCGGAAGAACACTCGAATGAGGAGACTGCACAAGTTGTCGTCATTCCGGCGCCTTATGAAAACACGACCAGTTACGGACGAGGGACAAAAGGCGGACCGAAAGCCATTTTGGACGCCAGCCAGCAGGTTGAGCTTTTTGACGATGAACTCTGGGTTGAACCTTTCCGAGTCGGTATCGCTTCAGGCAACGAAGTAAAGATTGCCCCGGTCGTAAGCGAAACCGAAAATCCTTTCCAGGAATTGACGGACGTAGTTAAGGGGCACCTGACCCGCGGCAAATTCCCGATTGTTCTCGGTGGCGAACACGCGCTCTCAATCGGACCAGTCAGAGCATGCATAGAGAGGTATCCGGATCTCTCGATCTTGCAAGTCGACGCTCATGCCGACATGCGCAAGTCCTACGACGGCAATGCTTACAGCCATGCTTCCGTCAGCTATCACCTCTACAAAATGATGCCGAAACCGGCTCTAACAAACGTAGGCGTCCGCAACATCAGCCAGGAAGAAGTCGAATGGCTGGAGCAAGAACAGCCCAACGTCAAGATTTACTGGGCACGCCAACAAAAGACCTGGAATTTCCAGGAAATCGTCAGCACGCTTTCCGACAATGTCTATCTCACCATCGATGTTGATGGACTCGATTCATCAATCATGCCGTCCACCGGAACACCCGAGCCGGGCGGCATGGACTGGTACCAATTGATGGATCTGATCAAGGCGGTTTGCATTCGCAAGAATGTTGTGGGTGCAGATATCGTGGAGCTGTCCCCCATTCCAAAACTGCACGGGCCGGATTTCCTGGTCGCCAAATTGCTCTACAAATTAGTCGGCTATAGATTCGCGCTCGAGCTGGGTGTTTCGAAGAAGTATCTGTAAATCGGAAAAACCGTGTTCGATAAAAAGCACCAAAAAGTGTTTGAGGGACCGATTCACTCAGTCCCTCTAGAAAGCAGATTGCTAGCCGCTATCGATTTAAAAGTTAGTTGTGTTTGCTTTTATAGCACTACCCCCAATTGAACCGTTCCGACTAAACGCAGCTACCTGATCACCCCAATCAGGTTGTCATCTAATGAAGTTCGAGCATCTAATTTGATTTCTCATTTTGGATATCTCAGTTCTAGAACTCGAGGACGCCGACACCCCTTCGGCAGAAATCTTGTTTTTCGAACCATCCTCCATCGTTTGACATACGCATCTATACGCGTCCAAAATTTCCTGGACACCCTTTCCAAAAATTAGTCGCGTTTAATCTTTCAATGCCGGAAAGTCCAACAAACCAGGATCTTTACTTCTATATGGAGCTGGCCCTTAAGCAGGCTCAGCAGTCGGAGGAAGACGTGCCTGTGGGGGCTGTCATCGTCCAGGACGGGTCCATAATCGCCGTGGGGGTGAATGAGAGGGAGAGGACCCTGGACCCGACTGGGCACGCCGAGATAGTGGCGCTCAGAAAGGCGGCTCAGAATTTGAACAACTGGCGCCTGACCGGCTGCCAGATCTATGTCACCCTGGAGCCCTGCGCCATGTGTGCAGAGGCGCTCATCCAGGCTAGGGTGTCCACCATAGTTTTCGGCGCCTACGACCCCCGGTCGGGTGCCTGCGGTTCCCTTTTTAATCTATTTGTGGAGGGGCGACCCTATCCAATGCCGGAAATCATCGGAGGCATTATGGAAGCCGACTGCAAGCAATTGCTGACTGAGTTTTTCCGCAATCGAGACCCCAGTCTGTAGGGGCGACGCCACGCGTCGCCCGGTCTAAAATGCCTCGCCCGGTTTCCGAAGCGCGTGCATGCTCCACCTCAATGCATCCCCAAGCAACCTTTCGTTTACGCGATACTTTCACAAAATAGAGTTAGAGTAGAGCTGTTACCCTTATTGCTTTCGACCAGCCTTGAAAAGCGCTTCCGTCGTCAATGTCATATCTTTGCGCCGCCATTGTTCAATGGTTGCCTGTTCGTTTCTCATTGCCGCGCCGGCTCTTTTCTTTTCTCCTTGCAGTCTGGCAAACACTCTGATGCCGACACAACAGGAGACAGAGCGGGCAGACGCGCAAAAGCGGGCCGATCAGTTTTTCAATCGAAAACCAAAATCTGAGGGCGACAAGGCGCTGCTCTTCTTGCAGAAATATAGGCCGGATCTGGCGATCTCAGTCTACACTCGTGCGCTGGTCAAAGCAGCGAAAGCCGATCTGACAAAGAAAGAAAACCGTCAAAAGGTAGCGCGTTTGCTCACTTTGATCGGTCGTTCTTTCAAGCTCGATGAGAATGACCTGGTCGCTTGTTCGCTTTATAGAACCGCGCGCAAATTCGATCCTGACGATACGACCAACAAAGCTTTCTTGCTTGAGTCTCTCTTACCGACCGCCCAATTTGCAGAAGCAACCAAGCTGAGTAAAGATCTCGATGCAATCAAAGGCGACAATGCCACGATATTGCGAGCGTTAGCCAATCAAGCAATGATGGTCGAAGACTATGACGCCTGTTATGCCTATCTAGAGAGAGCGCGCAAAGACAAAAAAGACACGCTCAGCTACATCACGCCGCGTCTAATCGGTCAATGCCGTATCCGACAGGGCATCGAAGCTCAAGTAGCAGACCTCTTTCACGAATCCGGCAAATTGGCTGAGAGTCCTTACGAACAGGAGCTTGCGTATGGCGGCAGCCTTCTGGCTGCTGGTAAATATGCCGAAGCGGACGAGCACTTTCAGCGCGCTTCCCGCATGCTGCCGGAGGACATCGCCTGGCAGAGCGGTCGCGCCCAAGCGCTGTGCGGCATGCCAAATCAGCAGGATGCCGCATTTGACCAGGCAATTGCCACGGTGCAAAAACGCAGGCTGACAAACAGGTCGATGACATTGCTCGCCAATTCGCTGCAGGGGCACGGCCAGCCGAAGGACGCAGACAAGTGCATAGCCAGGCTGAAGGCACTCAAGCCCTGGAGCTGGCATCCATTTCTGGCGGCAGCAAGAATGGTGCGATGCAGGGGCGACAATCCCGGAGCGCGCAAAGAACTCGCCGTTGCTCAGCGCCTCAATCCCAGAAGTGGAGCCATTGCACTTGAAATTGCCGCATCATATCAGTGTGAAGGAAATCTCGCTGAAGCAATAAATGTCTGCAAAAAGAAGCTTGAAGACAATCCTCGCTTCATTCAATTGTGGATAAAACGCGGCGCGTTGGCGCTGGCAATGAAAGATTATGCGGAAGCGAAAGCCTCATACGAACAGGCGTTAAAACTGATACCGAAAGAATCCACGCTCAATGTCTACTGGAAGAATGAAGCCGCCTCAGCGCACGCTGGTCTCGGCACACTTGCATATATGTCCGGCGACAAAGAAACCGCAACCAAAGAAGCTCGGCAATTCAACGAATTGAAGTTCATTCCTCAATTGCCTGCCTGGCTAACTATAATGATTCTCAGACCCAATAGGCTCAGTTTTACCTCCACCTCAAAGAAAGAGATCGAGGCATTAAATCACACAGCCGTCGCCGACATGCTGATGGAAACCCGCCAGCTGAAGGACGTAGTCGCCGAATATGCCAAAGCAGTAGAACTTAATCCCTCAGATGTTGACCTGCACAGCTATTATTTAAATGCACTGGTGGAGAACAACAACTGGGTCGAGGCAGCCAAAGAGGACGTAATCATTTCCAACAAACTTGTCTCTCGCGCCGCCGACAGCGTCGCCAAATGGGCAAAAGACAAGAATGCCAAGAAACCCTCGAAGACTGAGCCCCAAGGACAGAAGAATGGTCAAGGCCGTTGACGAAATTTGCGCTTCGTGTGGCAAATCCCAACCGAAAAAAGGCTCGCTGACCCAATGGATTGGCCTGACTGATTGCTGCCGCTGTGCAGTTTTAGAAGAAGAGCAAGAAAAAATTAGCGCAGCTCAGGATGCAAAAACTTCTGATAACGCCTCGGAAAACTCGGAAAACTCAAAAGACTCTATCTGCCAGGAATGCGGGAAGCATTTGAAACGCAGCACAGGATCGCTCACACAGTGGGTTTTCCGTCAGGATATGTGCGACTGTTCCAAAAGGAAGCTCAACACGCAAAGCGCGGCACAGACCAGCAGCAGCAATGAATTGAAAAACGATCAAGACACGAGCTTGCTTCTAGATGACACCAACGGGAGCAATATCCCGCACCAGGTGGAGGAACTGGCGGACGAACACACAGTCGAACAGCCGGAAGAGCAAACTGCGGAGCCTCCGATGGAACAGGCAACCAAAGCGCCGGGACAAGTAATAGCTCGCCACTACGAAGTAATAGGTTGTCTCGGAGAAGGCGGCACCAGCCTGGTCTACAAAGCCAAGCACCAGTTCATGGAACGCACGGCAGCGATAAAAGTCCTATCCCCAGATCGAATTCCCGATGCAAAAACGATTCAGCGGTTTCAGCAGGAAGCTCGCTCAGTAAGTCGCTTGAAGCATCCAAATATTGTCGACGTTCACGAATTCGGCGTTGATGAAAACAAACAACCTTATCTGATCATGGACTACCTGGAAGGAAGTTCTCTCTTCGCTGTCGTCGAAAAAGACGGTCCTATGAAGCCTTCCCGAGCGGCAGCGCTCTTCATGCAAATGGCCGACGCACTCCAACACGCGCACGAAAAAGGTGTCATTCACCGAGATTTGAAACCGACAAATGCGATTTTGATAAAGGATGCAAACGGGCACGAACAGGTCAAACTGGTCGATTTCGGTATCGCCAAACTGAGTGAACCAGAAGACAAAGAAAAAGCGCTGACGCAGACAGGCGAGATTTTCGGCAGCCCATTCTACATGAGTCCGGAGCAGTGCAAGGGGCTCAAACTCGACCACAGAAGCGATATTTATTCATTCGGTTGCTTGATGTATGAAATGGTGATCGGCGAGCCGGCAGCAAAAAGCGGCAGTGTCGTCGAGACGCTTATGCTGCACATCAATGGGCTGACATTGGATTTCGACGATCAGCCAATCGTCAAGAAATACGCGCAAGATGCAAAAGACTCCGATTCCTTTGCAACGGCCTACGAGCAAAAGTGCATGGCCCGGCTGCGCCAGATTATTCAGGGTTGCATCAAGAAAGAACCATCCGATCGCTATAAATCGATGGCAGATATAAAGCGAGATTTGGAACGGCTTTTAGGAGGCAACAAACCACTGGGAGGGAAAGAGAGCGCTTACGCGTGGACCGCCCTGGAGCAAGGAAATAAGCCGGCAGAGACGAACGGCACAGCAAAAGCTGCTTTCGAGGTACTGCCAGTGATTATCGTAATTGGTGGCTTCATACTATGCCTCGGCGCGGCTCTCCTCATTTACGATCCCTTGCAGCTTGTGAGCAAACCCAAACCGGCGCAAGAAGCGACCTCCGTGCCCATGCCGAAATCCGCAACGCACGTACTGGTTGCCACAAAGGCCAACGGCGATTCAGATCCGATCGATGAGTTGAGTCCTCAAACCGCTTCAAACCTGGAAAAAGATCAGGTCGTAACCATCCGCATGCGCAATACGCAAGTCGGCGATGAAGACCTGCGCCTACTGTCGACGATCTCCACGCTCGAAACACTCGATATCACAGGCTCTTCCGGCTTCAAACAAGACAGCATCCAGGAGCTGCGCGATCTACCAAAGCTGAAAACGCTCATTCTTGCCGGCACCGACGTCAGTGACAAATCATCGATGATTCTGCAAAAGATGCCCATCGAGCGGCTCGACCTTTCATACACGCGATTCACAGATCGAGGCATTGATAATCTGATGTCCAGCACAACACTGCGTTTTCTAAAACCATATAAGAGCCTGGTCACAGAGAAAGCCGAACAGATTCTTGCAAAACACGGATGGAAACGCGCTCTTCGCGACTGGTACGAAAAGTAAGGGCGATGCCATGTTTTCACCTCCGGTAGGGGCGATGCCATGCATCGCCCGGATCTAAAATCGGGCGACGAAAGTAATACCGCGACGAAAGTAAAACCGGTCGACGCATGGCGTCGACCCTACAATCGCTTATAGCGGCGCTTCTTCCAGAATTTGAAACCCATTATTGCAAGACCGAGAACAACAAACACAAGGCCAATCCCTATTGCCAGATAGAGCTTATCGTCTTTGTGCAAGTCGGACTGGTGCGTCTTTTCAAGCTCCAGAAGCTCGACACGAGCGTTTTGATCTTCTCCTTTCTCTTGAAATATTTTGGCTTTCAACGCACTGACCAGCAATTTGTTGGACGGATCCAGCTCGACAGCGCGTTCAAGGTCTTTCAATGCATCGTCATAGCGATGCACAGCGCGCAGACAATCAGCACGTTCGAGCAGCAAATCATCTTCCAGCTGTTTTCCCATGGCCTGCGTATAGTCGGCGATTGCTTCATCGTATCTGCCAATTGTTTTATACGCTCCTGCTCTGAGAACATACGAACCCGGATCATCAGGTGTTAGTTTGATTACCTGAGTGAAATCGGCAATCGCTTCATCATCTTTGCCCAGGCGCAAAAGTGCCTCAGCGCGGGATACATAGCCCTTCCAGTTTTTCTGATTGGCTTTTATGGCGCGCGTAAAATCCTTGATGGACTGATCGTTCTTGCCCGTGCTTTCGACAATCTCCGCCCGCCTGGTGAGCGCCTTATCATCGGTTTTATCGTGTGCAACAACATAGTCCAAGTCTTTCAAGGCGGAGGTCAACTTTCCCTGATTGAAATATGCCTGAGCGCGCAAAAAATACACATCGTTCAATGATACGCAAGAAGTGTCGTCACGCAAAATCTCGTTGCGCAAACGACCGGTTTCACAAACAAATCGATAGGCGACAATCGGCTCCCCGGCTTTGATCACGCGCGTGTAATCATCAATCGCCTGCTGATGTTTTCCTAATTGCTCATAACAATCACCGCGAAAATAGTAAATCATGGTCGACCGGGGAGAAAAGCGCAGAGCCTTGTTGTAATCGGCAACCGCCTCCCAAAATTTCATCATATTCGCGTTGGCAACACCGCGAAGAAACCACAAGTCCGCGTGCAGCGGATCTATCACTAGCCCTTCGTCGCAGCGTTTGACGGTGTCGGGAAGCCGGCCGACTTCGCGAAACTTGCCGGCTTGATCGAGAATCTCAAAGAGCATTTGTTTTTCTCTGTCCGCTTTCGCCTGTTCTCTGGCACCGACCTTTTCATATGCTCTGGCGCGGTTTTTCAAAACCATCCATAGCGACCAATCATGCGGGTTTACCGTGTAGAGATCTTCCGCCTTTTGCGAATCGGCGAACCCTTCTTTCATGTGTCCGGTACGAAAGTGATAGTAAGCGCGATAGGCATATGCCCGGCAGAGCTTGTCGTCCAATTCGATGGCACGACTGAGTTCTGCAACCATCTGCGGCAGCTCGTCTCTGTCCATATATAGCCGCCCCATATCCGCATGGGCTTCGGCACTATCCGGATTTTCGGCGAGCACTTTCTTGAGTTTTTCTTCCGCCTTTTCCCAGCGCGATTCGTCTAAATCCTCCAGGGCTTGCTCATAGGTAGAATAACAACGTGCGTCGACCGCACTGCAATTCATCCACAAGCTGCAGAAAAGTGTCGCCGCCAAAATAAGAGTAGTAAGTGTCTTGCTTGTCATCATTGACATCAGTGGTTCTGCTCATTAAACAAGGCTATTGTGGCAATTGACGAGCATTACGGCAACCGCATATTATTGGGCGGTTTGTGCCCGGTTGCCAGCGGGTAAGTAGCAAGCGCGGACACCAAAACCTTCTTGAGGCTGACCGAACTTGGCCAAAATCTTGGTTGTCGAAGACGACGACGAACTCCAGGATCTGTTGAAGATAGAGCTGACTGGCTCCCACCACACGGTGGAAGTAGCTGGCTCGGGCGAAGAAGCTCTCGAGCTTCTGGAAATCACCAAATTCGATCTTATCCTGCTGGATGTCACTCTGCCCGGAATTACCGGCGTTGAGATGTGCAAAACCTATAGAGAACAGGGAAACATGACCCCAATCTTGATGTTGACGGGCAACCGAGACATCAACGACAAAACCAGCGGACTTGACAGTGGCGCCGATGATTATCTGACTAAGCCTTTCGATACGAGAGAGCTTCACGCCAGGCTGCGTTCTCTCTTAAGGCGCGGGCACGCTGCCACCTCCAACAAACTGACCGCTCGCAACATTACACTGGACATCGACTCACGCGAAGTCACACGAGACGGTGTCAGCATCAAGCTTTTGCCCAAAGAGTTCGCTCTCTTGCAATTTCTCATTCTCAATCCGAACAAGTGCTTCAAGGCTGAAGCACTGCTCGATCGCGTCTGGCAGTCGGACAAGGCTGTCACCCTGTCAACCGTGTACACGACTTTGAAAACGCTCAGAGACAAAGTCTCGCCGGGCGACGACGAGTTGATTGAAAACGTCCATGGCGTCGGCTACAAGCTCGTCACTTGAAGAGCGAGTATCCGCCCTGATTTTGCTCGTCTTTTGACCAAATGGCTATGAGCGGCTCTTAATCCAGTCCGATCAGATTATGCCTATCATTGACCTCTATGGATGCAGCAGCGAATTCCTGACGCAGATGGGTGCTTATATAAACACCCAATTGAGGAGGTTCTTCAGTGAGCGAATTCAAAAAACAGAGGGTACTGGTCTTCATCGTCCAGTATCCGAATTTTTCCGAAACGTACATGCACGAGGAATTGCGCAACCTTGCCGAGAATTATGATGTTCACATAATCACTTACAAGAAATCACCTTTCCCCCGCAAAGAGACCTTCAATTACACACTGGTTGAATATGACCTTCCTTGCTTCGTTTATTACCCTTTCGATCAAGTCGACTGGTCGCTGACAAAACCTGAATCGGTCAAGTTTTTGGCAGCGATAGAAGAGGTAATCAGAGAATTTAAGCCGGATATTCTGCACGCTCACTATTTCGGATTGACAATCCTGCTGCAGCACCTGGCCGAGATTCACAAGCTGCCATTCACAGTAAGAACCCACTCCATGGACGTTCTCAGAGAGCCATCCACGAAACTGGAAAGACTGTGCGCCCTGTCGAACAGCGCCTGGTCAGCGGGAGTTTTGGCTCTGCCATGCTTCAGACAACGCCTGCTGGATCATGGACTGGCAGAATCCAAGCTGGTGGACTGCTGGCCACTGATCAATTTCGAAAAGTTCTACAAACCGGAGAAGCGCGCCAAAACCGGCAAAATCATATGCGCTGGACCTTCCAGCCCCAAAAAAGCACATAAAGACTTCGTTGACCTTGCCGTGAAGATGAAGGAAGCCGGCTCCGCCCTTGTGTTCGACCTCTACACTGACGGCTACACATTACAAACGACGGTTGATTACAACCAGTCCAGAGGAAATCCTGTTGGCATAACCTACGTCGATCCGGACGAAATGCCGCAAATCTATCCTCAATATGACTGGCTTGTTTATACCGCCGATCCCAAAATCAATAGAGTCGGCTTTCCGGTTGGAATGGTTGAAGCTCAGGCCAGCGGTCTGGGCATTCTCTGGCAGGAATTACCTGGGCGCCGACAAGAGCAGCTAAGCAACCTGCAAGGTGCTGGCCTGCTCTACAAGTCAATCGACGAAATACCGGCAATTATCTCGCAACCTTATCCTGAAGAAATGCGGCAGAAAGGGTTCGAGCGCGCCAAGCTTTGCAGCGCCAAGGATCAATCACATTTGCTGACCGATCTCTGGGACGCATTCGCCAGACAAAGAGATGCTATCGAACACCCGCAGGCTCTCGTCTCCATCATCATTTCGTATTACGAAAAGCCCTGCGACCTTTGCCAATCTGTGACTAGCGCTCTCGACCAGAGCTACAGCAATGTTGAAGTAATAGTAGTAGATGACGCTTCCAGAGAGTATCCGGCCGCCTCCGTACTCGATGAAACGTTGCTTGCCCGCATTAAGTTGATCACGCACGAGACTAATCGCGGCGTATCGGCAGCGCGAAACACTGCCGTGAAAGCATCCGCAGGACGATTTATCGTTCCGCTCGATGCAGACGACCTTCTCCATAAGGACTTCGTGCTTCGCTGCACTCAGGCGGCAGTCGCCGGGTCTCTGGACGCGGTCTACACCCAGATGCAATGGTTTGGCGATTCCGAATACTTGATGACGCCGAAAGCAAATTTGATCAATCTTCTATGCCACAAGGAGGGTTTTCCCACTTTTCTGTACAGCAGAGAAGTTTTCGACAAGATTGGTGGATACCGTGAAGACATGCCGGTCGGCTCCGATCACCAATTTCTTCTCAGTGTGGCGGCGAACAATTTTGCCTTGGCACGTATTGACGGCCCGCTTTGGTGCTACCGCAAATCAAATTCGGGGCTGGCCGCAATTGATGTCGAAAAGAGAATGGCTAATCTCATCGAGTCCAATCGCAGCCTTTTCGAGCTCCACTGGCCAGAAGTTATCGCTCGCATCGACAGCTATTATCTCGCCTTGTTCGAAGAGTATCATCGAGCAATCAAAGAGAGCACAGAGCAGAACATCTCGCTGTCTGAAGAATTGGATCGTTATCGAACGATTTACGAAGAATACTTGAAAGTACTTGCAGGATACGAGCGGCTGGTTGACGAATGTACCAGGCTTGGACATGAGAACAACTTGCAACGCCAATTGTTTGAAAACTTAAAGAAAAAGATTGAGCTGTCGCTTTCAGCACCAGATGCGGTGCAACTAGCAGACAAGTTCAAAGCCAACGCAAGAGACTTCAAGATCCAGGTAAAACGCAGTAAAAAAGCCAACAAGCTTGAGATAGAAGCCATTCAAAACAGCAGTATTTTCGATGAAAACTATTACAAAAGACAGTGCCGTCAAAAAGGTGTCAGCATCTCTGATCCGATAGAGCATTTTCTCGAGCACGGATGGAAAATCTCGCTAAATCCTTCTCCACTTTTCGATGTCTGCTTTTATCAAAAGCAGCTCGCGCAGCGACGTATAGAATGGTCCGGAAATCCGCTCATTCATTTCCTTCAACAAGGTGCCGCAATGGGCATTGCGACAAGCGAACTCTTCGACACTCACTGGTACCTGAGTCATTATTTCGATGTCGCAGAATCTGGACTAAATCCGCTTTCCCACTTCGTCCACTTCGGCTCGCTGGAAGGAAGACACTCTGTTGAGCCCGGAGCCTGGCAATATAGCGATCTTCAAGCCAATCATGGCGCCGTCATGATTGAAAGCGAAGCAGGCAAAACTGGCTCTACAGAGAGATCCGACGCTGTGTCGCGCGACGGCAGCATATACGATCTGATTATCGGACTTCACGAGGCAAGCCGCACCGGCGCCCCCCTTGTCGGGCAGGCTATTGCAAGAGCGCTGAAAAAGCGTGGGCTTAATCCCCTTCTCTTCCTCCTCAAAGGTGGTCCCTTGCTAAAAGAACTGTCAGAAGAATTTGATGTTGTCGACCTTTCCGCCCAGTTCGATCCGCAGTCGATTTTAAATAACCACCTCACCGATCTTGAGAATTCAGGACGATTAGCTTCATCTACAGTGATCCTCAATTCGGCAGAAATGCATCCGTTTCATCGGCCTCTCAAACAAAGAGGAATGAAGGTTATCTCCTTGATTCATGAGTTCCTCAGTTTGTACTCGCACCATACACGTGAGAATTTGAGAAAAAACACGGACCTGCCAATTTTTTCCTGCCGTCCAGTATTGAACGAAGCGCTGAGCATAAGTAATGGACCCTGGCATAACTATGAAATCCTATCTCAGGGGCTGATCGACAGCGAGTTTGGGCAACGGATACAGCGCACAGAAGCAAGAAAAGCGCTGGCTTCTGCTGCAGGTGTTGTGGATGGTGACTTTGTTGTACTTGCGTGTGGAACGGCCGAGACTCGAAAAGGCATCGATCTTTTCGTGCAGGTGGCCAGATCTGTCCTGGCACAAGCTCCCAGGGCTCGTTTCGTCTGGATTGGAGGTACGCACACAGCCGGTCTCGATCCACTTGCATGGGCGGTTAAGGATGCTGAATTGTCTGGAATTCAAGACAGAGTACACTTTCTCGATTCAATGGAGGACATTGAACCATTATTCACAGGCGCAGATCTCTTTGTCCTGCCTTCCAGGCTCGATCCTCTTCCCTGCGTACTTCACCAGGCCATGGCATGCAGGCTGCCGGTCGTCGCTTTTTCCGGAAGCGGTGGAGTGGAAGAGATCTTGCGCGATGGTGGCGGACACCTGGTGCCATTCCTCGACGTGGCGGCAATGGCTCAGTCCATCCTGCAATTCATCGAAAGTCCAACCACTCTAGCAAAAGAAGGTGCCAAGGCTGCCCAAGTCGTTTCGCAACGATACAACTTCGAAGAGTATGTAAACCAGCTCATCGAGAAGACAAAAATTGAAAAAAGAGAATCCACGACGACCGACAAACGAACGCCTGTAACTATTGCCTGAGTATGATTATGCGCTGCCAGTCGAAGGTTGCATCGAATTTACCGGCAATAGTAATCGCAGCCATTTTTCTGGCAACTCTGCTTTTATGGTACTGGCTCGATTGTTCGGTGCCATTTTTTGACAGCGCCAATCACCTACTTAAATCATACGCGTGTCGCGACATTTTATTGAGCGACCAAACAATTGTTCAAAAAGCGATCAATATTTCAAGATTGGATGCGCTTTACCCCCCACTTACTTATTTCGTATCGGCGCTGTACAAAATCGTCTTCGGCAGTGGTATCTGGATCGACAGGTTGCCTGTCATCTCCTTCTACTGTCTTATGTGCCTATCTGCGTACAAGCTTGGCATGCACCTTTTGGACGATCGAGCTGCCGCTTGTCTCGCTATTGCCATACTCTGCTTAAGCCCGATCACCTTCAGCGTCAGCCACGCGCCGGGAATGATGGAAATTCCGCTCGCTGCTTTCACTTTTATGACGTTTTGGGCGCTGGCTCTGTGGCTGAAGAAGCCCACGTACATGAATTTGGTACTGATTGCCGCTGCTGCAATTTGCACAGTCATGACCAAACTAAGCGGTATCATCTTTCTTCTTTTTCCTTTGGGCATTGTCTTTTTGCAGAAATTGTTCAAACGGGATTGGAAAACTGCCGGTCAAATGTTCGCGGTATTAATTGTCACGGGTCTGGCGCCAATGATTTGGCTCAGCACCTGCCTTCCGGAGTGGCTATCGGCAATAGCCCAATGGCAAGAAGGAATGCCCGAGCGAGATGTCTTCACCAATTTCAGGATCAACTTCATTCACTATTCGGAAAACGTCAGCAAGGATCTGACGAAATTTTGGCTGCTCGTTTTTCTGCTGAGCATGCTTAACTGGAAGGATTTGAAAAGACTTCTGTTGCCGCTTTACGCGACTTTTGGAGGCCTGCTTTGCCTGAGCATGCTGAACTGGCTTCCTCAGAGTCGTTATCTTATTCAGGCTTTGCCTCTTTATTCGCTCTTGATCGCAGCGACTCTGGTGCGCGCATGGCGCACTAAAAATAATGGCTTGCGGCTGGCCGTCGTGGCGGTCTTGATCATTGGCATCGCCGAATATGCAATCGTGAATTTTTCACCCCATTCATTCACTGACAGTCCCACGGTTATCACGTCCGCTTTGCGACTTGCGGAGAGACAGCACAAGTTTGTCTCCCGCTGGCCCGACCATCAAGAATACGGTCTTCAGTGGATAGTTGACACCATCCGAAAAGACAGTGCATCAGACAAGCAGACGCCGATAGTATGCGTGGTTCCTTATTCGAAACATATAAACGCGCAATCTCTCGAGTACGTGGCTCTGTCTAAAGGCTTTCCGATTAAGGCTACTGCTTGCAAGGTTCCGAACCTTCTGGGGTTTAAATTCGATTATGACGAGAATCGTATGAAAGAGACAGACTGGTATGTCTTTGAAAGTCCCGTCGAAGAAGAGCCAAAGGACTTCATCGACAGCAAAAACGCAGCTCAATGCGAAGAATTAGTCGCCACTATTATCCACTCAAAAGATTTCGAAGTCGTAGCTAAAAAAAACGTATTCGGACCTTTCCAGATTAGCCTCTACAAGCGGCAATCAGCTGATGAAAAACCTTAGCGAACGATCCGGCCAATCTCGCAAATCAGACTCTTTCCAGTATTCTCCGCATCTCTCGCTCAACACGTGCACACATCGGTCCCTTTTGAGGCGGGCACGGCAAATGGATTTTCCACTGCCCGGGTTTGCTGTTCAACACCTGAGCCTGTTTTTGGAATTTGGCAAATTCCCTTGCATAGTCAGCCTCTTCGAGAAAGAGCTGCATTCTTTCGTCGTCGGTAAAACCAGACAAGACTCGCTGCTTGGCTTTGTCTTCAATGGTTTCAATCAAAGTCTGAAATTTGGCAAGAATTGGAAATGACTCTTGAGTGACAAAGATGCTCGGACAGGTCTTAACCGAAGCGTCCTTGAGAACAGCGCCTCTACCTCTTTCTGCCTCCATTCTTTCAAGCGCCAGGGCATCTCTCTCCTCAGGCGTCAGAATTGCCATGGCTTCCCTTTCGGCGCTGGGAATCTCTATCATTTCCGGTGACGGGACCTGGTTGAACACGGCGCGGCAAAAGATTTGCGCGAGCGAGGAAAGTCCGGAGCCTGGTGCGTGTCTTGAAATTGTCATATTAAGGATTTCGACCTTTGATGCGTAGGGTGTCTCGCGCCTTTGTAGGCGCGCCGCAAGCAGTTAAGATGAGGGCACTTAAATGCTGTCACTAATCTACCTTCCGGTCTTTCAAAAAATCTTTAAAGCGGCCATAATCGCATCCAATCACATCGCATCGGAAATCGTCTGAGGATCTGCACAAGTCAATGAAAGATACGGCGTCCAGAGAAGAACTATTGAAGACTGTCGAGCGACAGGAGCAGGTGATCGGCAAGCTCACTCAGACTCTAGAGACGATTCAAAATCGCACCAGAAAAATTCTCACCAGTCTTCCTCTGGGGCTTCTGGTGCTCAATGACCAGATGATGATCGAGGCGGCCAATTCTCGTATCGAGCAGATTTTTGCCTACACGCCCAGAGAATTGGCAGGGCAGAATATCAAGTTTCTCTTTCCTGAAATTGAGTCAGTGGAGGCTGATTCCGCGCTCAAAAGAACACCGGGGAAAGTAAAATCGCAAGACTATATTGCTTGCGAGATTTTCGCCAACGATTTTGAAGAAGGTGGAGAAAAGCGCATATTTCTGCATGTTCAAGACATCACAGAAAGACAAAGACTGGAGCAATTGCGCAAAGATTTCGTGCAAATGGTCAGCCACGACCTGCGCACGCCACTTACTTCCATCAACATGCTGCTCTCTATGATGGGCCAGGACCGCTTTGGAAAACTTGATGAGCATGGCTATACAGCCGTCAGCAGAGCACAGTCGAACGCCGACTATCTAATCAAGCTGGTAAGTGACTTGCTCGATGCCGAAAAGCTCGAATCAGGCGATCTCGAAATTGAAATTCAAGCAACTTCGGTGAAAAGCATTATTACCAAAGTGGTGAATGCCACTCAAGAAGCAGCGCGAGCGCAAAAGGTCGCGATTGTCACCGAGATATCGGACGGCGGATTTCTCGCAGACGAAGACAGGCTTGTCCAGGTGCTCATCAACCTGGTCTCCAATGCCGTCAAATATTCCGAGGCCGAATCCTCAGTCACAATCAAGGGAAAGCTTGAGGGCGGCGGCGCTGAATTCAGCGTTGTCGACCATGGTCCCGGCATTCCGGCAAATCAGCAAGAGGCAATTTTCCAGCGCTATAAGCAGCTCAATCAGCCGAAGAAGTTAAAGCGACGTGGATTCGGATTGGGATTGGCAATCTGCAAAGCGCTCGTAGAAGCGCACAAGGGCAAGATCTGGCTGCAATCGGAAGAAGGCAAGGGCAGCACATTCAGTTTTGCGATCCCCAACCGAAAGGTCTGAGGATCGCATGATGGGCTGTTTCTTATCTCTTTATCCCGGAGAATAAAGCGGCAGAATCATCAGTCTTGCTGAGAGACTTCAAAATCTACCGCCCCATCCATCCTCCGTAAAAGCAATTCTTCGAATTCAGTCAATTCCTCGCCCAGCTCTCTTTTAACGAAAGCTTCTTGCAGGTCGAGGACATGGGGATACTTGAGACAGGCTTCCAATTCCAGGCGCCGGCGCTCAGTCACAGCCTCGCCTTTCATAAATGAGTACAGCATTTTGCGTAATTGCGCATCCTGGGGAAACAAACGCCTCAGCTCGGCGCGCAGCTTCATACTCTCGCTGTCCACTTCGCATTGCGATTCGTTGCATGAACTCTCCGAATCAATAATCAGGGGATGCCGGGCGACCAGTGGCTTCGTACCAACAGGAGTGAGGTTGTACTGCGTTTCCTGCTTTACCCTCTGTGCTGGTTCCTTCTTTATAGGAGCATCAGACGCTGGTAAGTTGAAATCAAAATTACTGACCTTAATGCAGCTATCGAATGTTGACTGGAGCATCGGAGGCATCTCCTCGGGTTCACGCTCAGACAATACAACGGGAGATCTTAAAAAGTTTTGAAATCGAGGGCACCGGCAAAAAAGTTTTTCCGGGAGGAAGGCGACGGGTATAGAGGTGAAGAGTGCCTAAGATAGAAACGGTGAAATTTCCGACCATATGTCTGACGTAGAAGCCATTATTTGCTCGACATGCGGCAAATCCAAAGGTAATAAAGGTTCGATAACACAGTGGATCGGTCTGGGCGAACAATGCCATTGCAATCTGCAGAAGGCGGCTCAAAGTGTCGCCCCTGCGCGCACGAAACCAAACCAGTGCCGGCGCTGCCTTAAGCCCAAACCAACTGCAAAACAGAGTATGACGCAGTGGCTATTTAAAAAAGACCTCTGTAATTGCCCCAAAGAGAAAAAATCGGCACAACCAATCAAAGTTGCACTGCCGCCGGTTCATCCGGCTGGCACAAGCGTCAACAATAAGCTGATTGTCGGCGGCACAATCGTTGTGATTTCCTTGATTGCGCTTACCTATTCATTGTTGATTCTGGAAGTTCCCAACACTCTCGATTCGCATAAAGGCGGCAACGAAAGACGAATCATCTGTTCTCCAACAATAAACATTCCATTCGACAACTCAGCCATCTCAATCATCATCGGCAATCAGTATCGGTATCTCACCTTGAAAGACAGTCGGATTGACGATCTTGAACTGCAACAACTGGGACTGATATCGACGCTGGAAGGCTTGACGCTGCAAAACTGCCGGGGATATTCGCCACATGGGCTGAACATGCTCGTCAACCATGGGTATTTGAAATACCTTTCCCTGGCACAATCGCCGCTTTCACAGAAAGACCTCGAGGTACTGGCGGCTGCCAACGTAGAAACGCTGGATCTGTCCCACACGGGCATAGCAGACGCGGACTGGACATGTCTTACTCAAATCAGCAGCCTGAAAAAACTTATTTTGCGCGATGTTTTTGTCACCAACAAAAATAGAAAAACCCTCGAAGATGCGAACTTTCTTGGCAACACTGGAGTATTCTTCCGCTAGAGCAAATCCGTTAGCGCACCGGATGCGGTGCTATCTCGCTTTCTATTACTGCTTATAGTTCTTGCGAAACAAGAAGAAAGGGTGCAGAAAACTTTCGTCTTCTGCACCCCAGTGCTCACTTCCTCATGATCTTGAGGTAGTCAGACGACTGACCGGACAACCGCTGTTTGCCGTCCTTGTCGAAACTCCATACATTGGACACCTCACGGCGATGCGGGAGAACAGGACGCGAGGGGTCGCTCACGAGGATCTGACGGACAATGCGACGCTCGCGCCTGTGCGCAAGCTGCTTGTCCTTCTTTTCGCTTTCTGCAGTCGTCATCCCGCAAAAGGGAGACTTTCTAAAGGATCTGCTCAATGGTTTTTTCCTCGGGTTTCATTTTAGTACGTGCATAAGCGCACCGGCAACCAAGCAAAAGCCGGTCACCAGGCGCCTTGCACACCGATGCTGCTGACTGAACACGTCAACAGGCATTTGCCGAAGCGCTCGAACGAACGACTGCGAACTTACTTAGCCTGCGGCTTATTCAGCTTGCTGTGCACTCGTCCGTAGAACATGTAGATGACCGCGCCCACAGCCATCCAGATGACAAACCGGATCCAGGTGATGGCAGGCAGGCTGAACATGAAGACCAGGCTCATACCGGCGCCTAAAATGGGGATGAGCATCCAGGCAAGGCTGGCGACGTAAGAGCGCAGGCGCGCTTCCGTCTGCGCCTTCAAGCCCAACAGCCCGGTCAGGCAGGTGACGGCGAAATTGCCGGCCGGCTTGACCAGAGGCATGTCCGGGCAGCGAAACTTGCGCGGACGCTCGGGCTCTTTCACGCGCAGGATCATCACACCGACGCAGACCAGGATGAATGCAGCCAGCGTGCCGATATTGGTCAGCTCTGCCAATTCGCTGATGGGCAGAAGCCCGGCGGTGAGTGCTACGAGCACGCCCCAGACGGCGATCGACCAGACCGGCGTGCGGTACTTCTCGTGAATCTTGCCGAAAAGCGGCGAGATAAGCCCGTCTTTGGCCATGCGCATCATGATGCGCGACTGACCGAACAAGAGCACGATCAAGACAGACGTGATACCGGCGATGGCACCAATGGAGACGAACGGCGACGCCCACCAGTAGCCCAGGTGGTCGAGGACTCGAGCCATCGGAGCGGCGATTTCCGACCCGCCCAGAAGCAGATAGGACATGGCACCGGTCATGATGGCAGCGACCAGAATATAGAGCACCGTGCAGACGATCAGACTGCCGATGACGCCCTTCGGAACATCCTTCTGCGGGTCTTTGCACTCTTCGGCTAGCGTCGTCACGGCGTCGAAGCCGATGTAGGCAAAGAAGACAATCGCCGCACCAGTAAACACGCCATGCCAGCCGAAAGGCAGGAAGGGGTGATAGTTGGTGGTGTCGATGTGCCAGATGCCGACGCCGATGAAGAAGAGGATGACCGCGACCTTGATCATGACGAAAACGGCCGTCATTTTGGCGGTGTGCGAAACGCCTTTGACCAGGAAGAAGTTGATGAACAGGATGATCAGGATGGCAGGCAGGTCGACTGAGGTAAGGTGCGTGGCCACATCCCAGGCATGCACCAGGCCGAAACCGGCAAGCGCTGCGCCGGCAAGACCAATGACATAAGTCTTGAGACCGGCACCGCCAGTCAGCGCCGCACGCGACTTGAACATGCCGATTACGCCGACAGTGATTGCTCCTGCCGCGATGAATACCGCCAGCCATGGGACGGATTCAGGTGCGTGCGACAGGGATTGTGGCAGGCTGAGACCGAGCGCCTTCATGACGTTTTGCAGGTAAGCGCTCCAGCCGACGGCAACCGCACTGGCTCCGACTGCGTATTCCAAAAGCAGGTCCCAGCCGATCAGCCAGGCGAAAATCTCGCCGAGCGTGGCGTAGGTGTAGGTATACGCGCTTCCAGAGACAGGAATCATCGACGACAGTTCAGCGTATGCAAAGCTGACAAAGGCGCAGGCGAATCCGGCCAGCAGGAAGGAGAGAATGATGCCGGGTCCCGCGTGATCGTGGGCAGCGACACCGGTAAGAACGAAGATGCCCGTGCCGATAATGGCCGCTACGCCATGAAAGAAGACGTCCCTGGCTGTGAGTACTTTGTTGAGCTTCGGGCCCTCGGCGTCATCGCCTCCGTTCTCGAGGTCCTGAACGCTTTTGCGCCGCAAGAGTTTTTGGATGAGACTCATATTTTGTTCTCCAAACATGCTCCAAATCGCGCACTTGAGAGTTCCGAAAACCGAAACTCGTGCATGCGGAGGAGCTGATTTTGATTTCTAGTTCTCAGAGTCGTCTGGCAACAACTTCACGCCTTCGTGTCGCACACAGAAAAGGCGCTGCTGATGAAAGCCAAAACATGCAATCCAAAGGGTTCTCCGCATTCTTCGGGTGCGGTTGAAACCGCAGCTGAATGCTTACCGGAGAGTTATGGATGCTGTTTTCTGGAGAGAGGAGAGGGTGCTTGCTGGAAAAAAAGAGTGATGAGTAAACATAACCAGGCGCAGATCGTTATTACACTTCTTGAGATCAGATCTGAGTTCACGTAGCTATGACAGGAGAAACAGAGGCCTTAAGCTTTGGCTTTCAACTAATTACTAGCGGAGCCTGCGCAAAGTATTAATCGTTTGTTTAGAGTCTTCCAAGGTGTGCAGGATAAAGACTTTCAGAGCTTGGCAAGGTTTAGAGGCTCTTGCAGTCAGGGTTGACAAGGTTTCGCTATTTCCACATCGCTTAGACTCCGCTAATCTCGAGCTTTTTGAGCGTTGCACGCGTCACAGGCGAAGAGTAGGGTGCAGTTACATCTCTTTCTCTACTCTCCACCAAAAAAGCTCTCCGTACTCAAAACCCATCGGCATTTTGAAGCTTCTCTTACTCGCTCTACCGAGCGCGGACGTGAGCTTCTCTCCGGATGGAACGCGCGTAATGCGCTCCAGCCCAGAGACGCACCAAGTGTGTTCGATAGGTATTGAGTATCGGGGCTGCTAGACGTGGAGACTCCCAGGACTTAACGCGCGGCTAATTTTTGCCGCGTCTTTTCTTCCAGCTAGGTTCGATGCAAGTGCAAGGAGTGAACCATGCAAGAGAACACTGTCTCATCCGCCAAGGTCGCCGCTTTCATCCGCTCAGTCGTTGAGGCTGTTGTCGGTGCTGCCGGCGCGTCTGATGTGAGCACCGCTCGGGTGCGTTTCACGGACCCGGACAAGCAGTACAACAACTTCGAATGGATCATGTGCGACCACTGCGCCGCAGGCGAGTACGACGGGGTGCAAAAACCCGCACGTATCTGGGCGCACACCAACGATTTCGATTTCATGGCCGGGCAGCCGCTGTCGTTCAGCGCTGTCGAACCGGCCGAAACCAGGTTTGCGTTGGTCGAGCAGATCACCGCTTTCCTGTGTGAGAGATTCTCGCGCGCTCAGCGCGTCGAGATCCGCCTGGAGACCGATCCCACCGATTACAGCCGCAAACAGCGTGCTCACTCGGGGGACCCGGCTCACCAGATGTTCCTCGACTACGTGGGCGATTCCGAAAGCGGCATGGAAGGCATCAAGCCATTCCAGTCGGCGTTTGCGGATCTGCCTGCCTAGTCCAGGAAAGCTCAATGCGCAATGCCGCGCTTGAGTCAGTCGCCGGGCCACATGCAGTAGGGCCGCCCGCCGATGCTTTCCGTAACGCCCCCCTGTAATAGAAAGGGAGAGCCAAATGAAAATTCTCCTGATTGAAGACATGGCGGGCTTCGCTGATCCCATGCGACAGCAACTTGAAGCCCGCGGTCACGAAGTGACCTGGATTATCGGTGCCGAATCCGTCGGTGCCGATCGGCTGAAGGGAATCCTCGCCGGCAAGGACGCCACCCCCATGACAGATGCGTGGGACGGTGACACCAGCCGACTGATCGAGGTTGTCTACAGCGACTTCTCGCTGGCGCTTGTGGATGGCGGACTGATCGGACCCGTTGATAGCGGTGGACCGATTGTTGCGGCCCTGACTCAAGCCGGCGTTCCTGCAATCGGCATCAGCGGTGGTGGCACGGGAAATCCCCCGCTCATCGCAGCTGGCGCCATTGCCGGTTTGCCGAAAGAGCACGTTGTCCTTGCCATCAAGGGCGATGTGCTGGTTGCGGCTGAAGTTGCAAACGACAAGGACCACGAACGACTTTCGTCTCGATTCGACTGCTTCGCGCGGGAGATGAGGGAGAAGGCCGGCAAAGCCAAGCAGGCAGGGGGCAAGTTCGATTACGGGTATCCCGTGTTGAGCTCAGCCTCCTGAACCACTCGGCCGTCCATCTGATTCAGCAATCTGGAGCGCGCACTTGCGTTCCTAGCGCGGAGATGCGGTGGTGCCAGAGCGAGCGCGCTTGCTCTGGGGCCGCTGCCATCATCCGTAAGTCAGGTGTGATGCTAGGCGAGCCTGTGCTCGCCATGGCGGCACCATACACCTCTCATCTCTCATAACCCAGGAATTCCGACTGTCAGACAGGCAGCGGCAGTCCTGGCAAAACCTGCGCGCAAGCGCACGGGAGCCACATATGAACAAACAACTGGCGCTTTACGCGCTCGACGTAGCGAAAAGCCTCGGGGCTAGCTATGCCGATGCGCGATTGATCAAGACGGTCTCCGAGACTGTCGAAACTCGTGACCTGTACGTGGTCTATGCAGCAGAGAACGAAAACATCGGTCTCGGAATCCGTGTCATGGTGCGGGGCGGCTGGGGCTTTGCCACGGCTCGTCACCTCACAGCTCAGGGCATCGTCTTTGCCGTCACCAAGGCGGTCGAGGCAGCCAAAGCCAGCTCTCGCCTTCTGAACGGGCGCGTCAAGCTGGCGCCGGAGAAGCCTCACCAGGCTGTCTGGCAGTCACCCTTCAACATCGACCCGTTCAAAATCTCCACCAACGACAAGGTCAGTCTGCTGCTCGAAGCCGAGAAGCTCATGCGCAAGACGCGCGGAGTGAAGCAGACTTCGGGACTTCTCACCTTCACCCGTGAGAAGAAGCTGTTCGTCTCCACCGAGGGCTCGGACATCCTGCAGACCTTCCTCACCTCCGGCTGCGGCATCGACGCGCAGGCGGGCGTGGACGAACACTTCGTCCGCTCATGGCCCAACTCCTTCGGCGGGCAGTACGAGTCGGCCGGCTGGGAGATGGTCAAGCGTTGGGATCTCCTGGGCAACGCTCAGCGCGTCGCCGAGGAAGCCGTCATGGTCTCCAAGGCGCGTCAGTGCCCGGAGATGGTCACCGACGTGATTCTGGGCGCCTCGCAGTTGGCGCTACAGATCCATGAGTCCACCGGTCACCCGACCGAGCTGGACCGTGTCTTCGGTGAGGAAGAGAACTATGCCGGTGCCAGCTTCCTGACGCCGGACAATCTCAACGTGCTCCAGTACGGCTCGAAAATCGTCAACCTCACGGCTGACGCGACTGTTCCCAATGCGCTCGGCACCTTCGCCTACGACGACGATGGTGTCTCGGGTCAGCGGGTGGAGCTGGTCAAGAACGGCCTGTTCGTCGGCTACCTGACCTCGCGTGAAACCGCTCACGAACTCGGCTTGCCGCGTTCGGGCGGAATGATGCGGGCGACCGGACCCGGCTTCACGCCCCTGGTTCGCATGACCAATGTCTCACTGGAGCCTGGTGATGCAGGGACGCTCGCGGACCTGATCGCCGACACCAAGAAGGGCATTCTGCTCGACAGCAACTATTCCTGGTCGATCGACGACCGTCGCCACAACTTCCAGTTCGGCACGGAAATCGGCTGGTTGATCAAGAACGGCAAGCTCGTAGAGCCGGTGCGCAACCCGAGCTACTGGGGCATCACCACCAACTTCTGGAACAGCTGCGACGCCATCTGCGGGCCGTCCGAGCACGTGTTTTGGGGCATCCCGACATGTGCGAAGGGTCAGCCCTGTCAGGCGATCGGCACCGGTCACGGTGCGGCGCCGGCACGTTTCAAGAACACCAAGGTCGGAGTGGCCAAGCCTGCTGAGGACAAGCCGAAAGGCGGCGCCCACAGCAAGTCCCATTCCGGTCATCACCATGCAAAGCTGGCGCGACACCATCGCCACTGCGCGGGAGGTTCCAAATGATCACTGAAGCAAAGTGCAAAAAGATCATCGACCTCGCTATCGCGCACGCGGGTGACCGTGTGACCGACATGCAGGTGACGATCTTCGAACAGGATCAGGCGACCTCACGGTTCGCCAACAACGAGATGACCCAGAACGTTGACACGTCCACCACCACGGTGACGATCACGATCAACGCGAAGGGGCGCACATCTTTCTACTCGACCGACAACACGTCGACCAAGGCAATCAAGCGTGCGGTGGACAAGGCGATCGAAATCGCCTCTGCGCTGCCGCATGACTCGACCACGCTCAAGGTGCTGAAGCCGTCGAACCTGACGGCCGAGGACTCCAAGTTCACTCGCTACGACCCGCGCATCGCTGCCCTGGGACCGGACGAGAGGTTGGAGCGCGTGAAGTCCATCGTCGCCGTGGCCAAACGCGGGCGTTTCAGTGCGGCCGGCATCTTCGCGACGTATCTGAATACGTACGCGGTCGGCAACTCCGCGGGGCTCTTCCGTTTCGACCAGCAGACCAATGTCGAGTGCTCGATCACGATGCTCTCGGCCTCTTCGTCCGGCTGGCAGAAGGGCTTCGGCTGCAACCTCGATGCAGTGGATCCGGTGGCGCTTGCCGAAGGCGCTGCTTCGCGTGCTCGCAAGAGCCGCAATCCGGTGTATGTGCGCCCGGGGGAGTACACAGTCATTCTGGAGCCGTCCGCGGTTCTCGACCTGGTGTGCTTCCTCTACGACGACTTCACGGGCACGGAGCACTGGTACGAAACGTCGTCCTTCCTCAAGAAGATCGGCAAGTCTGTGCTCGGTGACAACATCACCATCACCGATGACGCCAATCACCCCTTGCAGACAGGCTTCCTCTTCGATGACGAAGGCATGAATCGCAAGACCGTGACCATCGTCAAAGACGGCGTGCTCAAGACTCCGGTCAAGAGCCGTCGGTCCGTGAAGTACCTGGGAGGCAGCCCGACCGGTCATGGCGCCGCGCCCTCGGCAGCGGAAGGCGAATTCCCGATGAACATCGTCGTAGCAGGCGGTGACTCGTCTCTTGAGGAGATGATCGCATCGACCAAGCGGGGCATTCTTTTGACCCGCGTCTGGTATGTGCGTGACGTCGATCCCAACACCAAGCTGCTCACGGGCATGACTCGTGACGGCACGTTCTTGGTCGAAAACGGCAAGGTGACGCGCGGCATCAAAAACCTGCGCTTCAACCAGTCGGTAATCGACATGCTCAAGAACGTCGTCGAAATCGGGCAACCGGTTTTGGCGGCAGGCGAAGAGACCTTCCCGGCGGTCGTTCCGCCGATGAAGATCGAGGGCTTCAAGTTCTCATCGCGGACGAAAGCCTGATGCATGAGCAGCACGAGCGAATGGGATGATTGTACAGACGGCAACTGTCGAAAGACTGACCAGAGGTTCAACCCCCTCAATCGCTCTGACAAGGCAGTAGGAAAGCGTGTGTTCGGCTAACCCCGAACATGCGCCATTACTACTGTCTTGTCTTTTTTCTTTTATTCATACTACTTGTTTTAGTATTTCCGCACAAACCGTACAGACAACGTGGATTGAGGCCATTCAAGTATTTTTACTATATGTTTTAGTTTTTGCCCCATGGAAAAAAAGGCGGCATTGCGTTGCCACAGATAGTGGCAAGGCAAGCACCGCCTTTCCAGGACCGCTTTCGTTTTGAAACGAGAGTGCTAGCTAGATCAGCTCGAGAAGGCGCTCACGCTCTTCGGCTGGCAGCTCACGCGCTCGGGCACCAAGCCTGGCGAACAATTCGTCGAAGTCGACTTCATGCGCAGCCAGAAGCTTCTTGTAGCTTTTGCCGTAGGCTGCCATGGACACGAAAAGCGACTGCATGCAGTCGGTTCGCGCCGATTTCAATTCGGCGAGCAAAGCCTCAGGAAGCTCGAATCCATCCAGGCTCACAGCCGGGAATCCGGTTGGCGCCAGGACGGTGAAGGTGACTTGTGTGTCGGGCACTTTCAAGAGCTTGGCGGCAATAAGCTGCCAAATCTGCTTGGGCGAAGCGACAACATTCTTGATGGCGCCTTCCGCCTGAAGACGCTCGAACGCATCGGCATCCAACTCCACCTTAAGCAAGGCGATCAGGTGGCGTTTGCAACCGTTGAGATTGGTGACGTGACGGGCGTGTGCCCAGTCTTCGTATCCCATCACAAAACCGCTGGGCGCGCCTGCGATCTGGATGAAGGGATTGTCGAAAAAGATGGCGCGAAAACTGTCTCGCAGATGCTCAGAACGCTTGGCCACAAAGTCCTGAGTGACTCCGTAGCCGTACGTCCCGATGAAGAGCGTGACGCGATCGGATGACGCTTTTGTCGTATCCATCTCTGTCTCTCCTATTTTTGGGCCCAAAAAAAGAAGAAGAAACCCGAAGAGGGGAGACCTTTGCGGCGTCCTCCCTTCGGGCTTCAACAGGTTTGTTTCATCTCGAGCGAGCATGACGTCCAGGTATGGACGCCGCTCACAGGTCGACGCATCAGGTCGACCCTATGCGCGAGTGGGTGTTGGGCGCGGGAAGGAGGTGTCCGACAAGGACCGCTCAGCTTCCAGCGTCAGGCGGGCGCACAACCGTCTCTGCTGAGGTGCCAGGACCTGTGGCTGAGGAAATTGGTTGACGCCCGTAACGCGCCGGTGCGAACCGGTTACTTCTTGTCGGACTTACCGTCCGAATTGGTCGAATCGCCCTTCTTGGGCAACTTCGCTTCGGCATTGCCGAGCGCCTTGTCGGAGAACCCGAGCATGCGCCGAGCACCCTTGAGGAGCGAGGAAGCCAGGTCCTTGTGCGAGGGGACGATGATGCAGGTGTAGGCACCATTCTCATCTTCCATGCACATGCCGCCGTCAGCCTCGGGATCGCCGAGACCGTCCGTCAGACCGAGCTGGTCTTCCGGGTTGGCAGGACGAAGCTTGCCGACAGGCTTGCCCTCGGGCTGCGAGTTCTTCGAGTCTTCGGGATTCTTCGGATCTGAGTTGGACGGCTTCATGTCCTTGAAGTATTCGCTCGTGGAAGGAGCGATACAAATGGTAATCTGCGGCTCTTCGGCAAGCGGCAACTTCTTCTTGGGCTGCTCGCCTTCCGCGTTTTGGGCATTATCTTTTGCCATACATGGTTCCTCTACGTCGACGCAGCAGTCGCCTTCCGGCTTCTGCTCGTTCTTGGCGGCGACCTTTTTGTCGTTCGCAATAAGGTTTACAACCGTTTCCGGGAATCCGGAGAAAAGTTGCGTAAGGAAGCTGAGCAACGAGTTGCCGTCCTTGTCGTCGGAGGGAGCTTCGGCGGCAGGCAGGATAGCGCCTGCGGTCGACTCTTCCAACTCGATAAGTGCCGCAAGGTCGGTCAGCTCGCCTGCGATTGCCATTGTTTCCAGGCAAGCCGTCAGGTCGGGCTCGATTAGCTCGAAGGATTCCTCATCGAGGTTGCCGGCGAGCTGTTCGACGCGGGCGAGAATCTCGTCTGCACGCTGATCGACAGCGTCAAGTTCAAGCTTCGTTTGTTCGTTCATAGTCTGTGTCTCCTGTAGATGAAGACTAGCGAAGCCAATACGGACGCTCGGGTGGTTGCGGCCGCATCAGTTCGATGTTGTGAAAAGCTGCACATTCAACGCAAAAGCCCTGGAATAACACAGGAGCGAAATGGCGGCACGAATTGCAGCGACCAGCATCGCGTCCCATAAGCGAGATGCCGCATAGGCGCTGGGTTTGTCCGTGCACCGGCAGGTCGATCAGAGGTTGACCGTGCTTGTGAGACATATGTTTCTCCTTGGCTATTTCATGCTCGCTAACTGGGTTTTGCAAGCATGCTAGGGTCCGCCGAAACAAATCCACCTCAAACAAAGCATTCTCCAGACTCGCAGAATGCGGGCTGAAAAAGATGCAGTGCTGTGTGCGGATGGCTAAGGCTGAACCTTATGCGGACTCCGGAAAAAATTGTGATGGGAAAGAAACGTCATGAATTTAGTGCGCGGTAATACGCGAATGCCCTCTTCACAACAGGGGCTTTGTAATTGTCTGTTGCAGAGAGATATAGGGGTTTCGCAAGGTAGCGGTATTACTATCACGCGCACCCGAGATATCCGCCGTTTATACATTTGGCGGCACTTGCTCATGCTTGGCTGCCGATTGTCTTAGAGGAAAACCCGTATGCCTGCACAACTGGACAGTGATTAAGTCTAAGTCAGCTCCAAATTTTTCTTGTATGAAATAGCGCAGCTCACTTAGCTAGCAGAAGATTTAATCGTCCCTTAATGGTCCAAAAACCGGCTCTGCAACAAGGTTCAACCCACTTTTTGCCAACGGTCTAAAGCTTTATTTCACAAAGCGCTCCAGCCGGCTGCGCGAAGTTTCATTCTACCTGCGCAAAACCATGGTTCCTGAGAGGCGATCCACCAGGCTGCGATTTTCATCATTAGTGAAAGCCAGTGAAACATCAAGCGCATAAAGGGCAAGAGGAACAGCGAAGACGCTCAGGCAGAGAGCAAAAGCGCTGAGCTTGACACCAATTTGCATAGCCACGGCAATCAAGATCAACGTCGGCATTACAAACACCGACTTGGCGACAAAGCGACGAAAGACTCCTGAAAGACCGGCTGTTCTATCGGAAAGGTCCGTCACCTTCAAATCATAAAAGACTTTGCCGGGTGTTCCCTGCAGTTTTGATCCGTCAAAAAACAGAAAGTAAAACACTGGAATCAAAACCGCCGAGAAAGCGATGGTGGCGAGCACTTGCCCTGACGATGCCTGATGCGTATGCAGCATCACATTGGCAATAATTTCGGCTACGAAAAGAAAACTGAGCAGGAAAATCGAATCAACCAGGGCGGCCAAGATTCTCTTCGCCGGCGGCGCCGACCGGTAAGCACGCATGGCCGGCAGCCTGTAAAAACTGTTTTGTACGCTCCAGGTACCGCTTTCGCGCGATTGAAAAAAACGTCCGCAGCGCCAGCAAGATGACGAATCACCGGCTATTTTGGCGCCGCATCCGGCGCAGAATTGGGCGGATTTGGAAGCGGCTGATGTGGCAGCAGGTCTGACTACTAGTTTGCCTTCGGCTTTCTTGTGTGACTGTGACATAGAATGCTGTTTCAACCTCATCCTGCTTGATTAGCAGGTATATACAGCTTAGAGCTTATCTTGACAACATCACTCGAAATTTAGCATGCCTTAACGATGCCATCGCATCTGGTTGCATGTCGGCACTACAGGGCGGCGGCTCTTGAGCCGTCTGCAAAGTCTGCAATCATTGCTGGTTATATATTTCCAGCTCTCATTTCAGCTTAATGACGAACCGGCTTTAAGTCACCGGGGTTATTACTGATCTGGCCTTTCTTAATTCACAAATCGCGCCTGAAGATTCTATTTATCTCTCTTGTCTGACAAAATCGTTCTTTCTCCCGAGGGCACCCATGTCTGATTCCGAAACTCAAAACAAACCACATGACGGTAAAGAGCCGCTCAGCCTTTCACCTCCGCGCGGCATGCGCGACTTGCTGCCCAAAGAGACGGCATTGCGCGACTGGGCCACAAGGACGATTCTGGAAACCTATGAGCAGTTTGGCTTTTCACGCATCGAAACACCGGCCATGGAACACTTGCAAAACCTTAAAGGTGGCGAAGGCGGAGAGAACTTAAAGCTCATATACGAGGTCCTCAAACGCGGAGAAAAACTGGATAAGGTTCTTGAAACTTCCAAAGTCGACCGCGATCAACTGGCCGATCTTGGTTTGCGCTTTGACCTGACTGTTCCGCTTGTCCGCTATTTCTGCGCCAATCAAAACGACCTGCTCTTTCCCATGAAAGCCATTCAAATCGGCTCGGTATGGCGCGCAGAAGCACCCCAGAAAGGGCGCTTTCGCCAATTCACTCAATGCGATATCGACACGCTAGGAGTCAAATCCGCTGTCGCCGAAACCGAACTTCTGATTGCCTCCTCCCAGGCATTGCTCAATCTGGGCTTCAACGATTTTCGTATTCGCATAAACGATCGCCGATTGCTCACGGCTATGGTTGCTCATTGCGGTTTTAGCGGCCGCTTCGAGCCTGTTTTCATTGCCATCGACAAACTCGACAAAGTGGGCATAGAAGGCGTCGCAAAAGATCTTCTGGAACACGGACATCCTCAAGCCGCAGTCGACAAATTGAAGGCCATGCTCACAGCTTCGCAAGAGCAGAATGCCGATTTGACAAGCTTTGCAGAACAACTGAGCCAGGGCGACGAATTAAACTCTCAGGCTGCATCCGCTGATCTCAGTCAGGCGATGCAAGGGCTGGCAGCCATTATTGACGCCGTGCAAGCGAATGCGTCAGAAAAATATGACATCGTTTTCGATCCGACTCTTGTCAGAGGCATGGGCTACTATACCGGACCTATCTTCGAAATCGGCATCAAAGGCTACTCTTACTCGATGGGTGGAGGCGGCCGGTACGACAATATGGTCGGCAAATTCTCCGGAAGAGAAGTTCCAGCCTGTGGATTCTCGATCGGATTCGAGCGCATCATCGGCGTTTTGATGGATCAGGGAGCAAAGCCAAAAGACTCGCGCGAAAAACTGGCATTGATATTCGATCCGGACAGGGACAAAACCACCGATGTCATGAAAGCAGCATCAAAACTGAGACATGATGGCTATAGCGTATCGGTCCATCCGCGCAAAAAAGACATGAAAAAACAACTCGATGCATTTCTGCAGCACGAATTTGCCAAATTCGTCGCCTTTCGAGGTGAAGTCGACAATCTGGAAATCAAGACGCTGGGCAACAAGTAGTACTTACTCTTGCAACCAGCCGAGCTGTTTGAACGACTCGTACAAACTCAGTTTTCCGCGCTTGCAATAATCAAGCGCGATCATGGCATGCTCGAAAGTGAGCTGCCCGCCAATTACCATGATATGCGCATCGTATGCGGCTCTCAAGGTCATCGGATCGCCGACGCCTGAGGTTTTCAAAATATCGTGCAAAAGAACTGAATCGCGAATAACATCTTTGATCGCATTGTCCATTTCGTCCTGAGTGACGATGCCCGTCACTTTCAATAATTGAGCCAATCCGACCGCTTCAAAACCCAGACCACCGGCCGATACCGCAGAAGCTTCCTGGGCAGCCGCAAATTGAGCCGCTTCATAAGCGATTTCGGCTATCACACCATCAACTGCATTCCTGCGCACGGGCGATTGGGCAGCTGGAGGCTGTGACGGGCGAACAGGTTGAACGGGTTGAGCAGGTTGAACCGATTGAACGGGCTGAGCAGGAACTTCTGCGACTGGCGCTGGAGCAGGGGACACCGGAGCACTCTGACTGGGAAGCTCAGCGTAGCTCTGCATGACTGCAGGAGCAGGCGGAGGAGCGGCGGCAGCTGGCTGTGCGGGAGGCTGCGCATAACTTTGCATGACGGCCGGAGCTGGTGCCTGCGGTTGCGCGGGTGGCATGGCGGGCGGCGCGCCGGGCAGCTGCTGAAAACCTGGTTGGGCACCCTGACTCTGGTCGTAAGCTTGCGGGCTGGTCGGCTGCGTAGGTAGCGGGGAATAGCCCGGTGGTGGTTGAGGAACCAACCCTTGGGAGGGCTGCTGTGCGGCGATCGAAACCGAACTAAATTCACCACTGGCGGTGACAAATTGCTGCATCGGCTGTGCGGTCGCAGCAGCCTGATCCGGCTGTGCATATGTGGGCGGCGCGGCAGCTTGAACTGGTTGAATCGGTTGTGGCGGCTGAACAGGCATCTCGGTTTGCTGGGCTGGCGCAACGGTAGCAGCGGCAGCAGCAGCTTCCGCTTCAACGGCCGGCACTGGAGCGGCTTGTTCTCCCCAGCCATCTCTGACTTCTTCGACAGCAACCTCATCTCCCCAGCCGGAGAGCAAGACCGCGTTAGGATCCTCGACAGCCGGCGCTGGGGCCGGAACATGGACAGGAGGTGCGGATGGTGCGGGCGCCGGTTGTGCGTGAGGCGCCGCCATCGGTGCCTGGGAGTCCGGACCCGGCTGGTATAAAGCTTCCGGTCTGACAAACATCGCTTCCGGCTCAGGGACGCCCAGAGCCTGGTGAAGGGTCATGCCATTGAAGTGCATATTCTGCAATGCGGCAATTGCTTGATCGGGGCGAATCTGACGTCCACGAGTCAAGTGCTGAAGTTCGAGTGCGGCCTCGACCATTTTGTCGCTGACGAGGTTAAACTGCACCAAAACCTCACCAACACGACGTTGTTGATTGAGTGCGACCTCGAGGGCATTCAGCATATCGGTATCGCTGATGATACCAGCCTTCTCAAAAAATTCGCCCAGTCGAAGAATTTTGTCCAGAGTAGGCGCCGTCATTTCTATGCTCTGTCGCGAGACAGACGACACCGAAGAGACGGTTTTCAACCGCTCTATGGCTTCTTCACGGGAGATACTGCCGTCCCTCACACCGACCTGAACTTCCAGACCCACTTTCAGCACCGGTTCGGTGACGGCACCGGTCAATACCAGAACGCGACCGAGCGGTAAACCACTAGATTCAACCGTATCAAGGGCTGTTTGCAACTGACCTGCGGTTATTCTCTCGGCGGCAATTAAAAGTTCGCCCAGCTTGTTCGTTTCTTTTTCACTGATGTCGACGCTGCCCTCGAGCATCTGCATGCCTTCCTCGAAGGACACGCCGCGCTCTCGAACAATGCGCATGACCTTGAACATGTCTTCCTTGACGATGACATTGTCTTTCAAAAGAGACTGCCCGAGCACGCAGGCTCTGAGTTCTTTGTCCGACAGGTGTCCGGACATCACAAGCACGCTGCCCAGGGGCAGACGAGTTTGACTCGCCATTGCCACGGCGTCGTCAAGCTCCTTTGGCTGGAGAAAGCTCATGTCAATGAGCAACTCCCCTAGACGGTGCTCTTGCTGCTGCTGGCTCATCATTCACCCTGTGGTAAGTCGGGAGACCCACACCTCCCCCGTTATTGTTCCCTTTTTAAGAATGAATCAAAAGCCCAAACCGGCATTTTTAGAGTCTTGACATTCAAGTTTGCGCGAGTGGCATACCAGGCGGGGATCACAGACCTTAACACTCTCTAACCGTTCTAGATTCCATGAGTAAATGGCCAGGAAAGGCAGCCTGCACCGCGCTATCATATTGCCGCTATTGGAAACCTTGAAATTGCCGTCGCCAAACAGCACAAAGCAAGATTTGACAGCTAAGCACGGGAAGCAAAACTGGCTTTCCAGTTATGTTTTGCTGGCCGGGTTGACAGTGGGCATCGCAAATATTGCTGCCTTTGCCGCCTTCAAGGCAGATCCGCTTGACTCCCCAAACCACTGCTGGGCCTACTGGACGGCCAAGGACTGGCAGGCTGCTCAAAAATCAGAGCACAGGCCGGACGCAGTCTTTTTCGGCTCGTCGCTCATGGTCGCAGTCGTAAATGACGGTGATTCATCCTTCTTGCAAAAACCTCTGGACGCTGTTAAAAACCATCGCTCCGCCTATTTCGAGTCCTATGCCGGCAAACTCTCAGGCAAGCCGGTAAGCACTCACTCCTTCGCCATCGGCGGACAAATGGCATCTGATGCCTGCGCGTTATTTCGCGCCCTGCCCGCTAAAGGAGACAGCCGCCCGATCCTTATCTGGGGCGTGGCGCCCAGAGACCTCCTAGACAGCAGTTTCAGCGATCCGGCCTCGACAGAAACAGTTCGCTATCTGGACAAAGTTTCCTACCCTCAAGACGTTTTGCCGGAAAGCAAACGAGTATGGAAGCAAATCGAACGCCAGATTGAACGCGGCTTATACCTGTACGGACGACGAGCCGACTTTCAATGCGTAGAACGCGCTCTCAGCGAGGCCATAATCAGCCATTGCACTGGTACCAAATTCGATACCATTCGCACACCACAACCACTTCTAAAAATTGCTATGGCGGAACAACCGGAGGAGAATTCTCCCGGCCAGTGGATTGTCACGCCGTATAGTCAAAAGGCTGCCAGCCGCGCCCTTTGGAACGATAACAGCAAAGAGTACGCAATGAGATATCGGCCGTTTAAAGCAAAAGTTTTCAACAGTCAATCTCAATACATGGACAAATTTTTGCGGCAGGCCAATCAAATGGGCTTCGCCGTCCTTCTCGTCAACATGCCGCTCTTGAAAGAAAACACCGATTTGCTGCCGCCCGGTGTTTACGACAAGTATCTCAATTGCGTCGGTGAGCTGGCCCGCAAAAACGGCGCCGCTTTTGTCGATTGCAATCGCCCCGGTTTATTCTCCCGCCAAGATTTCTGCGATCCGGTCCACTTGCACGGACTTGGTGCGCAAAAATTCCTGCGCATAGTCGCTGCCAAAGTCAGCGAATTCAAAGACAGCAATGCGCTGGCCGGCAAAGCCTCAAACATGTAGTTTTCAACCGATACTCAGGCTGTCGTGTCGAACATCCCGGTGATCGCATTGGCGAAATCTTGCGCTCTTATGTAAACATCAACAGTTGGCACAGAGAGTGTGACACTGGCCACGGCGACATCGGCACTTTCGTAACTGGCCTTCTTGAGCACCAGCTCTGCCGAAGTCAAAAGACTCTTGCCCGCCGAACCGAAGCCCATCGTCACATCCGAAACGGCAAAAACAGGGCGCACATTAAGCGCTGTTTTGCCGAAATAAAGCCTGCGATCAAGAGAACGTTTCAATCTTGCGGCCACACTGGCGCCGCCTTCTTCGTCACTTTCCAAAAGGACCATGGCCAGCAATCCGTCTGCATAACGAAACAGCAAATCAGTCGGTCTGAGATTGGAGCGACAAATTTTTGCTACCGTATTTAGTATCGCCACCGGTGCCAGAGCGGCAATTTCGACGGATGGATCGAGAGCGGCCAGGGCCAGGCACATAGGATAGCCGCGCTCGAGAGAAACCTCATATTGACGGTCGAGGACGCTTATCAAATACTGGCGACTCTGAGCTTCCGCTATCGGAGCTCGTGAGCGCGGATCGTCAAAAATTTGTATCAGCGAATGCACATCGGCCGAAGACTTCGGATTGCCGCCAAAACTGCGACGCTCATTTTTCCCGGGCAGAAAGGTGGTTGGTGTGGTGTCGCTCATTGTTTTTACCGACGCATACCCTGCCGGATTCGTCGGCAGGGTAATGAGTCACAAATCGAAAGGGAAGTGAAGGGGTTTCCAGAGCGAACTCTAAGTTTCCTGATTCCTCGAAAGAATCGAGAGGCATTGTATTACCTCGCCGATTGAGCGTTTTAAAACGCCCTTAAGCTGCGCCTTTTCAGGGTTAGACCAGGCTCAGAAGCGCTGGAAACGTAAAGCAATGCTGTGCGCCTGGCCTGGCTGGCAATGGACTGTCCTCTGCCATCACTTAGCGTCAGCCCCGCGAGCCTTTAACACATTAAACGCCAATTGAGCGATCGGAGCCTGTGAGGCTTACGAGAACTGACTTAAGCGAGAATCAGCTCTTTTTATGTTAGAGCTCTTTGATTCGACGGTTTATGAGCCCTAAGGTAAGGGCATCATGACAACCAATCTTTAATCCCGCAGAACTATCCGATAGCCAAATAACTTCTCGCCATTCGAGCAAATCTTTCGATCACTTATGTGATCAGAGGTGCTCTTGTTTCGAGAAGTTGATTGCCGCCCAGCATGACGCGAGTAGCGCCATGGCCTTCGGACTGTCTGCCAATAGGAGACACACCCATGGATACAATCTGGATCTACGCCCTTCTGAGCATCGCTGCGATAAGCGGCATGTCTCTTGTCGGACTCTTCACGCTGTCGATGGCCAACACCAACTTGCAGCGCTTCACCACCCCCATGGTCAGCGTCGCAGTCGGCGTCATGCTCGGCAATGCGTTCCTGCACATGATTCCGGAAGCCTTCGAGGAGCTCGGCAACGGCACCACCGTTCCCTTGCTCATCATCGGCGGAGTCTTTCTGTTCTTCATCATCGAGCGCGTGCTGCATTGCAGACACGAATGCGCGAAACCGCACGAAGCACACCACATCGGCGTGATGAGTTTGACGGCAGACATGCTGGAAAACTTCATCGACGGCGTGGTCATCGGTGCGGCCTACCTGGTCAGTCCCGCAGCCGGCATTGCAGCGACAGTTGCCGTGCTCGTCCACGAGATTCCGACCGAAATCAGCGACTACAGCGTGCTCGTGCATTCGGGTTTCACCCGCAAGCGCGCCCTGTTGCTGAACATGGCCAGTTCCGTGACCGCCTTCATCGGCGTCATTCTGGCTTTGAGCATCGGGACATCGGTTTCGAATTTCGCCGCCTACGTACTGCCGGTGGCCGCTGGGTGTTTCATCTACCTGGCTGCCGGTGGGCTCATTCCGCGTTTCCTCCAGAATCATTCTCTGAAGGCTTCCTACAAGCACATCGCCCTCATGGCCGTCGGTGTCGCAGCAATGCTGGCACTGAAACTCATGGAGTGATGCAGGAAGTCTAGAGAGATTCAGAAAAACGTGGGTGCGCCTGGGCGGCAAACCGCGACCGTGCTAACTGAGACGCTGAAAGGACCGGAGGCTCAGTGCGCCGGCCCTTTTTGCGTGGTTCCACTCATCTGTCT
>JBGAVL010000070.1:0-22371 GCA_044228145.1 Obscuribacteraceae bacterium (SeqCode)
GTCCAACATCGTCTTGGCAATTTTTCTATCTGCCTGTTTCACTTCGGGTTGCTTTGCAGCATAATCAATTATCTGCTCTGCAGTTGGAGGCTCGCTCGCCCGCATGGGACTTGCCTCTGCCTTGGTTTGTGCGGCTTCCTCGGATTCTGGCTGCGCCAAAACAGCGGCTTCGTTTTGCGACTCTCGAATTGCTGCAGCAATCTCATCTTCTATAGCCTTGGATGAGGCTTCAACTGCATCTCGAAGTCCATCAGTGCTCACATCGATAAGCGTTTTTGCGACTTTACGCTCCGCAGGCGGGGGTGCTTGAGCCTTAGCTTCAAGACCTGTAGCCTTTGCTGCAGCCTCTTTCAATCCACCGATATTCACTTCCAGGAGTGTTTTAGGAACCCTTCGTTCAGCTTCAGGTGGTGCTGATTCTGTTGAGGCTTCCGCTGGTGACGTGGCAGTGGGTGGAAGCTGTTTTTGCTCAACTTCGGAAACAGCCGGCTCGGCGGGCGAAGATATAGCTTCTGCCGATTGCACTGGCGCTTTGTCTTTCTTATTGCTGGTCTTTCCGGTCTTTGCGGCCTTCTGACCCACAGGTGATGGTTTAACCTCTTCCTGCCTCTTCAGCTCTGCAGGCTTTTGACCAGCATCTTTTTTCTGCTGTTTCGGCTGACTCTGCGCGGATTTTGGTGCAGCGGACTTGGGCGAGCTTTGCTCCGGTTTGGACGGGGTCGGCTCGGGTTTTGCACTTGGCGCTGTTTTTGCTTTTGAAGATTCAGGTTTTGAGGATTTGGCAGCGCTTTGAACTAGCTTCTTTCCCTTTGCTGGCTCCGGTTGCGCTTGCACCGATTTTGAGGAGGCATCCAACTCAAGTGAAGTTTCAGGCACTTTCTTTTTCTGCGCAGCAGCTTCCTTCGCGGTTTTAGCCGAAGGCTTTTGCAGGTTTGGTTTTGTCTGCTTAGCGGAAGTTTTCTTCTTCTTGCTCATGACTATCCGAAGTTCTGGTGCCAAAACCCCTTGCGCCCGCAATCAATCATACCTCAGATAACCAGCCCAAAAGCCTACCCACGCAAGCTCTATGCAGCCAAAGGACGAACCCTGGCGGTCGGCAGAACCAATGGAGCGCGAAGGAGTTGTGCCAAGATTTTTGCCACGAGGTTAGCAGCAATATAATGATGTTAAATCTAATCTTGAAATCCCCTAAATTTCCATTCTCCGGCGTACATTTAGCATGTCAGTCCGGGTTGAGAGAGAATCCGGCATAGGAGAGGGCCTAAAAATGCGGGCAAGAATTTATCGAGCCAGGCGCAAGCGCACCGCAAATGGTGCTGGGATCGCGGAATTTGGACCGGCAATGCTAGTCTTATTGATTTGCATATTCTTTCCGCTTTGTGATCTGATTAGCATCGGCGTGTCATACAGCTTGCTGATGGTTCTCAACTACAACCAGGTTCACGAGGCAGCACTTATCGACAGCGTCGACGCCCTGGACGCAAGCGGTTCAGTCAAGAAGGGGATCCCGGACACATGGCGCAGCGGAATGGGTCATTTTGTCAACATGTCCGGCAATGTGGATACTGACGTAGCTTATCGTGATGGGGAAACAGAAAACGGTGGTTCCAAAGACACAATTGTTCGAGTGAAAACAACCATCACTTGCAATCCATTTCTCTCGATTCCTTTTTTTGTCAACATTCCTGGTATCAATGCACCCTTTCCGTTATCCTCATTCCCATTGCGCTGGCGTTGCTCGATTTGATGGTTATTATCGCGGCAAACTCTATGAATGACACTGCCTGCAAAAACGCTGCACGTGCAGGTGCAAACCAACCCGATGGCCCATCGGCACAGAGTGCAGCAGATAAAGCTCTGGCCTCTTTCCAGACCTCAGGAATCGTCAAAAGTCTTGTCATAGACGACTACAACTTCACGGGCCCCAAGGGCACCTTTTCGGTTACCACGTCCATGGTCGTGAATGCTCCGGTTCCATTTCCAGGTCTCACCAATATGACTTTTAAAGCTCGCGCAGTTGAACCTGTCGTAGGAACGGCAAATCCCAACCCTCCCGCTCCCTAATAAAAGTAGATCGCTGGTAGAAATTCAGGCAGCGGATTTTCGATGTATGTATACCGCTAGTTGCACCAATTGAGAGGACATTGTTTGATGACCAGAGAGCGAAATAATAGAGGTTCGATTACGGCTCTAAGTGCAGCGCTTGCGATGGTGCTCGTAGTGCTGGGAGTTGGCTTCTTCTTTTTCGTCATGTATATGGATGCGCAAAAAGAAACCAAAAACGCGGTAGATGCGGGAACACTAAATTCCGGTCGTAAAGCTCTCGATGAAATTTCCGTAGTGATCAATCCGCTCAGTTGCTTCTTCGACGTCACCAACGATAAAACCGACAACACCCTTGCAGGGTGCGACAGCAAGATCACTTTGCGCAGAGTCAATCGCATGTGGGCGGAAGCAATGCTCTTCAAGATCAATGCTATCGCGGCGGGAGCGAACGCCGGCTCTGGCACAGGCAATGCAAATACAGCTTTGAACCAGGCTACCGCCATCAGTAACCAACTTGCAGACAAGTTGAACAATCAAGCTAATCGACACCCATTTTTTACTGAGCTTGCCCAACAGAATTCAGTTCGAATGATTGGCAATAATGCCGCAGTCACTGTCATACCTGGCAACGGTTGGCAAACTTCCAAAATGTTGCCGGAGCAAGAAAGCAATATCGTTGTTGGTGGAAACGAAGGCAACAATTTCTTTGCTCCTCCTGGATTCACATGGGATGGTGACGATGTTACTAAAACCACGAGAAACCCCGCTCCGCAAGGTTCAAACAACTTATTTTTTCTGAAAGGCTACAAAGCGCTTGGGCTCCAGGGTTCCAACTACTGGCAAGTTCCCTTTCTGTATGATGAAAAACCACATATGGTGTCGAAGACAGACTTCGACAAAGGAGCTAATAACGCAGCCGGTTGGGCGAACCCCGTGCCGAATGCATTCTCTTCAGAGGGCCTCGCCTCATCGCCGGGAAGACCAGCGGAAAAAGCCACCTCTTGGATGCTGACTAATCCTCGTCAGCCTTTCAAGATGGCAATTCCGCACTCCTTTGTGCACATCAAAATCGACCAGCCAAAAGCAAAAATCTTCTTTTACCCACTTGGATTTCCTATCCAGACTTCGGAAAAAGACTATGGATTTATCCCGAAGATTGAGAGCGCTACGTCCTTTCCTGGCGGGGTCGGCTGCACCAGTGTAAGTGCCAATTTCATACCGCTGGGAGGAGACACCGCTGGTAGATCCGTAGACGAACTCATTTTTGATTACCCAGTAGGAAACAAGGCAAATATTGAGCAAAATCTTACCGCCCGCTGCAATGAGATGATCAGTCAGGTTGGTGGCACAATAAGCACGGCGGAGATGCACAGTGCTCTCGACAATTTCGTGAACCGAGGACTGCTGGCGTCAGGCATTGCGACAGACTTCTATGTATATTCTCACAATGGTAAAGACATTCATTGCAATGCTAAACCTATCGCATTTGCTGAATGTCCGTGGTTGGCAATAGCATCCAACAATCCTCCTGACGGAACGGAATCAACAAGCATTGACGACGCAAGTGGACCGGCACCATTTTTCCTGCCCTCCACTCCTAACCCGCTGCCCTTTTTTACTCCGTTGCCATTTCCAGTTTCTTGCGTATTCGGAATTTATAATAAGAGCGTGTTCTGGAAACCTGGTACGGGCTTTAATCACAATCTTGGTGAAGTTCGAGTAAAACGCTCAACAGATGTGCATGTTATTGGTGTAAGCGTGTTCCCATAAAGAGTCCCGGAGAAAAACGGAGCAGTGATGAGAAAGGTCAAAAAAGCGGCATGGCGAATTCATAAACTTCAAGTGTCTCTGGTATGTACTCTGGCTATTGGAAGCATGCTGGCTGCTCCTTGCACTCAAGCGCAACAGCAGCAACCACAGCAAGGGCAGCCAAATGCTGCGCAGGTTGAACTCGTAAAAAAGCTGGGTCTTTCACGAAACATGAAGGGTCCCCCCGCCTGGGCCATTCCGGCTGGCGTCCATTTTGCCGCCTCGGCTCCAACTAATTTTCCAGTCGAAATTTACTCAAGCAATGTCACATCCACCAGTTTTCTCAATTCAACTAAAGGGGCACCCTCTGCAGGCTTAAGCATCGCCACCAAAGATAGTCCCGCAGTTGTTTTTCAGTTCTACCAGGCAGCTTTGCGCCGTGGCGGCTGGTTCGCGCAGATTCCCACCGCCGAAGCTCTGGCCAAAATGGGCCAGCCAGGACAAATCTATATGATTAGAGGTCAAAAAGACAAACAGATGGTCAATATCATGCTGCTTGCCAAAATAGGCGAGGCGGGCACAAACATCACGATAAACTGGTACATCACTCCATAGAAAATTAGACTTTTGGCAGCGACACGACAAATTCGGTACCTTTACCAACTTCGCTTTTGACTGCGATTGTGTCACCGTGAAGTTCCGCAAGTGTCTTGCAAATAGCCAGACCCAAGCCGGATCCAAGTTCATAATGTTCTGAGCTGGTTTGATAAAACCGTTCGAACAGATGCTCTCGTTTGTCTTCAGGTATTCCGGGGCCGTTGTCCTTGACAGACAGTTCCGTAACTTCGCCATTTTGAGTTGCGGAGAAAACGACCTCCGCTCCCTTGCCTGCGTATTTGAGAGCGTTTCCTGCCAGGTTTGTGAGAATGCGCTGCAATTGACCTTCATCTGCTTCCACGGTCAGTTCGTTATCGACAACCAGAAGCGTCATTGAATTTTTTGCAGCCAGCGGTTCCAATAATTCGCTGACTTTTCTGAAAAGCTCAGAGAGAGACACTTTCGTCTTAGAAATCTGCATCATGCCAGCCCTGGCTTTTTCGATATCGAGCAAATCGTCAATTAACGTTTCCATTCTGACAGCGTTTTTTTGCGCCAGATTAATCAGTTTTACACCCCTTTCGTTCAATTCACCGCAACCGCCAAAGCTGATGGATTCAACGGAATTGCTTATAGAGGCAAGCGGCGTGCAGAGATCGTGAGTGATCATCGCCACCAACTCCTGGCGCAATTCTTCCGCTCTTTTTCTTTCAGAAACATTGTGCACTACGCAGGAAATCGATTGGTCCACTTCACTGAAGCGCATCGACCAGACGGTGTGAATTTCACTGCCGTCGCGTCTGATTAGTTTCAGTTCCAGATCATTTATTTCTGCATCAGCTTTCATAGCCTCAATCAATTCGGTAACTCGATCGACTTGCGACTTCGGCAAAAACTCGACCAGCCTTCGTCCCAAAATCTCTTCTTCCGTCATAAGGAGATACTGCCTGGATACCGGATTAGCTGAAAGAAAGCGCAAGGTCTTGTCGAGTGAACAGATCATATCGAGTGCGTTTTCCACAATCGCTCTTTCTTTTCTCGATGCTTCTGCCATTCGCCGCGCCATCTGGTGAAACGTGCTGTCGAAAAGCGCAATTTCATCTCCACCTCTAACCTGCTTGTGAAGCGGTTTTCCGGCAGCAAGGAGCAGTGTGTTGTCAGTCATGATACGCAATCGGGAGCGAAGATTCCTGACCAGCCAAAGACTGGCAATAACCGCAAAAATGAGATTGAAACCGCCGATGATACCAAGTGTGATTTGCGCCCATCTTCTGTTTTCCGCCTGCAAAAACGGGCTCTCGCTGGCGACTCTTTCCTGATCTTTGCCTATGCGGAGCAGATCGTTGTTGATTGTATTTCTAATCTGTGCGCGCAGATGTTTCCACATGCCTTTGCGTGTCTGGCCCTGACCCTGCCCGGACATCATCTGTTTGAGCAATTCTCTAAAAGTTTCTTTGACTTCTTTTAAGCCACTCTCTGCATTGAGAACTATCTGGTGGTTGGTCGGATCGTTTTTCGTCAGCTCTTTCAATTCCGCAAATTGATTGTCCAGCTCCTTCACTTTTTTCAAGATGCCTCGTGCGCCGCCCGAATCGCCTGAGGCAAGATCGGAAACATCAGTTATGGTCGCCACTTCAGAGATACCGTAAGCGATTTTATCGATGATTTCGGTAAAACGTTTTGCGCGGTCTGCGCGCTCGGCTTGCACTTCAGCTTGATGCTGGAGATAGGTCATACAGCCGATTAAGACAAAGGTAGTTATGACAGGAATTGAAACAAAAAAGAGCATCGTGTTCGTCAGCGACGTCTCGCTTCGCCCTACCGTGTTTTCAATAGCAGACTGCCTCTCCAAACTTACCTTGCCCCGGTGTGAGTAACTGTAAGTACCTGTTTGTACCTGTTAGGATATTTCGGTAACTTCCAGTTTTATCAATAAGCCCATCATGCCCACAATACTACTAGTTGAGGACGATCAAGACCTCGCTACCACCGTGCTTGACCATCTGTCCTCCGAAAGATATACGGTCGAACATGCGCCCGACGGGTTGACGGCGCAGGAGATGTTGACTATCACGTCTTTTGATTTGATCATTCTAGACTGGTCTTTGCCGGGGAAAACAGGCATCGAAATTTGCGGTGAGTTTCGCGCCAGGGGCGGAAAGACGCCGATAATTATGCTTACCGGCAAGCGCCAGATTGAAGAGAAGGAAGAAGGGCTCGACACCGGCGCCGACGATTATTTGACGAAGCCTTTCAGTCTCAGGGAATTGTCCGCCAGAGTCAGAGCGCTGATGCGGCGCCCTGAACAGGTTGTAAGCTCAATCATAACGGTCGGAGACCTGAGCATGGATATGACTGAACATTCGCTCTCGAAAAACGGCGAACATATTCATTTGCAGAAGCAAGATTTCGCCCTTCTGGAATTTCTTATGCGCCATCCCAATCAGGTTTTCACATCAGAAGCACTGATCAATCGAGTTTGGGGGGTGGAAAGCGAAGCCACCGCTGAATCAGTGCGATCGGCGATCAAACGCTTGCGCCAAAAGCTCGATAATGCAGAAGACGGCAACTCAATCATCGAGAATATCCCGCGCGTCGGCTATCGGCTCAACAACAAGGCCTAGGCGCTACGGGCGCAGGAATACCTGCTTGCCTGCTAAAATTCCCACAGTTGGAATCTTCAACCGCCCTTCACGGTAGCGAGTCTTCATGACCAAGCTCTATTCAAGAAAAACTGCCAGCCTCAAGGTGTTGACCGTAGCTCTAGCCTCTCTTTGCACGCTGGGCTCCATGCCGTGCCTGAAGGCATCTGCGGAGGTAGCGTCCGGCAAGTCCAGTCTCTCCAATGCTCAGCTGACCGCCCTGGTGCGTGACTCTTCAGTGGGGGCCAGGGCTTTGAGTGTCACAGTTGTCGGAACCGGACCGACGGTAACAGTGCTTGCCGAGGAGAAGGAAACAGCAATAGACAAAGACCTCAAAATAGACGCCCTGTTTCTGGCCAGAACCTTGATTGAAGGCGCGCCCGGGCAGATTGAAAAGGTGAAAGTGCTTTTCAGTCAGACTGGAAAACCAGCGCGCCACATCATGGTTTCGCGCGGTGAGATTACCGACTTCAGCGCCGGACGTTTGTCGGCGGCTGCTTTGCTGGAATCTCTGACATTCAGTTCGGCGCAATCGTTAAACATGCCGGAAATTGCCGAGGGTCCGGAAATGGCGCGCAGCATGTTGGTGTGGAAGCGAATCGAAAACCTGAGCGCCCAGGGCACTGGGGTGTCGCCATTTGTAGCCATCTTCAAAGAAATTCAAGCCCTGGCAAAAGCCAACGATATCGACAAATCGTCTGAGCGCCTGACCTATCTGGAATCAAAGCTGATCGGTCAAGAACAGCAAGTCAAGCAAGCGAAGGAATCATTGCGGGGCAGGGGCGTTCCGGCAGTGAGAACGGCGGCCAGTACAGGTGCAGGTGGGACGCCACCAGGAGGCGCTGCAGCAGGCGCAACGCCGGGACAGGGCGCAGCAGGCGGCTATATCCCACCGGAAGCAGAGCATCTGAAAGCCGTGTTTAACGCGCAGGGCAATGAAATTATCAGTCAAGTCACTCGCAAAAATAGCAGCGAGGGTTACAGACTGCGTGATATGAAGGCTGAGATTGAAAAGTTGTTTGCCTCCCGCCAGGATGCCAAAGCATTCGAGATGCTGCATAGCTTTGACCTGGCAGCCACTAAGGTTTTGGGCACTTCTGCTTTTGGCCCAGGCGGGCAAGGTGGTCAAGGGGGCGGTCAAGGACCTGGTCAAGGTGGGCAGGGACCCGGCGGCGGCATGGGTCCTGGCGGTGGCGGACCGCCGGGTGGTGGAATGGGACCGGGCGGTGGTGGAATGGGACCGGGCGGTGGACCTCCCTTCTAGCCGATTGACCAGTCAGTCAATTTTATTGGTTGACGCGTAAAGACAGGGAATATAGATACCGGACTGAACGAAAGGTAAGTGGACTTACTTGAGCTCCGGCGCACCATCATTTGACGATCCTCGAGATAAGGGCAAATCTCGCGATCCTCTTGTGGGAACGATTTTGGACGATCGCTTTCAAATTGACGATGTGCTCGGCTCGGGCGGCATGAGTGTGGTTTATCTGGCCACTCAAATAAGAGTCAACCGGCAGGTGGCAATAAAGACTCTCAAAATGCAGCTGGACAGCAAGCAAGTCTATCGCGAGAGATTCCACCGCGAAATCACTCTTCTTTGCGCGCTCAGCCATCCACATATCGTCACTGTTTATGACTGCGTGTTCGACGAGGAGCAGCAGCCGTATGTTGTGATGGATTATCTGCGCGGGCGCAGCCTGGAAGCATTGATCAAAGAAGAAGGCACAATCGACCTCGATCGTTTCGCACGCATCGTCGTGCAGGTTTGCAGCGCTTTGGAATACGCGCATAAAAACGGCGTCATTCACAGAGATTTAAAACCGGGCAATCTGGTTTTGATGGACGATGAGATGGACTTCGTCAAAGTGGTTGACTTTGGTCTGGCAAAACTAAATCAAGAAAACCGCAAACTTACCCAGTCCGGGGAACTCTGGGGAAGCCCTCCCTATCTCAGTCCCGAGCAATGCATAGGCAAGCCGGAAGATGCACGCTCCGACATTTATTCCTTGGGCTGCGTCATGTACGAAATGCTCACCGGCAAAGATCCCTTTCACGACGGCACCAGTATTTACGAGCTGATTCAATATCACGTTAATACGCCGCCGCCTTCGATGCGCTCGATTAACCCGCTTTTGAATTTGCCGAATGAACTTGAGTCGGTGATATTCAAGGCGATGGCAAAGGATCCTCAAGACCGATATCAAACTGCGCAAGAATTGAGCAATGCCATTGTCAAAGCCTGTTCCGAAACCAACTCTCAATCCGGCAACTTGAAAATTATGTCGGGAAACAATTCCGGCGGATTGCCTGGCCAACCAAATGCAGTATCAGTCGGATTGGCTGCAAACAATTTCAACCTGGCGCTCGATCCGATGGCCGGCCTGAGTGTCGAGGATGCCTTTCTCGATCGTGGAATTCGAAAAGCAGCAGATAGTGGAGTTCCTGACGCGACGGCCGAAAAGAAGTTACCGCCGACAAGACAAATGGCGAGAGACCGTTTTAGCAATCTCGAGGTTGAGCCGGAGCCAAGAAAATCAGGCACCGGCAAATTGGTGATCGGCGGTTTTGTCGCAATAGTGATTTGTGCTGTTGCTCTTTTTGCTGCAGTTTCGCTGCGCACAGGAAAGACGGAATCAGCAGCCGTTCATTCGCCGACCAATACAGCACAGCCAGCCGGTTCTCAAACAACCGCAGCAAAAGAGCCCAGCACAAACAGCTCTCCTGACGCAACAAGTGCATCCGGCCAAGCTGCAAGCAAGGCGAGCGATCAAGCTGTTTCCTCTCCACCCAAGCAAACTGCCAAAGCAGATCCTGCGCAAAACCCACAACCTGTGCGCGTTCAACCAACAACTCGCCCACGCGTGAAACCAAAAGCACGCGCGGTCACGCCGGCAAAACGCATTGCGCCGCCGAAACCGGCTGGCGGCTCGGCAGGCAAAAAACATGACCCCTGGCATGATCTTGGCGGGATGAGAAGCAAATAGGTACGAGGCAAAGAAGTTTAGAAATTTCAACTCTAAAAAGGGAGTTAGCCGCGGCACCAGAAGTAATGCCGCGACTTATTCCCTATCCCCAGATAACAACTGATAAAACTTTGGATGATTGCTTGTTTTGAATTAAGTGTTAGTCACAGGTGACGAGCCTAGCGTTCGAATGGAGGGAAGACCAGAGACTCACCGATGCGAATCAAGTCAGGATTGCGTCCATTTTGATAAAGCCCATTGGCTAGCGACACCGAATCTATGTAGTCTCGGAGTTCTTGAGGAGACGGCTTGCGACCGAGGCGGTGCTCCATCAAATCCTGGGCAATGCGAGAGACGCAGTCACCTTTGCGGACTTCGTAGGTGACGTTATCATTTCCCCGCTCGCGGCTGAATTCGCGACCTGCGGCTTCTTCGATGGTTTGATTGCCTCGCATGCGCGACTGAGAAGTTTGCGGCAACACTAAAGCATCGGCGTCCACAAGTGCGGCCTGCTTGAGACGGGCCTCCGACTCTGAGGCATCGATTTCGCGAGTGGCATAGTTCAAGATTTCCTGGGACGAGACATCGCCTACATCCCAGAATTCCAAGGCGGACTCGTCGGTCATATCGTGGAAATTGTCACGCATATACTCCAGAGCCCGCTTCATATCCTTACTGAGTGGCTGTCCGTTCAGCGTCCCTGCATTGAGCACGGATTCAACATCGTTGCTGGTGATGTTTTGCGTTTCAGCCGTATCACCGGTCACGGCACCGGCTATTTGTTGCACGCGATAGGCGTTCTCGCCTGTCAGCTGGACGATCAGGTTCTCTCCATCGGTCAGTTCGACAGGAGGAACTGTTCCTGCGGCAACCTCTCTTTCTGTAGCTTGAATATCATGGTCTCTTCGATAAGAACTGCTGCCCATGCAATCACGATAAGCGGATGGGGAAATGGATCCGTTCTCTCGGGCAGCGCTGTACTCGCACGCTTCTCTTAAGCTCATGGTGTTATCTCCTGGGGGGGGAATGGCGTTGCGTCGATGCAAGCAGTCTAATTTTTCGATGCGGGCTGATGGATGATCGAGTCGGGGCTAAACATGGGCTAGCCGGAAATACCTCCATCACTTGCTCGATACCGGATCTGTCGCCAATGTGCTAAATTTGCCGCCACAAACGGGTTCGACCGACCCCGAAGCGCTCAGACATTCGCTCACAAACTAACCGTCATTTGTCAGGAGGTTCTAATGAATCGCGCCCTTATGCTCGCCGTGTCCGTCTCTCTATTGTCTTTGGCTTCTTCATCCCTGGGCGTTCAACCGGCTTTCGCGCAAATGAACTGGGCGCAAAACTTGGGGCAATTGCCTCAAATGGCTGATGTCGACACTCGCCAGACTGAGATGCTGCAGGGCGTTAACGATGCCGTCCAGCAAGGACGACTGAATGCTCGAGATGCAGGGACTTTTAAAGCAGAACTCGAGCGGATTAAACAAAACGAAGCGCAATACCGAGCCGATGGAAAACTTTCCATCTGGGAAAAAATGCGGCTGTCCTTTGAGCTTGACAATTTGCAAAAACAGATAGACGCCAGTTTGGCTCCGCGCACTTCGGCAACCTCCGACCTGCCCGGCCGAGAAGCAGAAATTGTTCGCGAAATCTCAGATGCGCTTTTTACCGGACGTCTGACTCGGCAAGACGGTGAAATATTCCTTGCCGAAATCGATCGCATCAAAGCGCAAGAAGCAAACTTTAAGGCGGACGGCTCCCTCAACAACAACGAGTTGTTGACAATCTCGCTCGATCTAGACAAGCTGCAACAAAGCGTGCACGCTAAAATCAAACCGGTCACCGTCAATGACACAACCACCGAATCGAAAAAAGCTGAGATCTCCAGAAGAGTGAAAGACCTTTTGGCCTCAGGGAAAATCACGCTTGCCGAAGCAAACACGTTCGGGCAAGAGCTGAGCAGAATCGAATCAAAAGAAGCATCATTTAAAGCAAATGACGGAAGGCTCGATACAAACGAATCGCTGAGTCTGGCGATAGACCTGGAAAGTCTGTCTACTGCGCTTGATCGATATCAACCTGCTGCTGCAACCAATACGCCTGGTATCAACCAGCGCCAGCAAGAAATCGAAAAACTGATTACTGACGCGCTCTATTCGGGAAAACTCAACTCGCAGCAAGTAATGGATCTCAAGCAAGAATTCGATCGCATTGCCTCTCTGGAAGCTACATACCGCATAGATGGTAGTCTTTCCGATACGGAAACTTTGACTCTGGCGCGCGACCTCGACAGTCTCAGAGCAAAGATTGAACTTTATGGTGGCACCCCTGCTCTGCAAGGAATTGGTCAACGCATCGCCGATGCAAAAAAACGGCTTGCGGAAAGCGAAACGGCGGGGAGAATCAACCAGGCAGCAGCTCAAGATCTAAAAGTGCAGATCGAGCGAATTGATGCGCGCCACCGCTATTTCATGCAAGACGGTCGACTCGAGGACAACGAAACCCTGTCACTGGCAAGCGACGTCGACAATTTCCGAATCAATCTCGATAAAGCAGTGACACCCCTGCCCGATGTCGTCGGAAGACGCGCCGATATCGATCGAAAAGTCAATGAAGCGCTGGCCTCCGGTCGCCTCAAACCGGCAGATGCCGAGTCATTGAAAGCCGATCTGGTTCGCATCAATGGATTAGAAACCACTTTTAAAGGCTCCGAAGGTGGGCTCAGCGATCAAGAAGTTATTGCTCTTTCCAAAGAATATGATGCCGTATCGGCGCGCATCGACAAATCCTTGCCTGCTCTTCCCGACATCGTCGCCAAGGAAGCGGCAATTCAAACCCGCATCAATGAGGCTGCACGTACAGGAGCAATCACTGAAGACAATCGCCGCGATTTCACGCACGAATTCGATCGCATCAAAGATGTAGAGAATGCCTTTAGAAGTTCTGACAACGGATTGTCCGATTGGGAAGTGATGACGGTGGCCCGCGACCTCGATAGACTCGATGCGGAAATCGGCCGCACTCTAGACAAACCGGTGAAGATTGACACTACAGGCGCAGCTGCTGATACTCGCGGACACTGGGCGGAGCAATACATTGCCCTTTTGTCCAAGCGAGGCACCATCGGCGGTTTCCCGGATGGCTCATTCAAACCGAATGACTACATTACAAGAGCGCAGTTTGCAGCCATCGCCTCACGCGCTTTGAATTTGCCGCCGGCGGGAAGACCGGCCAATTTCAAGGATGTACCGGCAAAATACTGGGCTGCAAATGTCATCAGCCAGGTCAGCGATGCCGGCTTGGTCACTGGTTTTCCAGACGGCAGCTTCCGGCCTGAAGACAAAATTACGCGAGCACAGGCACTGGTGATTCTAGCCAAGGCCCTGAACAATCCTAATGCCGACACATCAACCATGACTCGTTTCAAAGACGGCAACACGGTCCCCACATGGGCATTACCCAGCGTAGCCAAGGCAGCCAATGCCGGCATCATCGTCAGCTATCCGGATCCCGGGTCAATCAAGCCGAATGAGCTTGCCACTCGGGCTGATGTGGCAGCCTTGACTTATCAAACCATGGCCAGCCTGGGTGAAAAACTACCGCAAATTAGAGTGGGATTGGAAGCATCTGGCAAGTAGCGGTTAGAAAGAGGGGCGCTCTTTTGCGCCCCCACCAAAACGCCAGCCAAATTTGCGTCTAGTTTAGACTGATGGGCAAATCAATTTTGCCGAGATTATCCAGATTGAGAGCTAACGGTTTTTCCAGTTGAGCAACCGCTGAATTACTGCGCATCTTTTCTCTTTGCTCTTTCACCGATTTGTCGGCAACGACGATCATTTCGTTGAGCCGAGAATTTGTCTTGCTGATGATTTCGGATACTGCTTCCAGATCCATCGGTGTGGCAAACGTGTAGCGCGTGCGCAACTTGGTGCTGACACCATGTCCATCCAGCGATGCCACCATCTCGATTGTGCGCGGATAGATCTGGCTCAGTTTTCTGCCCAATGGATCGGCAATATATTGAAGGGAGCATTTGACAGTTCTTCTGTCGTCGTCCACTGAATCAACCAACCAGGCAGCACGACGTTTGTCTAGAGCTTTGATGTCCAGCCCATTGGTTGCTTCTTTCAAGCAATCCCAGGCTACAGGTAAGGCGACAGGCATTTCGACGGCTTGCTGAGACAGTTTGATCACGTCGTCAGTATAGACATTCGACTGATTTGCTTCCATTTCTTCAAGCTTTTCTCTGGTCATACGGAACTCTGCCCCACGGAGGAGAAGAGGCATACCAATCAAGAGTCCGGACACACAGACAACCGTAAAAATAAGCTGTTTGGTAAGTGGACTGTACTCAGACATCGTACCGACCGACAGATGGCCCAGTATCGGTTTGACCAGAAAGTATGCGGCAATAAGACAGCCGTATAAACCGAAAGTTTTCAGTATTTTGACGCCAGAGGATTCCTGCTTGGTAATTTTTTTCAAATTCTTCATGGCGGAGGACCTGTCAAGAACATTGCAACTATAATCGCACGTGCTTTTTCAGGCACCCGTCTTGCATACAAAATTCTTAAACATCGCTAATCTTCAACAAGCACGGCTGTTTCGGGTTCTTCATGACTGCCCGGTCCAGATCTACTTATAGCGATTTCGAATTTCTGTACTTTATCTGACTGCAACTTTTTGATTTCACGCGTGTATCTGAATTCGGAGAGCAACATCCAATTTTTTGACATGCAGAAAATCTAGCAGGAGAAATAGTATGAGAAATTACGCAGCCCCACTCGTAATACCGGCAGTTCTGGCTGTCCTGAGCATGACTCTGGCGCCGCCTTCCGAGGCGCGCAGGGCATTTGCTCGTGGCGCCAACGGTGCAGCCGGTGCATTTGCGCATCAAGGGCAGTACGGACAGCGCGCCGGTGCGCGAGCGCTCGGAGCCAACGGCGGCTTCGGATTCAGAGGCGGATCGTATCAAGGACCAAATGGCAGCACTCTTCAAACAGCTCAGGGCGGCGCCTATAAAAAAGGTGTAGGTGGATTCAGAGCCAAGCAGTTTGAAGCCACAGGCGCAAATGGGGGCAGTGGTTCAGGTTATATGAACAGCGCCTACAACGCGCAAACAGGCACCGGCACGAGAAACAGCGGCGCGTCATATACGAATCCCCAGGGGCAATCTTATGGGTATGACGGCACGACAAACTACACCAAGGGACAGGGCGGAACCACCACCATAGATACGCAAAACAAAGGCGATTACTCTGTCGATTGGCAAAAGGGTCAAAAACCTGTGGTCACGCAAACCAACACCACCACGCCGTGAAAACAGAAAAACCTGCGGTCACCAAATTCAATTGGAACCAGACTTGAAACCTGAACGTTTTGGACAAGTGAAGCGAGGCACCATTGCCGGTGCCTCGCTCTAATACTGAAAACCGCGACTGGCATTTATGCAATTTTCTAGAAGAGCCGATTCAGTCTGAAATGCGCTTTCGGCCTCTTTCACATTCTCCCTGAACGGATCAAGCAGGCTGGAAACTGTTTTTTCCGCCTGAGCTCTGCGATTGCGAAACTCCTCATCACCTTCACCGAATGATTTAACCGAAGGCACAAATGAATGAGTAAGCGACTCGGCTCTGGTCAAATTCAGGCGCGACTGCTCCAGGCGCTCGAAGGCACGAGCTTTTCTCTGCTCCGCTTCACCGACAAAACCAGAGCGATAGGTAAGAGCGCCGGCCATGATATCTGATGCCGGCGGAGACTCTTTGAGAATTGCAACCAGGCGCGGCAGGCGTCCTGTAAGCCTCGCCAATTCTGGATCTACTGCAGGTTTTGCCTCGGCGGCAGCCTGTTTTTCTCTTTCTTGATCTCTGAGTGCTTTCTCATGGTCATCTTGCGCCGTCTTCTTCAGTGCATCGCCACCTTTTGCAGATCCGGTCCCCGGGCCTGCCTGTCCTCCCTGCTCACCATCAGGATTTCTTCCATGCCTGAGCAGCATCATTCTGCAATATCCGGAGAAAGAACTGAATGGAGACAAACGATAAGAGCGCTCATATTCATCAAGCGCGGCGTTTGTCTTACGCGTCTGCATAAGTGCATTGGCTAAGTAATAGTGGGCTACGGCCACGCTCTTATGCTCACCGTTTACCGCTCTGAGCAAGTATTGTTCCGCTTGAGCAAAATCTTTTCGTTCGTAAAGACTGATGCCCTTGGAGAGAAAATCGGCTGGAGCTACTTCCGCTGCATAGACTGGGTGGCCCGATAAAAGCGCCGACGCCACCATTGCGCAAAACAAAACTGAGACAATAACCCTCATTCGCCGAATTCAATATGTCTGGAAACGAGCGGATTTTTGAATTGTGCAGTCTGGATGTCTTGAGTAGCCAGCCCGTGCATTTTCATATGATGATAGCAAAGTGCGCGGGCCAGATAGAAATCGGATTGATTGGGATCGTCGACAATGCATCCCTTCAAGCAGGCCATTGCAGCAGTCCATTTGCCCAATTGAATGAGAATCTTTGCCTTGCGCCAGTAAAACTCGACATTGTTGAAATTGGCTGCCGATGCTTCATAGGCAGCAGTCAAAGCCTCCTTGGGATTGGCGACATTGGAAAAGTAAGCGGCTGTAAGAATCAGTTTTTGATTGGCCGACGGAAACACGGAAGCTGCTCTGGTCGGCACAGCCATGGCAATTGTTTGCTGTGTTTCGGCCGGTTTTGATTCGGTTGCTCTGCTGCCGAGGCCAGAACTGTCTGGCTCAAGATCGGCAAGCACGGTGGGAGCAACCTTGGCCGGTTCGGTTGCCGGAACCGAGAGAACAATGTCGTTGCCGGCCCATTTGGCGTTCAACATGGGTGATTGGCGAGCCCCCGGTCTGTCTTCGCGAACCTCGGTCTCCACCAATTGCTGCGCCTTTTCAAATGCCGAGCCGAGAGGAAGTTTTCCGCCTGAAGTGCGCAATGCATCAAGAAGATTTCTGGTAAACACACCATTTTCATAACGTTTGGATTCCCAGGACTGTTCATCTGGTCGACTAGAGCAAATGACCAGCTGACCGGAGCCCTCAGCCAATGCCTGGGCATCCATATTACCGACGCGATGCATTCCTTTGGCATTCGGATCGCTGCTTCCGGAATGGCAGGCGTCAAGCACAAGCACAACACGATCCGACAAAACGCGGCTGTGAATTTTTTCGTTTACTTCCTGCATGCCGATACCGGTAGCGTCCAGGTCTTCAGGGTCAGCGTCATAAGTGACCAGATAGCTCTTGCCTCTCAAATCCATCTGTGAAGGGCTGCCGTGTGTGGAAAAGAAGAGCACGATAAGATCACCCGGACGAGCCAGTCGAGCTAAGAAACGGTTGCCCAGCTCTGAGATGACCCGGCGTCTGGTCGCCTTTTCATCTAGCAACATGCGCACATGAGACGGTTGAAAATTTGCTTCCTTAATCAAGTAATTGTAGAAATCACGCGCATCCTTCGTCGAATACTTCAAGGTGGGAATCTTGTCGCTTTCGAATTTGCTGATGCCGACAACCAGCGCCCATTTATCTCGAATGGGTCTTCTGGCATCGAGGGGGGCAGCTGGCGCTGCCTGGTCGGAGGCAATCGTCGATGTTTCCCCGAGGGCGGCTGGCGCGGTCAAAGACAGCATCGAAACAATTGCCAGGCACAGTCTGGCGCGAAACACGGCAGGTAAAACCTCATGAAACTACAAAACGGACTCCACAGCAAAGTATTCCCAGGAAAAAGCGATTTGGAACTTATTGGTAAAAGTATTTCAATTGAGGCTGCAAACTCACTCCGTCCTCAAGCTGCTGCTTTTTCGCCCATTTTAGAGAAAGAGCCAGCGGCATTGAAAACCCCGACCAATTTTCTTTCTGGCAAACAGATCGGACTATTCAACTTATTTTCGCAAACAGTTGTCCATCTTTCGAAGAATCTTTTGATGGCATGCCTGCGAAATTGAGATTGCGCTTGCACCACACGCGCCACCATAAGCAAACTTCCGATTAGCACCATATATAGTTCACGATTGCATTTTCGTAGTTCATCCTTAAGGCAGTTCAGCATTCAAGAGCGGTGCACCAGCTTTAAGAGCTTGTCGAAGACAAATGTCAAGTCATCGCGATACCAGATATCATGAAGAAAGCGCTCACCGCCGGGCGGCCAGACAGGCTCTTCTCCAAAGAGCTGGTCATCAAGCTCCTTAACGTATGTTTCGTAGAGTTTTTGTGCTTCGTCCTTACCTGCGCGTTCAAATTCCAGTGCGACCATATAACCACGGGGCAGAAAAGAATCTTCCTTGATTTTCATGGCCTCTTCTATTTCCGCTCTTGCTTCCTTTGGAGAATCCATGGCATTAAGCATGCGAGCCAACCTTAAATTGATACGAAATGCTTTAGGAGAAAGCTTCAAGGCGTCGCGGCATTGATCAACTGCTTCTTGCCGCCGACCCAAGTGCCAGAGCGCCTCGGCACGCGCGACTTTGACACCGGCGGCGCCATTTCCTTCATCAAAAAACTTGATCTTTATCCAGGACATCGGCAAGGATTCTTTGAGCAGTTTTTCACCCTGTTCGAAGTACCGCTCAGAATCAGCCTTTTCATGCTTTCGAGCACTGAGATCGGCGTGGTAATAGTTTTTCAAAACATCCAGATAAGTGTAGGAAGCCTGACCCAAATCAAGAAGAACAATAAACAGAATCGCTGCCCCCATCACTCCAATCATCTGGCTGGCTGCAACGTCTTTTTGTGAAAGTCGTTTTCTCAATCTGGCGTTGATCAAAACATTTGGATTGGCCGCTTCAATAGTTTCAATAAATTTCTTTTGAAACGGAGGCGATACCACCCCCAGTGGCAGCTTGAAGATCAGGTCGGTCGATTCGTTTACGCCTGCTCTTTCGACTCTGCTCGAATCAGCGCCGCCAGCCGTGCCCAGCCTCAACACGCGCGTGCGGACATGCAAATTGCCCCAGATTGTCAGTTTTAGCTCATCGACTGTCGAATAGGCAACCTTTCTAAGGCCAATTGTCAAAGCTGAATCACCTAATTTGAGCCAATTCCAGTAAATAATGAACGGCAAGCCGTTGCGTATGGGTGAAGCTATTTGCAGCGGTAATTTCCTTTCAAATAAAAGAAGAAACTGATGGGAAACCGGAAGCAAGAGGAGGACAACAGGTATCCCCAGGTAACGAATATCCGTCCCAAACCAGGAAGTGCTCGAGTATAACGCAACGAAGATCAGCTCAAATACAACGAAAGCACAGCTAACAAGAACAAATCCCCGGTAACCCCAATTAGTGGGAATGGGTTTGTCCATTTTGATATCGCCATGCGACTCATCCAGATTTCCGGTCTCGTCCTTTGTCGTTGCTTCGTTTTTTTCACTCATAATTGTGCAGATAATAAATCGCTCGAAAAGCCAGAAAAATCCAAGGAAGCAAAGGCAAAACCCTTGCTAGCTATTCTTGCACACACCAAATTAAAGACTCCTGCGCTTATCCGTATAGACTTTGTTTAATAGAAAAAGCCAACGGGCACAAATGATGGGACGGCTCTGTAGCAGCTTCTCTTGGCGACCAATACAGCCACTGCCCGGGTCTTCTCGGCTGTCTATGGACGGCTAACACCGAAAAGGCGGTCTTAATGTCAGTAGTGGAAAAATCCATCGGCGAGCTCCTGGTCGACAACGGTCAGATAAGCGCCGACGAATTGCGACTGGCCGAAAGAGAAGCACGAAGCACTGGAGAACCTCTGAGCGTAATATTGTCCAGACTCGGGCTGGCCTACGAACACCATTTCAAGAATGCACTGGAGCTCAAGTACGGTGTCACATATGTCAGCCTGGCCCGGACAGAGGTACAACCGGATATTCTCAAAAAGGTCCCGGAGGCCAAACTGCGCGAACACATGATGGTGCCGGTGCACGAAAAAGGCAGCCGCATCACCGTTGTCATGGTCAATCCGGAACACACAAGCGGGCTGGCTGCTCTCAAAGAGTATTTCACCGACCGCCAATTCACTCCAGTGGTCTGCACTGAAGACGACTTCACGCTCTTCATGGCCAATCTCTATCACGGTCACCTCGATGCCAACCCGGCCGCAAAAGAGTCCAACGGCGCCAGTGAAGATGTAAAAGCCGAGGCTACGGCCGAACCGAAAGCTCAAGAATCGCTTGCGAAACCGGTCGATGCAAACGCGCAAGAGCCCGCTGCCGACCCGGTTGAAGAGACGGCCAAGGCGATCGCCCAGCCTGCAAACGCCTCTGAAACACCTTCTGTGCCAGCGGCCGAATCGAGAGGCGAAGAAAAGCCACCCGCAAAGCCCTTATCTCCACTGGCCGCCTTTCTTGCCAAAGGCAAAGAGATGCAGGACGCAGATTCAATTTCAACAGGCGCTCCGGCAAAAGCGGAATTTGAGCTGCCGACCAATGACGAGACCGGCAAATTCGATTTGAATATGCTGCAAAAGCACATAGAGCAAACGCGCAGCAAGTCAGGCAAGAAAACCGCAGAAGAACCCGCCGCCGAAGCATCTAAATTAAGCACTTCTGAAATCAGAAAGCCTGATCCAGTCGATGAAAAGCCGATGGAAATAGAAGCAGCCAAACCGGCGATTGCTGAAAGCAAACCGGAGCCCGAGCCTGAAACCCAGGCTCCGCCTAGCGCCAAGCCTGAGCCGGAGCCTGAAGCCGTGTTTGAGCCTGACACAAAGCCTGAGCCGAAAACTGAAACCAAACCAAATCCCGAGACCAAAGCAGAAGTCTCTCCACATGAATCCAAGTCAGAGCCGGTTTCCGAGGCGAAAACCGAAGCAAAGAGAGAAAAACGGCCTGATGCAAGAGACGTGGCCAGAGAACTAGCAAAAGAACTCGCAGAAGAGGCAAAGAGCGAGCCGGGTGCCAGCCGAAATGATGAAGCAACGGGCGAATTCGATGCGCTGGTCACAACGACCATGGAAAAGAGGGAGCCTGGCGGCGAGACCAAGCCGGACGCGAAAGAAGAGACTGCTCAAGAGGTCGAGCCCCCGCAGGCCAAGGACGAGAACACTCAAGAGCCGGACCTGCAAGAAAAAACCGCAGCCATGCAGATGGATCAAACCGGCGAAGAATTCAAAGCAGTGTCCTCGAAATCCACAGGAGAAGGAACGTTCGGCGAATGTGAGCCGGTGGCCAGTGAATCGGTGGCCCGCACTCCTCAAGATCAAAAGCCGTCCGACGCGCTGGAAAAGGAAGGCGATGACGCGGCTGTAATCATGCTTTGCAATCAGATTTTAGCTAACGGCATCGCCAAAGGCGCATCAACAATTCACGTTGAGGTCGTCGACAAACAAGTGCTTGTTCACTATCGCATCCAGGGGCAGTTAATGATTGTTAGAAAGTTGCCCAAAATGTTGATGCCTGCCCTGACAGCGCGTTTTCGCAAAATGGGCCGAGTAGATCAGCAAGACAGACGATTGCCCCAGGACGGCCGAGTCAAAGTACGAATGTCTGGTAAAGATTTCAACCTCAGGTTGACCGTCGTTCCTCACACCGCAGGCGGTGAACATATTCTCGTATGGATCGAATGATGGAGCTATTCAGCAAATGGCATGTGCAACCGGTATTTATTTATAGGAAAGTGGAAAGTTAGCTTTGTAATCTACGTAGAAAAACAACCATCGCCCGGTTGTAGACAGTTGATTGGACGATAAGACCAGATGGCACTGATCAAAAAAGACTTTGGAGAGTTGCTCGTAGACAACGGGCTGATCACGGCTGAGGAATTAAAGCTGGTGCAACAAGAAAGACTGCGCACAGGCGAGCCCATCAGTCTGATACTTTCCCGGCTGGGTCTGGCCAATGAGACTCACCTGCAAAACGCTCTGGAAATGCAGTATGGGGTCAAATACATTTCGCTTGCCAAATCGCAACCGGAGCTAGGCGCGCTCGAGCTTTTGCCGGAGACATTGATGCGCCAGCACCAGCTTGTGCCGGTGAAAAGCGAAGGCAATTGTCTTATGGTGGCAATGGTCAATCCCAATAATTTGCTGGCTCTGGACGACATCAAATACCGGCTCAAAGGCATGCAGATAAGGACCATGGTATGCACGGAAGACGATTTCCAGCATTTCATGGAGAACATTTACGCGTCCAGGCAGGATGTGCTCTTAGAAGAGGCTTTTGATGAAGCCGATCAGACTTTCATCGAATCGGAGGTTGATCTTTCCACTCTGGACTTGATTAGCAGTGCAGAAGATCACATAAACGATCTCGATCTGGCTAAGCAGGCGCAGGATGCGCCCATTGTTCATCTGGCCAACCAGGTTCTGGCCAAAGCGATCAAACGGCATTGCTCTGATATTCATGTGGAGCCGACTGTAAATTCGGTGGTAA
>JBGAVL010000071.1:0-21674 GCA_044228145.1 Obscuribacteraceae bacterium (SeqCode)
CTACGCGCCGATGCAGCGATGCCCAAGGCGATCGGCGCATTGGAACAGGGTGAGAAGGCACCTCCACTAGTTGACCTGGTTCGCGATCTTGCCAAAGGTGCAAAGTATGAAGGCGCCGTAGTGACAAGGAAAGACGGTACGACACTGGTTAACTTCGAAGACGGACTCTTCAAAGGAACACAAGCTGTAATTGACGATTCGACCATCCTGATTGAGCGTGGTGCACGCCTCTCCGAACACTCATTGATCCCGCCTGCTGCCCCTCAAAAAATGGTCAACAGATTCGTCAATGGCTAAATAGCTCACTGAATCTAATCGGTCTTAAGCGCCTTGAAACCAACACCTAGAAGCACCAGCAATCCCAAAATGCTGATACCTCCACCGATGTATAGGTACATAGGTTCGTAGCGAAACTCGATTGAATGTTTGCCGGGTTTAAGCGACAGCCCCCTCAACACATAATTCGTGCGCACAATCTCTTGTGGCTGTCCATCTACTGTGGCTTTCCATCCTGGATAGAACAAGTCGCTGAGCACAAGAAACGCGTCGGTGGTCGATTCGGATTCGACTTTGACGGTAGTGTTTTCTAGAGAAACAATTTTTGCCGCACCGGAAAAATTCTCGATCTTAATTTCCTTGGCCGGCGCAACGAAACCTTCAGCTTTCATTCCGCCGTCTGACAGAAGTGCTATTTTTCGCGGGTCGAACAGCTGCTCATCCGATAACTGGCCCCGTCTGACTGCGCCGACAACATCGCTATCCGCCATCAGGCGAGTCTGCCCAACCATCCAGACTCGCGGCATCGCACGAGTGTTTTCGTACAGATCCGCTTGACCGACTTCTGCCACTTTCTTGAATATAGGTTGACCGTCACTTTTGTAGTCATTGAGCCGCGCATCACCATGAGGCACGGTCAGATACTTGATTGCCAGTATGTCAAAAGCTCTAATATCTGAAGTGAATGTCCAGGGCACCGGCAGAAATCCACCTTCAGTGATGCCCAGAAGTTCGATATAGCGTGTGTTCAAAAGCGGACCAAAGGCGCTTGCGCTGGGCATTCCCCAGAGACGAGAAAGATTGGGAGGGCATTCGTCATCCGTGCCTGAGACGCCTCTGACGGGCAGCAAACGCTGGTGACTGGTGTCCAGCAAGTCACGATATCTGGAAAGGGGAGGCGGAGTTTCCACGGAGGAAACAGATACAGGAACACTGCGCCATTCGCCGAACCATCCGACAAAAGCCAGATCGGCTACTGCCACCGCCAATAGTGCAGCCTTGAAGAGGCGAGAATTTGGTTTGTGCAACCAGACGAGGAAAACAATCAGTACAAGCATCGACCCATAGGCGGGCACAAGTATGGCGGGATTTTCCCAGAAGGGTGGGAGGTTTCCCTCAAACGAAGACCTTTCCGGAAGCTCGATGATTTCCTGCAACATTTGAACCGACAAGGAGATTCCGCCCAGGGCAAGACAACAAACACTGGCAGCAAAAACTATTATTCGGCGTCTTACCAACTGTTCTTCCATCAGCCTGGAAAGCACCATACCGCAGACGATCGAGAAGGATGCAGCAGCTATCGGGTAGAGAAGTGAAAGCGCGCGAAATGATCCAAATGGAGGAATATTGTAGAGAAGCCAGGCCAGAGGTGTAGCGTTGCCAAATGAAAGTAAGAAGGTCGTAACGCCGACCAGAAGCCAGAAAAGAGTGATGGCATTGCTGCGGATCAAAAATAGAGAACCGAAAATTGTGAACATCGGCAAGATGCCCAGATATAAATAATAAGGCGGGCGATAGTCGAGCCCGAAATAGGGAATCTTGAAAAAAGTACTGTTTATCGAGCCCAGCGCAAAGGGAGTTGCCAGCCCTATGGCTTGAATCGGATGGCAACAGTAAGAAAGAAAATCAATGAAAGCGAACTTGCTGCGCACGCTAAACTTAGTCAGCTCCCAGGTCGGCAAAATTTGAACCGCACCAATAGCCAATCCTGAAGCAATAATTGCTAAGACATTGATGAGAAAAACAGACTGTCCTTCCTTCATTGTGAATGAACGAAACACCGCATATGACACCATCAGCGCGAGGATATATGCCACGAATTGCATGTGTCCATTGAGCACGCAAAGCCCAAGGAAAGCCACTCCCGAAAAGAGCCAGAAGAACGAATGGCGCTTAGCGAGTTTTTCCATTACATACAAAATGGCCAGCATATAGAAGAGTGAATGCACAACTGGCGCATGCCGCAACTCCGCTATCATCGAGCCGGAAAGCGGAAATACGAGCGCCGATATGATTGCCGGAAACCTCTTGCCGGTCAATTCCCGCACATACAGATAGAGGAAAACCGATGAGAGAGAATATCCACTTATGACGAAAAGATTCCAGCCGACAGGCAGAGGGATCTTACTGAAAATATAGGAGAGCGGATACCAGACTTGAGCCAGGGGATCCGCATGAAGAGGCCAGCCCGAACCCAGAAGCGGTGTCCAGATCGTCCGCTCGCCAAGGAATGCCGGCAGGCTTTGAGTGCGATCGTCATCGGGTGCCAGTAATTGACCGGTCAGCACCACGGGCGCAAAATAGACGAAAAACAACGCCGTAAAGGCAGCGTAGAGAATGCCAAAATGCTTCAACTTCTGCAAGATCTTTGCTTTGTTGGCGGTAAGCATCCAAGTCCTATTGTGGTTCAAAGTCGATTATCACGCACATTTAAAAGGTTATAGACTGGGCAGGCTTTTGAAGAGATTAAAACAAGCGTCCAGGTTGAGCCTTTTTCCGGGCTGGCTCAAGGACCAGACAAGCATGGTCTTTTTCTTCTCGAGGTTGCGAATACAGCCGACCACGCCTTCGTAGATTCGTCCATTTCGATCCTTCAATATACCGGTCATGTAGAGCAGTTTATCCGTACCGATAGCGATGTCGCCTTTTGTTTTCACATCGGTAAATCTGCAATTGGCTGTATCGGTCGTAATGCCGATATCGTAAAATCGATCCAGCAATTCTTTAGTGCCGATGGCGTCGGCAGTATCGTTAAGATGGCATATGAAGTAGGTTTTTTGGTTGGCCGGGACATTATCGATCACCAAAAGCACGACGTTAAACCACTCGAAATCCAAATCATAGACATACTCGTATCCAGCCGGAAGCGGTTGCGGGAAGGGCGCGATTTTCTGCGCGCAAACCTGCATGTACTGCTTATCAGTTGAACGCAGACTGATGGTGCGAAATTCGAGAATTATTTGCGTTGTCGCATACAAAAAACCGGCCACACCAACAAAAACAAGCGAGATCAGTGCTTTAGACCAGAGCGGCAGATGCCGTTTCCCGTTCTTCACTCAGTCAACTGCTCCGGTATTGCGCTCGTAATTTTCAAATGTGTTGGCAAGAAGCATGGCCACTGTCATTGGTCCGACACCTCCCGGCACAGGCGTGATGAAAGCAGCTACGTCTTTTGCCTCGGAAAAGCAGACGTCGCCGGCAATTTTTCCTTTGCCTCCATCTTCCCCTTGCAAATGGTGGATGCCGACATCAATGACTGTCGCTCCGGGTTTTATCCAGGAGCCGCGCACGAATTCGCACTTGCCCATGGCCACTACAAGAATGTCAGCCTGTTTGCAGACTTCATTCAAGTTGGCTGTTTTGCTGTGGCAGACCGTAACAGTGGCGTTCTTTTGAGTGAGAAGTGCCGCAGCCGGCTTGCCGACGAGGTTTGAGCGTCCGATCACGACGGCATTCTTGCCTGCCGGATCGACTTTGTAGTGTTCGAGAAGCTTCATTATGCCCTTCGGTGTGCAGGGCGTAGGACCTTTCTTGCCGCAAAAGAGCAAACCGAGATTATATGGATGCAGTCCGTCAGCGTCTTTTGCCGGGTCCAGACTGTCGAGAACATTGTCTGAAGAAAGCTTTCCTGGCAAAGGTAACTGGACGAGTATGCCGTCTACTTTGTCGTCATTATTGAGTTTTTGTACACACTCAATCAATTCTTTCTCGGTGACATCGCCGGAAAACTGATGGAAGAAGCTCTCGATGCCTGCAGCTTCGCATGACTTCACTTTGTTCTTCACGTAAATGGCGCTGGCCGGATCGTCACCTGCGAGTATCACTGCCAGCCCGGGGCTACGTTTTCCCTTTTTCGTGTGGCGCTCGATTTTTACTTTCAGCTCATCCTTAACCAGCTTGGCAAGCTCTTTTCCGTCCATAAGAGTTGCAGCCTGTCGGTCTTTCAGAACCTCTGGTACGTTTGGCACTTCACACCCTCCCGCAGTCACCTCGCATAAGCTTACGGCGTCCGAGACCATCTTGCCGGATCTAATAACAATTTATGTAGGGGCGAGGTGTTGGAAACACTTGCTCATGTCGAGGGGCGGGGCGGCGGTGCCGTGGCGCGTCAGGTCGATTGTCGTGCCGTCGGTGACTATTCCGATTGGGACAAACGGATTTCCTTTGCTGCCTTCTTTGCGCCATTCACCCCAGACATTGGCGTCGATACAGCCGACCAGCTCGTAATCCTCACCTCCATAGAGCGCCCATTCCATGGGGTCTACGCCTGCGTCGGCAGCGATTTTCTTGGTCTTTTCATGGATAACAACCGAGCCCAGTTCTATCATCAATCCGACCGAGCTGGCTCTGGCTATCTGCATAAGCGCGTCGGCAAGTCCGTCGGATGCATCCATCAAAGCGCCCATTGAGCCAGTTTTTCCAACCAGCGTCCAGGACTCGCTCAATCGAGGCAGTGGGCGAATGTGGCGATTGAGAGCGTAATCTTTTGTATTGTGTGTGTTTTCTGCGGTCTCTGCATTGTCTCGAGTCTGAGCGGTGGCTGCTTTTCTATTGCCAACCCGTCCGGACAGCAACTGAAAAAGCCCAGCCCGGCTGGCTCCGAAGTCGCCCGTGGCAATGACGACGTCACCCGGCTTGGCACCGGAGCGCGTCAGGCAACCGTTTTCGTGCACGTCACCAATTACAGTAAGCGAAAGCATCAGCTTTTCGGCCTTTGTAATGTCGCCGCCGGCTACGGTCAGCCGGTACTGGCGAGCGCAATCGGTGATGCCCTGATAGAGGCTGCGAAAGTCGCTTTCCGCAAAATCAGGCGGCGCGCAGACAGTGACAAAGAGATAACGCGGGCGACCGGCCATGGCGGCAATGTCGCTCAGATTCACGGCAACGGCTTTCCAGCCGACCTCCTCAAGCGTCATCAGGTCACGCCTGAAGTGAATGCCTTCCACCAGAGCGTCAGTCGATACGAGCATTTGCGAAGCAATCAGAGCGCAGTCGTCGCCGATCAGATTGCCGCCCACCCAACTCTTAATTGATTCGATAATTTTTTGCTCGCCGGTAAGCAAACCGGAGAATGAAGACGCCGCTTTCATGCTGCCGTCCTGCCCCCAAGCCACCAAAGGTTAATAACACATAAGATGCTACAATCGGTCAGTAAGGAATGTCCAGCGACGCCGGAAAGAACAAAGCTTTACGAAAGAAACGGACGTTTTACTTATTTAAATCCGCCGGGGAAAGTCAGCTAAAAGTCATCTAAGACGAAGTACCTACGAAAATCATGGGAAGGCAAAAACAGTGAGCGCGATCGGACAAATTATCATCGGGCTAGTTCAGCTCCTCAATCTCATCATTATCATCTGGTGTTTGCTAAGTTGGTTTCCCAACATTCACTGGCATGAGCAACCTTTTAGAACTCTCGATCGCATCGTGCAGCCGATTATTGCGCCCTTCAGGCGTTTGATACCGCCGATTGCCAACATCGATCTATCGCCAATGGTAGCCATTTTTGTGCTACAAGCAATCATGATGGTTGTGAGACAGTTTTTCATGTAAACTCCACAACCTAAGTGTTTCTTGGGTTTTGTGATGCTGACTAGAAGGTCTTTCCTTTTGGGCTCGCTCGTGAGTTGGGCGGCCGCAGGCGAAATATTCGATCCTGTATTTGGCTTGCCCAAACTGAAGGGCAAGCTCGCACCGACAACGGGCCCGCGCACAATTTCGCGCGCCGAGTGGCCGCCTGCCATCATTCCGGATTTTGCCTCAGTGGCAAACCCACAGGGCTATTGTCTCTTTTGCGATGAATTCGGGCGCATGTCAGTGGTCGATATCCGCCGCCCCGGCAATCCCAAAATGCCGGTCAAGGTAGCCGGCGAATTGTCCGGACTGGGCAGGCGCGTCATCGACTTTACTTCTTTCGGGCAAAGAGCCTACGCGCTGGCCGCCTTGAATACAGATCCGGCTGATTTGCAGCTGCATCTGATTACGATCAATCTCGCCAATTTTACTGCACCATCCATAGTGGCAAAGACACCACTAAAAGAATACGCTGAGTTTACCGCCATAAGCGCCAATAACGACCTGGTTTGCGTAGCGGGCACCTCACTTTCCGGAGAAAACCTCGTCACCCTCTATCAAGCGCCGACCCGAGGCAAAGCCAGCGAGCCGTCTCAATTCTCGTCCTTCTCGGTGCCCTATCCTGTCCAAGCCATGGACATCCAGGATCGCATGATGGTCGTGCTGCAATGCGCCGCCCAGGCACCCATTTCGCAGCTTGATATCTACAATGTCGCCTCTCCTCGTTCGCCTCAAGCCAAAGAGCCGATCAAGTTGGACGGCGAATTTAAGGAAATGGCGCGGGTGCGCGGCACCATCGTCATCGCCGGTAGACCTGTATTGGGTGATGGAAGGCTGGCCAATGCCTGCGAAGCGCGCACTATTTTTCTCGACCCCACACCACATGCGGTATCGTCCTTGACTCTGGAACCTTTGACTGCCGTGCTGAGCGCTTCGGCACAAAGAGACCGTTATCTGGTTTTGGGAGAGACGAAAAAAGGCAGGAAAGTACTTTCTCTGGTGGCCGACAAGACAGGTCATCTGACCAGAGAGCAGGTGGTGGACTTACCGGCACCCAAAGGCAGTTACGGTCAACACGCCAGCATCATCACCAGTGGACGCAATGCTTATGTGTCTTCCGGCTGGGCCGGCGTGGAGATGCTCACATCGGGCAAAGACGGGTGGACTCCCGTTTACACTTATTCCATTCCGAGGCTGCCTGCATCCGGCGTGGCCAGCTGGAACAACATGGTCGTCCTGGGCGGGTCCGACCTGAAGTTGTACGACATCACCAATCCCGACAAGCCCAGTCTTGTTTCCACACAAGATCTGCCCACGGCAATCAAAGCCATTGTCGGCGCCGGAAGCTATGTTTTATGTCTGTCCAAGGAAGGCATCGCCTTGCGCAAGATGGACAAATTGGGCGAAGTGGCCGCCACATTGAAAACACAGGGCGTGCAACTTTGCTACGACTCGGTGGCGCAGAAAGCGTTTGTGATCACAGAGCAAGAGAAAAAATCAATCGCCCAGAGACTGAAAGTTTATTCCAATAAATTGGAAGTGGAAAAAACCATCGATCTGCCCAAGGGCGTCCATCGCGGTATTGCCCAGGGCGGATACATGCTGTGCTCGTCATTAAACGATCTCTATCTGTACGGCTGCGCCGACAATGTCGAACAGGTTTCTACCCGTCATTTTGAAAACCTCGCCCCGCGCGACTTTGCTCTAACCGACGATTATGTAATCGCCACTTTCGTCGACCAGCAAAGCAAGGGATTTTTCCTTGTCCTGGGCAAAGATCAAAAAGACATGCGCGTGCTGGGCTCGGTCGATATCCCGCACGACGGCACAGCAGTAGCGGTGCAGGGCAAGCGCGCCATCACGGCTGGAAGAACTCCCGACGGCAAGAGTGTTGCCGCCATCGTCGACTTTACCACGCCATCGGCACCGCGGGTGGTGACAACCATGCCGGTCGTCGAATCAGCATCCGCAATCACTATAAAAGATCGCCTGGCGATTGTCGTCGGACGCGGTCTGGAAATTCTCTCTCTTACATGAGCACATCTCAATGAAAGCACCGAGCCTTACTTTGCAGATATTCATCGGACTGGTAGTCGGTGTGGCTATTGGAGCCCTGTTTCCGCAAGTGGGAACAGCCATTCAACCGGGCGCCACCATATTTATCCATTTGATCAAAACCATCATTGCGCCTCTGGTATTTGCCACCCTGGTAGTCGGAATTGCCGGAATGGAAAGCGCTCATTCACTGGGACGCTTGAGTTTTAAATGCTTTCTCTACTTCGAGGTGGTCACTACATTCGCGCTGGCAATCGGACTTTTGCTGGTCAATTTGATCAAGCCCGGCGTCGGAGTGCAGCTCGACGCTGCTGCCACTGTTGGTGAAATAGCCAAGCAGCCTTCGATTTCGGATCTTATTGTTCATATCTTTCCGACCAGTGTGATCGATTCGATGGCCCGCGGAGATGTTCTGCAAATAGTGGTTTTCTCAATCATTTTTGCGCTGGCGGTTTCCGCCACAAAAGCGACGATGATTTTGGAGCTTTGCCAGAGCCTGGCCGATGTCATGTTCAAGTACACAGGCTATGTGATGAAATTTGCGCCCATAGGTGTCGCCTGCGCCATGGCTGCTACAGTCGGCGAGCACGGGCTGGGCGTCCTGGCCAAATTGGCTCAATTGGTGGGCACGCTCTATCTGGCTTTGTTTGTATTTATTGTCTGTGTGCTTTTGCCCATCGCCGTCGTAGCCAAGATCCCACTGAGCAAATTCGTACGCGCAGTCAAAGAACCTTTCTTCATAGCCTTTTCCACAACATCCAGCGAGGCCGCGTTGCCGAAGGCGCTTACGGCAATGGAACACATCGGCGTGCCGAAAAAAATCGTCAGCTTCGTGTTGCCGCTCGGCTACACGTTTAATTTGGATGGAACCACCCTCTATCTCTCTCTGGCTTCCGTTTTCGTTGCTCAGGCAGCCGGTGTCAATCTGACCATCGAACAGCAAGTTTTGATGATGTTTACATTGATGCTGACCAGCAAAGGTGTAGCGGCTGTACCACGGGCGTCTCTGGTTATCCTGGCCGGCACTCTCTCGTCGTTCAATCTGCCCCTGGCTGGAGTGGCGCTCATTTTGGGCGTCGACACCATAATGGACATGGCTCGAACATCCGTGAATGTGCTCGGAAACTGCCTGGCCTCTTGCGTTCTGGCCCGCTGGGAAGGCGAATTCGACGACAATAAAGACGACACGAAGCACTCAGGCGGCGCCTCTCACGATGAACACACGGCAGAAACAAAGCCTGGCGCCGAGCATTCCGCTCAGGCGCATGCAGAATTGTCGGTACATCCGGTTTCAGGCGAAATTAAGTCCGCAGAACGCCGCTCCTCGGAAAGGTCTTTAGACCTCGAAGCAAGCTTGCCTCATTCCTAGAAGGGATTTGGGGTTAAGACTGAAGTTTTGCGATTTCAGCATGTATTTATCTTGGGCTCGATCCAAGCGGATCTTTTTCGGGTAAAAACGGGATAGAACACTCTATTAAGTGAAGACGGAATCAATTTCAGCGAGTTCTTTGTCCGTAAGATCACAAAAGATCAAATCGACCTCGCCGTATTTTTCAAACCTTCGAACCAAGAAAGCCACTGGAGGCTAAATGACTACCGCTACATCTAAAAAGAAGTTTCCACGTCTGACCTCTTCGGCGTTCGAGCATCCCGCCGACAAAGCGGCACTGGATGCCTTGAAGAAGATTCCCGTCCTGGACGTCGTCCTGCGCAAATTCTTCGAGCTGGGTTTCGAAAAGATTTTCCGCATTCAAATGATCGGGCAGGCCGTTCACGTAACGCCCAAACAGTGTCCGAAGATTTACTCCATGTTTCGCGAAGCCTGCGACATCCTCGATGTCCATGAGCCCGATCTATTCCTTGTATCCAGTCCTTACGTAAATGCTTTCACCTTTGGCGCAGAGCGCCCCTTCATCGCCATTCACTCGGCATTAGTCGATCTGTTGACCGAAGAAGAGTTGATGGGCGTTCTCGGGCACGAGCTCGGGCACGTCAAATGCGGGCACGTCCTTTATCGCAGTATTGCCGTCTTGCTTTACGAGCTGGCCAAAACCATGGGCATGGCAAGACTGGCTTCTGCCGGTGTGGCCGTCGCACTCTATGACTGGTTCAGAAAAGCGGAAATGTCTGCCGACCGCGCCGAGCTTCTGGTCACACAAGACGTCAACGTCTGCCTGCATGTACATATGAAACTCTCAGCCGGATCGAAGTGCATCTACGACCAGATCGATCCAAAAGAGTTTTTGAAACAAGCAGACTCGTACGAAGAGCTGGACTACAGCACTCTCAACAAAGTATTCAAACTCTTCAACGAATTGTGGTTGACGCACCCGGTGCCTGTGTACCGTGCTAAAGAAATCAAACTGTGGTCGGAAAGCAAGCAGTACAAAGAAATTATCGCCGGTCGATACCCGACCGAAGAGCCCGGATTGGGTCTGCGTCCTTGCCCGCACTGCGGATCTAAGATCAGCCCGTCTTTCTTCTTCTGTCCTGACTGCGGCAAAAACTCACGCGTATAGAAGAATAGAAGAATAGAAAAATAGAAGAGTTTTGCCGGCGGCGCCGGTACAAGTATTGACGCCGTCGCATTCTGAAAAACAAGTCAATAAGAAAGCCGGCTCAACAAGCCGGCTTTCGCTTTACTTTCAGTTCTGACTTCTACCTAGTTGCCGTTCGGCTCAACGTCCACGACATCGTCTTCGGCAGGAGCAGCGGCTTTTTTCATGGACTCACCGCAGCTGGGACAAAACGCTTTGTCTTTGGCGGCGGGCGCATGGCAGTTCGGGCATTCGTAGCCGGGAGAGGCATGAAAACCAGCACCCTTCTCGGATTTCTTGGAGGTGGGCACCTCTGTGTCTACTTTCAAGCTGTCCAGTTCTGCCTGCAAAATCTGCATTTCACTCTCATAGCCGGCAACTTCATTGGCTTTGTCTTTGAGCACATCTTCTGAAATGTCTTCGCCTTTCACATACTTGTCTGTGACGATGCGGCCTATTTCAAGGAGTTTGCTCGTTTTTTTCTTTTCCAACTCGCGAATTTGATTTTGCAGATTGAAGCTCTGCATCATCTCCTGACCGCGCGCCTGAACCCGGCTGACTTCTTTGCCAATCCCCTGGACAACGTCATCTAATATTCCCATTGCGTCATCTCCCTTAGAAAACTGCCAGCACTTTCGCGTTTGTAATTTCTCAAATCCGCTCCAATCACTTCATGCCCGCAAGATACGCCGAAACGTCAATTGATAACCCATCTTTATAGGTTTCTTCAGCTTTATAACTAGTTTTATAACCGACTCTAACTTTCATTGCCTCAGGACTTTCCCTGAGAAAGAATTTCCCGCTTGATTTCAGGGACACCAATAGGTCGCCGAGTCTCCCGGGGCTTCCTTCCGCCTGGGCTAGCTGTTAATGAGTATCGACTAGCTTTCTAGTTGAAGTTTTTTTTTCAGGCGGCAGCTTGGTCTTCGACTCAGGCTCGCCATGACCATTGCCTTTTGCCTCTGGCGTGTTTTTCTTTGTGGCGTCGTCCAGTTCTGCAGCAACACCTTTGTCGTCGGCAAATTCAGTCAAGCGAGTGGTGTCGTCCTTGCTTGCCACATGCACTCTATTGCGCCCGCTTTGTTTGGCAGCATAGAGGGCGGCGTCGGCCTTTTGGAAAAGCTGATCGCAGTCATCGGCATGATTCGGGTAGCTGGCTACACCAATAGACGCAGATATCGTGCCCGGTCCTTCAATATGCACTTCGTAGATCATGCGCCGAATCCGCTCAGCGAGCTGCTCGGCCATCTCTGTCTCGGTATTTGGAAGAAGAAGGCAAAACTCTTCTCCGCCGTATCTGGCCGCCACGTCACTGACGCGCGACGAAATTTTGAGCAGCTTGCCGATGCTTGCAATGGCATCGTCGCCAGCCTTGTGTCCATAAGTGTCGTTGATTTTTTTCAAGAAATCGAGATCGATCATAACCAGCGAAAGTGGCTCGTTATAACGTCTGGCGCGCTCGAATTCTCGGCTAAACGACTCGTTGAAGCTGCGCCGGTTGGCGACGCCGGTCAAGCCGTCTGTCACCGCCTGTCTGGCAATTTCCTGGTGCAGATCGGCGTTTTCGATTGCCACAGAAAGATTGTCGGCCAGAGATCCAATCAAAGAAATATCATCGATACTCCAGTCTCTGGGCTCAGCGCAATCTTGCAAGAAAAGAACTCCCAGGACGCGTTCGCGCATGATCAGAGGCACAATCAATCCGGAGCGAATTCCCAGCCGTTTCAAGAAGCTGCGGTCATAAGTAATACGCGAGTCTGTATCAGGGTCTCCGATATCTTGCGGCGCTGTTTTGCTCAATGCTTGATGGGTAAAATCAAAGCCGGCCTCTGAGAAAAACAGCTCTTTGACAGGTGTTACGTCCTGAGCAACAAATTCGGAAACATCCAATTGATCTATGGAATCGATAGAACGCAACACCATGCAGCGGCTGACGCTGAACGCTTCACCGATCTTTTCCACAGTGGTATCAAGCACCTTTTGAAGGTCTACCGAGCTGCGCACGAAGTTGGAAATCCAGTAAACCAGCCGCTCACGCTCAACCTGGTTGGTGCGAATGCTGTCCCTGAAGGTGACATCATGTATGAGCTGCTGTGTCTGTGTTTCCAGCATTTGCGTCATCTTTTCGATTTCGTCGTAATTTAACCTGAGCCGCTCGTTTTCGCGGCACAATTCCGAATGCTCCCAGGCATTGGTCAACGCACGTGCCAGAGGAAGGTCAGAAAGCAGGTGTGCAATCTCGTCTGCCTTTACGTTCGGTGCAGAAATGAGAAGACAACCACAAAGAGCCTGGCCCATGCGAATCTGGTAGCAATAAACAGGCAGCATTGCGCCAGGAAGAGAGACATCCAACCCGTCGAAATTGATTTCTGAGGTCTGCTCGGATGAGGCCTTGAACTCCTCACAAAACGTCTCGCCGACCACGCTGAGGTCTTTTTTGCCGTCACCGTGCCAATATCTGTTGCTCAAAGCATCCATGTCGCGGTCATAGATAATCACGCCGACAGCCTTGGCGCCCGTCCGCTCGGTTGTTATCGTGGCAACCACGCCGGATAATTCCTCCAAGTCCAGTACGGACAGGAGTCTAATCTGCTGCAGATAACTGTCTTTAGCTGATGACATATGTATAAATGTGCCCCTTTGGGATTTAAAACAATCCCATTACAAGCTCTGAGCCGATTTCGCGCGACAGGCGGTCTTCCGGAGGCAACCCCTGGCAGAACCTATCCTTAACCTCAGTGCAACCACAGCCTTCTTCCAGCTACAATTAGCCTGTAAGCGCATTTAGCGTATTGGAGATGAAAAGCCATGCCCGTCATACATTCAGGCAATTTCGGAGGGAAACCCGATACCCTTGAGCGCCTCATTGCCGGACTATGTTATTTGACCCTCGGTCTGGCTGGCCTTATTTATACGATTATCCAGGGCCGCTACGCGCGCACCAACTTTTTCCGCTTTCACTTTTTGCAAAGCATCCTTCTGGGTATTTTCGGCATGCTTATCAACTGGACCTCGTCGATTTTCGTCTCGATTGTCGGCGGCATTCTGCAGATGATTCCAGGCATGGGACCAGAGATGATTATGGTCCTTCCTCTGGCCGTCTCCTGGATTCTCAGAATTGGAATGCTGCTTTTGCTCTATGGACTGGTCATGTCCTTGCTTGGCAAAGAAGCGCAAATTCCAGTTGTTTCCAAAATCGTCCGGCAACAGCTGCGCTAAAAGCGGCAGCGACAGACCCTATCCCTTTTGGATCTGCCAATCGAGACCAATTGCCCGTCACCACATTCAGTGTCGCTCTATTTACACTTCCGGTGCCAGGATTGCCCATGGAACCTTGGTCGGGATTATAAGCATTGGCGCCGCCGACATCGCTACAGCGAAGCAGGAAAGCTAAGTAGAGAGCGCCTTTCGTTTTTCAAGAAAGGTTTTGAACGCAACCGGAGCGTCTGTAATTACGCCGTCCAGATCCCAATCAACCGCCATGGTCCATTCGCGCGCTGTGTTTATCGTCCAGGCATTGACCTTCAATCCAGCTGCCTGAGCCTCTTCTACTGCCTCTTTTCTAAGCGAGCCAAAACAGGGGTGCCAATATTCTGCGCCAATTTGTTTGGCCAGATTGACTACGCTCACAAACAGCGCGTCAGCCAAAAGCGCAATCGCCAGCCCCGCGTTCTTTTCTTTCAATTTGTACATGAGCTTGTGATCGAAAGAGCTGACAATGATTTTGTCTCGATGTCCATAATCGGAAAGCAAGTCTAAAAGGTCGTCTTCAATGCCTGGATACTCAATTGGCGTGTTTTTTAACTCGATATTGACAAATGCTCGACCGTCGACGAGGTCCAGAACATCTTTGAGAAGGGGAATCCTTTCGCCTTTGAAGTTAACTTTTCCGGCGTCTTCATATTCCTCGTGCCAGAAGCTGCCTGCATCGAGCCTCTTCAATTCGTCATATGAAATATCCTGCACCAGTCCGACACCATTGGTGGTGCGATTGACCAACTCGTCGTGTATGACGACCAGCTCTCCTGAAGCGCAGCGCTGCACGTCCAACTCCAATCCTTCGACGCCTATGTCCAGGCTCATTTTGAAGGCGACAAGAGTATTTTCAGGCGCCCAGTGACGGCCACCTCTGTGTGAAATATTGGCAGGCTGTGCTTTCGACAACTCTAAATCTCAACAACCTTTTGCGGTCGCAAAAGACCGAGTCTAACCGTGACGATGAGATTGGGAGGACTGACCAGAATCTTCTCCAGAGGAAGATCAACGCCGTGCTCAACTGCAACCAGCCCGACAATATCATTGAGCAGCAATTTGCCTTTTTCGGTTGTAACTTTAAAGGCAATCTTCTCTTTCTGCTTGATCAAGTATTGGCCCCATTTTTCAACAGCAGCATGCTCGTTAATGATATTGATTACGTCGGACTTTCGTGCGACTTCGTGGACATGAGAAGCAAGTACGCGGATCAAGCCGGGAATCTTCTCCGGGTCACCAAACGCGCCCAAAAGCACGCGATTGACGATAAGACCGGGCAATGATGAATCCTCCGGATGGTTATGGAGAAAATTGATCACACCTGAAAATGGGTCGCTTGCTTTGTTCAGGAATCTAACTGCTGCATCAATCAGTTCTTGTTCCTTTTCCAAAAGTTTCTGCGCAATAGGTCCGATAGCCGATTCGTCGGGAAAGCAATTACAGCTCAATGAACTTACCTCTCAGGATGCGGAGCTTCTGTGTTCAAGATTCCCAATATTCAGGACTTGTCACTGGCTTTGACCGGCAAAAAACACATTTTAGGAGCCCAGCGCAATTATTTATTATTTGACGCTCACCTTCAGGATAGCCGATTTGCAGACTGCATCGGAAAATTAGTGCTTGAGTGAGAGCGCAAGCTCATTTGGCAGGAGCGTATTAACAATTACTAATACGGATAGGCGGCATTTATTGCACACTGACCAGTCGGCAGGTCAAGACCTCAACCAGGCCCGCCTTTTACTCCAACGAACCGAACCGTTATCGGTTCGGTTTTGAGAATTAGTCGCAATATTGAACCGAAGAGTTATCGGTTCACGTTTGAAAATCATTTTCAAAACCCAACCGTTAACGGTTCGGTTTTATGAAGATGAAAGCCAGATTTTTCAGCTGCTCGACCAGTTAGTAGGTAAAAAATGACTTCAAATCGCCAGATTGCCGCCATCATTCCTGCTCGTTACCAGGCCAGTCGCTTTCCGGGAAAGCCGTTGGCGAGGATTGCCGGCAAGACCATGATTGAGAGAGTTCACGAACAAGTGAAGAAGGTGAGCGGGCTCGATCGCGTCATAGTCGCAACTGACGACGACAGGATAAGGGCGGAGGTTGAGCGTTTCGGTGGCGAGTACGTGATGACGCGCAGCGATCATCCTTCCGGCACTGACAGACTGGCTGAGGTGGCTGAAAAGCATCCGGAAATCGACGTGATCGTCAATGTTCAAGGCGATGAGCCGCTCATCGATCCAAAAGCCGTGGAGCAGGCATTTGCTCCTTTTCTCAAAGATCACGATTTGCAGATGGGCACGCTGGCCTGGAATATCAAAGTCGAGGAAGAAGCTTTCAGTCAGAATGTGGTTAAGGTTGTGGTCGACAAGAACGACTTTGCCCTTTATTTTTCGCGCTTGCCCATTCCTTTTTACAGAGACGATCGCTGCTTTGCCGAGCGTAAATATCTAGGTCATGTTGGCCTCTACGTTTACAGTCGAGAATGCCTCTTGAAAATCGCCGCACTAACTCCAACTCCATTGGAGATCAGTGAAACACTCGAACAGCTCAGAGCACTTGAAAACGGTATTCCCATAAAAGTGTCATATATCGAAGGTCGTTCATTGGCTGTAGATCTGCCTGAAGACGTGGAAAAGGTTGAGCGCGCGCTAAAGGTTTTGCGCACTTAAGGCAACACCTGTAGAATCTCTCTTAGACTCCATTTCTTTAGAACCGGTAAAAGCTTAGCCAAGCCTACTTCTTTCAGGTCACAAATAGATATGTTCAACTGTCGCGCAAAATCCAGTTTTTTATTGGCAACTGTGTCAATGGTGGCACTTGCACAAATTGCACCCCCGGCGCAGGCTGCCCGCAACGATTCGCGCTCACCTCGATATGCACCGGCAATTGCACCGTCGCGCCTGGCACCCGGCAAGTCGATGGAGCCGAAAAATCTGCCTGAATTCGCCGAGCATTCTTATTCACCCACCGAAGGCACGCGCATCGGCTCCGATGATGGACCTGGCACCGCTCTTAAAATAGGCGCTCAATCTACAACTTTGCCAACAGAAACACGATTGAAACTGGTTTTGGAATGCATGGTCGATGCGAAAGAAAGCAAGCCGGGCGATATTTTCGAAGCACATGTAAAAGACGATCTGGCTGTGGGAACACAACTTCTTTTGCCCAGAGGCAGTCTCGTGCGCGGACGCGTAGTGGAAGTGGCAAAACCAAGGCTGATCAGTCGCGCCGCTAAGATCGGGCTCAAGCTCGAACAAATCGTCACGCCAACAGGCGAAGTGATTCCGCTTGATGCCGCACTGGAATTTCGCAAAGGCACAAGCAATGAAAAAGGCCAGCTCGATCCAGGCACCAGCTTTGGTAGCAGAGTTTCCGGCAGCGTGAAATCGGTGGCCGGCATCAACTCTGATGGTTCAAGAAATGGTGCACTTTTGGCCGCAAATATCGCTACTCTGGGCGCACCGGCGGCAGCCACGCTGATTGGCAGCTCGGCAGTGGCGCTTTTCCGCTCTGGCGACAATGTCAGCTTGAGCCCGGGACAAGAGTTGGAAGTGCTTCTTACCCAGGACCTCGGGCTACAGGTCAACTAATCGAGTTTTTGATGATTTCAATTCGCTCGATCAGTTTCGACACTTCCGAATGGATTCAGCTTGAATCGACTGAAACTTGCATAACGTGGCACAACGAAAGGCGCGAAGTGCTTTTCTTGCATTACTTTCCGATTCGGCCGGACATTCCCTGTTCTTTGAATGACCTGGCTACCTTGCGCGACTCCTACCGGCGCGGCGTCAATCAATCGGGCGGCGGGCTTGTTTCAGTCAACGTCGTTCGCGTGCAGGGACTCCTGGGCACCCGCACCATCTTCAAATTTCCGCAAGAGCCTTCAGGCGTAGCTTATGTCGCTTCGCTGACTTTTCCATTTCGCGATTTTAGTTTTGTGATCAAATTGCAATGTCCTGAAAACCATCCAGTAGGCACGAGAGAAACAGTGATTTTCGAACAATTGCTCAAAGCTGGAGAAATCTCGGTCTCCAGAGATACAGGCAATCCAGTGGGCTGGTGCCGCGATCCATACGAACCAAATCTGGTGGCAGGCGCACAGATGACTCTTGCGGAAGAAATCAAATACGACGAACTTTTCCCGGAGCATCCGTTATCGCGCGCACGCGGATTTCTCACTCGCGTGGCAAATAGTATTACCTTCTCGCCTGAAGTTTTGAACGCAGCGGCTTTTCCCAGTTAGGCGCCGACGTCTTTTTTCTTCAACTGACCTTGCACCGACTTGAGGTTTTGCTCGAAAGTGCGATTGGCAGGCTCCAGTTTGAGAGCCTTCTTGAACTGCTCTTCCGCTTCTTCCAGATAATTGCGCTTCTGATAGATCACGCCCAGATTGTTGTGCACCCAGGCATTTCTAGGCGACAGCTTTACGCACGCTTTCAGCTCACCGAGGGCGCCTTCGAGGTCTCCCTTTTCAATCAGGAGATTGGCAAGATTGTAGTGCGGATCGACTTTATAGAAATTGATTTCGATAGCTTTTCTGTATTCAGCTTCTGCTTCGTCCAACTCACCGGTCTTCTTTAGCAGTACGCCGAGATTTACGTGCGCTTCGGTCATGTCCGGTTTGTATTTGACCAGCTTGCGATATTTGCGGATAGCTTCGTCATAACGCTCTTGCATTTGCAAAGACAAACATCCCACATACATCGCGTCCCAATAATGCGGATTGAGCGCCAGCGCCTTATTCACTTCAGTAAGGCAGGCTTTGTATTGCTTCTGTTGCAGCAAGTCTTTGGCTAGCAAGTAATGACGGCGTGGGTCGACACTGGAATCAGCCTTCCTTTGCTCCGGCAGCTCGAGTTCTCTGTTGTCTTCCAGGACAGAGCGGTCAGCTTTTTCACCAGGAAGTCTGCGCGATCTTTCTTCGCTATCGCCGTGCTGTTCTTCCTCTGAACTGGAAAGCCCATCTGTGCCTTCGTTCAACTCGCTGGAGGCCGGTTTTTCAGTCGAATCAGATTCGCCCCTTTCTTCCTTGTCAGATGATTCATGTTGCTGCATCGACTCGGGTTTAATGGATTTTTGCAGACCGGGAGCTTTAGGCTCCTCTTCCTCTTCGCCATCCATGTGTGCCGGCATTTTCGGCGGCGCCGGTGCTTCCTTTTTCTTGCCGAAAAACGGCAATTTTGGCAGCGCCTGCGCTTCCTGGCTGCTCCAGAACAACATCAAGCCGCAAAGGCTCAAAACATAATGACTTGCTATTTTCCTGCTCATACTGACCATCACCAAGAAGTGAAGGGACTACTGTAGCACTCAAAAACTATATAATACCTTGATGTTGCTGCCGGTTTGGCCGGGGCACGAATTCGAAAACGACGGCCGCTGCTGAATTTCGGGCTATGCCGCCGGAAAAGAATTACACAAAAGTTAGATACACAGCCGCTCAAAGCGGCGGATCAAAGTCAAATTCACAAATGCGCCTTTACAAACAACACGACTTTCCAGGCAAGCTCTTCGTAGTCGAAGGAGTAGACGGCTCAGGAAAGTCCACTCAGCTCGACCTTTTGCGCAATTGGTTGGAATCAAAAGGCAAAAGCGTCATCTTCACCGAATGGAATTCCTCGACTCTAATCTCCAAAACGATTAAGCAAGCAAAACGCTCCAATACCCTGATTCCTGTAACTTTCAGCATTTTGCATGCCACCGATTTTGCGGACAGGCTGGAAAACATCATCATCCCCGCGCTGAAAGCCGGGCTTTTCGTTCTTGCCGATAGATACTGTTTTACAGCCTTTGCCCGTGACGTTTCACGAGGCGTCGACAAAGAATGGGTGAGAAATCTCTACGGTTTTGCGATTCGCCCGGACGGAACATTTTACTTTCAAGTGCCTGTCGAAGTATCGCTCGGACGCATCAACAACATGCGCGCACCTGGATTTTATGAATCCGGCATGGATCTCGGACTGTCCAGCGATCCGCGCGAATCCTTTCGCATATTTCAATCCAACATCATCAATGAATACGACCGCATGGTGGACGAATTTGAGTTCCATGTAATGCCTGCGACCAAGACAATTCACGAACAACAGATGCTGTTTCGCGACAAAGTCGCCAGCCTGATTGAAAGCCAGAAAGATTAGAGCGCACTTAAGAGGCGGGAGAAAAGCGCATCCATGAAAAACGAAAACAATTCGCCTAAACCGCCCGAGAGGGTCAGACACGACTATCCGGGAAAACTCATTGTCATCGAAGGAACCGACGGAGTTGGGCGCTCGACACAAGCCGAATTGTTGAAAAACTGGCTGGCCGTAGAGGGCTTTGGCGTAACAGTGACAGGCTGGAAATCGTCGATTCTCATTTCCACCGTAATTGAAAAAGCAAAATCCAAAAACGCCCTCAACACGATTACATTTTCTTTGCTCTATGCCACCGATCTAGCCGATCGCCTCAATAACATAATTGTGCCGGCACTGAAAGCAGGGTTGATGGTGATTTGCGACCGCTACTATTACACGGCCTTTGCCCGCGACGTCGTGCGCGGCGCGGACCCGCAGTGGGTGCGGAAATTGTATGGTTTTGCAGTAGAGCCGGATCTGGTTTTCTATCTCAAAATGCCACTGGATCCTTTGCTGCGCCGCATCATTACCACCCGCGGCAGTCTCGATTTTTACGAGTCCGGGCGCGACATCGGTATGTCTACCGACCTTTATCAATCGTTCAAACTCTATCAATCCCAGATCATGTTCGAATACGAGCAGATGATGACTGAATTCCCTTTCGTCGTTGTTTCAGCAGACGAAACGCCCGACAAGATTCAACGCAACCTTCGCCAGCACGTCGGCAAAATCCTGGACAGAGAAACCAAACCCGAAGCTATGCTGATTTCGTAGGGGTGATGCCATGCATCGCCCGGCTTCGTAGGGGCGTCGCCATGCGTCGCCCGGTTTTGTAGGGTCGACGCCATGCGTCGACCGCTTTCGTAGCATGTGCCTTTCTTTGCAGCGGCAGGCAATCAGCTCTGCGCAACCGTCTCCGCAAAACGGTTTTCCAAAAGCATGGTCACAGGCCCGTCATTGACCAGCTCGACCTTCATGTCGGCTCCGAACACACCTGTTTCGACCTTCTTCACACCGAGGCTCTTGAGCTGTTCCACAAAGTGCAGATATAGCCTTTCGCCCTCAGCCGGCGCTGCAGCCCGCGTAAATCCAGGCCGGCGCCCCTTGCGCCAGTCTGCAGCCAGGGTAAATTGCGAAACCACCAGGCAACCGCCTTCGACATCCATCAAGGAGAGATTCATCTTGCCCGCCTGGTCATTGAAGATTCTCAGCTCTGTGGACTTCTGCGCAAGATACGACGAATCTCTCTCTGTGTCGCCTTGCTCGACTCCCAGGAGGATCATGAACCCCCAACCGTCAATTGCGCCCACTATCTGCCCGTCCACTGTCACACTGGCCCGGGACACTCGCTGCAAAACTGCCTTCATAAGGTGAGAATCCTTTCCTTTCCGCGCCAAATCTCAGTCCCGAATTACCCAATAAGCAAAGTACCGCCCAAAAGCCGACTGTGGCAAGGCAAAGGCTGACTATGTTAACATTCAAATTGTCATTACCTTGATTGCTGCCTTGCAAGGCCTCATCCTGGTAAGATCGTAAGTCGCGGGGTGGAGCAGTCCGGTAGCTCGTTGGGCTCATAACCCAAAGGTCGTAAGTTCAAATCTTACCCCCGCAACCATTTAAAAGGTCAATGAAGTCGGCAATCTCCAGAGGTTAGCCGATTTTTTATTGGGGTAGTCCCGAGAGCGCGCCTTACCCTCTGCCTTACCCTGGCCAAATAAATCCAATTTGACCTTGTTCTAGATTTTTTCACGTTGATCTTCAAGGCTCTACTTTTCTGTCTACAAGCCAATCGCCAACTGCAAAAACTATATGCCCGACACCTAGTACCAAGGTATCGGGCAACTAAATATTGTGCGTTTTTCAGCAGGCTATT
>JBGAVL010000071.1:21684-22107 GCA_044228145.1 Obscuribacteraceae bacterium (SeqCode)
CTGTCTGCGTCTCGCACGGCGACTCAGGCGAACAAGCGCATTTTTTGCCTTCCTCGTAAATCGAGCAGCAGCAACAGCAGCAATCACAGCCTTTGCAAGGAGTGCATTCTTTGCCATCACAGCAACTCGACGGACAACATTGATCAGCCATTATTTATTCTCCTTATCAAACTACTTATCACGAGACTCGCTATCGGTTAGCAAGCACATAGCCTTTTGCAATAAGCCAATTACACACTCATCAACGACGCGATAGTAAATAATATTGCCACTACGCCTGGTGGCAACAATACCGCGATCTGCAAGCCGCTGAAGCTGGTTTGAAATTGCTTGAGGTGTCATTTGTACCGTGGCGGCAAGATCGCATACGCACATCTCTTCGACTCTGGCCAGGTTATGCAAGAGCCTCAGCCGCGTGTCGTT
>JBGAVL010000072.1:0-21904 GCA_044228145.1 Obscuribacteraceae bacterium (SeqCode)
TTCGCGCCGCCAGTAAAGCAGCCTCGCCTAAGCGACCCTGCAAGAAAAAGCGGTGCTGCGTTTTTCAGTTGCACCTCTGAAGTAGAACCCGCCGGGAAGCGCACGGACGTGCTTTCCGGCGGGCTCGTATCCACGTCCGAAATAAACAGAGGAGTAGTATGGATGGACCAGTTCCACAAATACGACCCTGCTCAAATGCTCGGTCCAAGCCCGCTGGCGAATGCCACCGATGAGCTTGTTCTGACGCACATGGTTTCTCCCCAAATCAAAGCTCTCTTGGGCCCGAAAATCGGAGGCCGTGTAGAACTCCGTGAAACTCAGGCCGGCTTCTTCCCTGGGGACGAAGTGTCGAATCTCAACGGCAACAACATCAAAGGCCGCAACGGCGAGGCGCTGGTGCGCTTTCCCTACGTGTCCAGCCTCTACGAGCACAAGAACGGCTGCCTGATCATCAAACGCGACTTTGTGAAAATCAAGGTTTTCGCGTGGCTGGGCGACTACAAGTCAGGCAAAGCCGAACTGATTCTCAGCACCGCACTGCGCGACAGGCGCTTTGATGGCACCAAACTCGCCAATGATTGCTCGCTTCTCGACTACCCCTATGACGATGCGGTCCTGTCTAAACGCTTGACCGTAGACGGTGTCACCGCCGACCTGGTCACAGCTGAGACTTCGCTGTACAGCTATTTCCCGGGCTCGACCATCGCCAAAAGCGGCGGCGGCAAAGAGCTCGACCAGTTCATCGCCAAGCCTTTCACGTTCATGGATCGGCCCAAGCTTTTCATGCGCTTGTTCAAACGCGCCTGGAAGCTCGATCGTTTCCCTGGACAAAACTCGATTCCCATCCCCGACGTCGGCAAACTCGCTCACGCCGGCTGGGAAGCGGTTGCGAAAGCCTGCGGACTGGACGCGCTTGAGACATGCCCGAGCCACTACCACGTCACTTTGTGGAACGTGGCCAAGGGCTACCAGTTCTCCTACGCCGAGCAAGAGGCGAACATCAACGCCTACAAAGCCGGCATCCAGAAACTCAAGGACAACGGCGTCCAATTGACGCGACCGCAGGAGGCGTGGGTTTGCGTGCTAAACAGCCTGGAGCCGAAGGAAATGATTCCCGATCATCTGCGCATGGATGTTCCGAAATGGATCCAGACCTGTCTGGACCAGGAGTCCATCTGGCTCGTCAAGCCGCTCTCCGAGAAAGCAGTCCAACTGCTCAAGAGATAACGGCAGCAAGCATCCCCCTGCGACCACAAAGGCTGGAGTTGAATTGTTCCGTACAATCAACTCTTGTCCTTTGGGTCGCAATTCTTACAAGAATCGACTGCCTTGGTTGATGTAACTGAGACACCAGATTCTTGTTTTTTCTGCTCGGTTTTACTAAACCATGTAGCAGGCAGAGAATAGCCAATCAGATTCAATTTCCGATCAGGTCTTGCAGCACGGACTCATCTGTAGTGTTGATAACATCTGCCAGTTTGTGCGCTGAGGAAAAGAGAGCCGGAGTCTTCCAGGTCACGGCACTAAGCCGTTCTCGTCCTATTAGTGTGGTTTCTAAGTTTATTGTTGGCTTATCTCTGTCGCTGTATTCTGTGATTCGCTTAACTGGAACACCGCCAAGATCTGGAGTTCCTTGAAATTCAGCAAGAATTCTGGATAGCTGCTTCGACACCAAAATGTCGTCGCTTATCCAGACTGTGTACTTTACTTTGACCTGATACTTGGAGCCGGACAGGAAACCACCTGACTGACTGCCACGGAAACATGTGCGTGTCTCGGTTGCTTGAAAGCAGGTAGTTTTGCCCGTGTCAGGCAATTCTCTTTTGCCAATACGATTCCACTTCATTTCATTTAAACTTTCACCGGCGGCAATTTTGAAGAGCTTGACTGTCTGACAGTTGAAATCCTTCAAGGGCGCGTCAAATCGCAGTTTCTTTTTAACACTAAATACTGTGATTTTTCCCGATACATCATTGGCGACAACGGTATAGCCCAGATCCGGGTTATCGAGACGCCACATGTTCTTGCCAACGCAGAGCCTCTGGTTGCCGTTGAATCCGTGCTTTTGTTTGAGAGAATAGTCGCAATCTTGACTGGCCTGGCAAGTCTGGCTGGAACTCAACAAAATCAATCCAATGGCAAGTAAACAAGCCTCGTAATTTGGTTTTCTGCTGAACATCAAACTTCAGGCTTTGCCTCCTGACGTTCTTTCACAGTACTGCACTGATGCCTGTCATAAACTGGCTTTATCCGAATGTTTCAGCGACAATGTCGGCAAGATAAAAACAGAGTGCTTATCTGACAATTCCCCAAACAATGCTACAGCAAATAATCCTGATTACAGCAGATAAAATTTGGGTTCGCAAGAGAGTTGAACAGCGTATTTTGATCGGATCCGTATCATGAGACTGTGGCAGAAAGTGGCTTTACTAGTGGCCATACCGGTTGTGTGCCAAATCGGGTTTGTCACTTACCTATATAACGTCGCAGCCGAAGCCGGACTTGAGGCTCGACGAGCGAATCGAGCACGCGAATTAGTAACTCACTTAAGCGCCTTGCTCAAAATTATTGTTGATGCAAATGCCGATATTGTCGACAAAGGCTGGAACGACTTTGTCAGAAAGCAGAATCAGCTGCGTGCGCGCTTTGCTGGCGAATTGTCGATTCTCGACAGAATGACTGCCGCCATTGCTTCCGAGCGTCAGTCTTTGATGCGAATTGAAACACAGATTGCGGCAGGGCTTGAATGCCTGGCCCTCGCCGATCCACTTGTTCGTTTGAGCGAATTCGAAAAGGCTCGGGAGTACAGGCAACAGCTCAGGACAATCAATGAATCCCTGTGCAGCGAAATCGAAAAAGCGATCGAGCAAGAACGTGAAATTGCTGAAACCAGCCCTGCCATTCAGGCTGAGAATATGGCCCGCTTGCAACAATTGCTCATTGCCGGGTCTAGCGCTAATCTCATCATTACCTTGCTTTTGGCGTTACTGTTCAACCGAAGCACTGCAACTCGTTTTGCTCAGCTGATGGATAATACAGCCCGTTTTGCCAAAGCGCTTCCGCTGCACCCACGATTGGAAGGTCATGACGAAATAACAGAGCTCGACAGCGTTTTCCATAAAATGACAGCAGCCCTGGAAGAGTCGGCCCGCAGAGAAAAAGAACAGCACCTGGAGCTCGATCGGCTCAAACAAGACTTCTTAATGATGGTCAGCCACGATCTGATGACACCGCTTACTGCCGTGAAAAACTTTCTTGAGATGCAATCAACGGGCGCATATGAAATTGATGAATCCGGCAAGCGTTTGTTGCCGTCTTTGCTAGAGAGTTTGGAGAGACTGGAGACTTTAGTAAATAGACTAATCGACCTGAACCGCTTTGAGTCCGGACAAATGACATTGCTGTTGACCGACGTAAAGATCTCGCGCGTTCTTGACCAAGTGGAAGCGGCCGTGAGTTATTTAGCAGAAAAAAATGCGGTAGATGTAATTCTGCCTGACACCAATGCAGTCTTGATTGGCGATGCCGACCGGCTTGTCCAGGTGCTCGTCAATTTAACCGCCAATGCCATAAAGTTTTCACCGCCTCAAAGCCAGGTCGTCTTAAGTGTTCTTGAATCTTCTGAATGGATAGAGATTAGAGTGAAGGACCAGGGGCGAGGAATTCCCAGAGACATGCAAAAAACAATATTTGACAGGTTCAGGCAGGTTGCCGTCTCAGACGCGCTGGAAAAGGGTGGCAAAGGACTTGGGCTCGCCATCTCAAGAGCAATCGTAGAATCGCATGGCGGCTCCATAGGCGTAGAAAGCGAAGTGGCCGTGGGCAGCACCTTTTGGATCAAACTACCGCGCAAACCAGATCAAAGGGCAACGTAAACAGAATTCGCTTGCAGTCAGTCGCTGCTTTCCATAAGGCGCCTGAGCCGATAACCAACACCGTATACAGTTTCGATAATAGAATCCAATCCTTCCACTTCCAGACGCTGGCGCAGGCGAGACATGCAAGTGCGCACTAATTCCGGACCACCCTCTTCGCCCGATTTCCACACATTCTTGAGCAGAGCATCAGCGCTGAAAACGCGATTAGGGTTGCGCAGCATATACTCAAGCAGCGCAAACTCTTTGGGCAAAAGTGAAACCTCGCCACCGGATATGGTGACTCTGTGATTCTGTGCGTCGAGACAGACATACCCGTACTTCAAAATGTCCGTGACGGAGCCCGATGATCTGCGCAACAACGATCGCACGCGCGCCGCAAGCTCCATAATGTTGAACGGTTTGGTCAAATAATCGTCAGCTCCACAATCCAGGCCGGATATGATTTCCTCGCTCCTATTGCGCCCGGTGAGAATAAGAACCGGTACAGCCAAACCTTCCGCCCTCAGTGTGGTGAGGACTTCTATGCCGCTGAGATCCGGCAGGCCAAGGTCTAATACAATTAAATCGAAACTGAAATCACGAGCTTGCTGTAAGGCATCTCTACCGTTCGGCACATACACGACCGAGTGGAGTTCTTTGGTCAGAAAGTCACTAATGATGTTTCCTTCCGTTGTATCGTCCTCAACAAGCAAAATGTTGGCCATGGCAATTCATTCCTTCGCACTCATATCTCACAAATAACTTCGTTATTTATAGTGCATTGATAATATTACGCGATGCGTAACCAGCCTGTAGCGCTGACGTTTCGTTCTGGAGTGTAAGGCGTCTGCAATACCTGGTTTGGCTGTGCCATCAAGAGACACTGTAATGCCTCTGTAATAGCTTGCATGCTGCGCTACCCTGCCACCGTAATGATGACGCTACAACGACGAAGCTAGGCGCTGTAATGCCTCTGTAATAGCTTGCTGGTTGCGCGAATTCAAATTTCTCGAAACGAAAGTCCGCAGTTTTCAATAAATTGCCAGAAGAGGACCTGCAGAGGCGCACCAATACAGATTCGACCGGCTAAAGGCAGAAGATTGCCAACCCCATGTTTCCATTTGATTCAGGCTGGCGCATTTGTTAGAAGTAATCACTTCTTCATTCACCAACTCAACGGCGACCGCAAAACCAAAAGCAAGCCTGCGCACCTTTCCCTGCAATTCTCTTGAACAGCGTCATGCTGTTTGAGATTGGCTTACTGTTTGGATTTTAGGTTCGCGAGAGCTTTCGTGAATGAATCTGCGCCAACACCGCACCACATCCAGGCCCATCTGGTGACGGTTTATTTGAGGGCCTTGAAAGCTTAAGGAGATGACCAACAACACCCCCCCTTCGACCTTCGGCGGACACGTTCTCAGGATTGACTCGCCGGATCTGAAGCCCTACGAATTCATCAGCAGCAAAGGCACCGTATATACGGTAAATCCACACGCTTTAATCACCACGGATGATGGTGAGCTGATCTGGGGTAATGGGTTGAGGCCAAGAACTTATCACGACAAGAAGGGCAAGACTTACCTGATCGCCCCCTATTCCTCCATCCGAACCGATGACGGCGAGAGCATTTCATGGGATGGGCGTTGCTACACTGCTTGCGGTCGAGCCTATTACCTGAAAGACGACGGCAGTTGCGACTTCAACGTCAAGATGACGGTGCCGGAGCAGCCGAACTGGATGGGCAACAAGCGCCCCAACTACACGACTAATCCTAAGTTGCGCCGGGGACGTTACCGGGGTAGCGATGTCGCTGTCTACAGCACCATCTTTGGCGACGCAATCGACTGGGTGGAGACGCGCCGTGGGAACTTCGGCAGTCGCTAACTGAGCTAAATTTGGCATAGTGTGATCGAACCGTGCAGGCTAAGAGCGGTAGATCACACTCCTCATCAAAATGCCACGGGAAACAATCTTCGTGGCTGAGCTGCAATCCAACAGGTCCTTCCGGATGCAATGGTCACTTCAGTGGACCTTGAAATTGGACATAGCCATGCTCTCTTGCAGAGAGATCCAGGACACACACAGGTTTCAAGTGAATCGAGAGCATCTGTCTCGCCTCTATGAAAGGATTATCAATGCCCTTATCGAATCGGAAGTGCGGGTGACACATAGAGAAGAGGTGGGCTGCGGTGTCGAGCCAACCGTGATTGTGCTCGTCAAAGTGACAGGCTACAGGTGGCAGCTTAATCAATTCGCTGTCCGTATTGCCGGAGCGCCAGGCGATACCTATCGCACCTGTTGCAAATACTGAACATCCACCCTGTATCGACACAGCCTTACGATCGTTCAGACCGGTCCATTGAAACATCGGCACTTACCTGAACGAACCTTGAAACGGAGAGAATCCAATGAGTAACTTGCTGATTTGGCTGCCTCTGGCGCTGTTTTGCGCAACCTTTTTCGGAACCATAATCCGCACTCTTGTGAGAGCGGAGCGCATGGACGAATGCCCATCTGAGCTGGACTGCTAATCAAATACCAAGAAAAGAAGTGCAAACCGTCGCGTGCAAGGGCGGAAACAGTGAACTTGAGAGCCTGGTGCTCTCAAAAAATGCCGCTCTCTACGCTAGTTTATAGTATTAGCTGTTGTTAAAGTGCTGTGGAAAGCCCAACCAGATAAGCGACTACTCGCCTTCTAGCGCCCTTCACAGTTTCTTTTCAGCCGGACCGCTGCGCAATCTCATTGCCTTTGCTCTTTCTTCCGCGGCGTTTTTTGATTGCCCCAGAAAATCGAGAGCACGGGCCCTTTTCTCGTGCAGTATCGCAACCTGGGGAGCAAGCTTGACAGCCTCGTCATAGTCATGAATCGCATTGGCGTAGTCTTTGATGGCCATGTACTCATCACCTCTGAGTCGGTAAATATCGAAATCAAGGTCATTTTGGGAGAGCAACCGGCTATAGTCATCGATTGATTCACGGTGCCTTTTTAACCGACTGAGAACACGAGCACGGCGATCCAGATATTTCCCCGCATCCTTGGAGCGGTGAACGGCCTCAGTCAAATCCGCATAAGCCTTTTCGAGTTGCCCACAATGCTCGTAAGCGCCAGCGCGCTTTTCATGCGCATGCTTGTCGCCAGGCCATTTCTTTATTACCGTTGAATAGTCTTGTATCGCCTTATCGTCTCTTCCGAGCGCTTCATACACAGTGGCCCTGTGGAAGAATTGTTTTCGGTCTTCCGGATTAACGGCAATTGCTTTACTAAAGCACTCCAGGGCTTTGCCATAGTCTTTTTGGCTCGCATACCCAATACCAAGAAAATCGTAGGCTCCTTCAATTTTGGGATTGAGTTCCAAGGCTGTCTTCAATTCAGCAAACGCCTCCTTAGAGTCACTCTCCAACATGAACAAACTCTTGGCTCTAACCAGATGTGCATCTGCGATTTTAGGATTTATCTCCAGACACTTTTTGGCGTCGATTAAGGCCTTGTCAGGGCGACGCTCGAAGTAGGCCTTCGCTCTTACCAGATAGGCGTCCGCATTTCTTGGATTAGCTTTAATAGCTTCGTCAGCGTAATTTATTGCTTCTTTGCAGTGCTTGCTGTTTAGCTGCTCGACTGCCATCTGAACAAAGCGACCGTCGACCGTCTCTTTTGACTTTGCGCTGCCTGGCTGAATGGCTACTGCTGCAAAAGCAAGCACCGCAAAAGAACACCGCAACGTATTATAGTCCCGCATCATGTTTACTACGAACAGCATCGACCCATTGCCTATCTTTCGATTCATTGACAATATTCAGCAATTCCTCCATCAGAATTGAGAAGGATTCCGGGCAGGCACGCGCGTTCACTTGCTGTGTCAGGTACCATGCTAATTCTGTGTTTCCTCTTTCTATTTGGGCTGCTATCTGCGCTGCATTCGGGCTCAACATGGCTTACATCTCCTGACCCATCACAATATGCTCATCCTAAAGCCAGGAAGCTCAAAATCGAATTTTAGTATTTTGAACGAGCCGCCACTGTAGTTCTACACCCTCTCTGTTAGGGCTTCTTGGCTGTGACGGTTTCATAACATTGCCGAACTGTCAAAGCCAAACTTGCCGAAATCCTTGACAAAGCAACATTCAATCGATATGTCGAAGCCCCAGCGAATCGCACTGCAAATCCAACAACCTGTACTGGATTGATTTTCTATCGCGCCACTTGATCAGCCCGCTCTTAATGCGTTCCGCATCACGTGCATGCACCAATACTAATACAGACGAACCAGCGCCGCTCAATACGCAACCAATAGTATCCTCGTCCGCCAATTCCCTGCGAAGCTCCCGAAGTTGAGGTACAAGATGATGGCGAAAAGGTTCATGCAGTCGGTCTTCTGAAAGAACCTGCTTGAGCATCGCTGCGTCATGATTAGATACTGCTGCAAGAAACAAGCTTGTTCTTTGCATGTTAAATATAGCGTCTGCAAGCGAGACTTCTTTTGGCAAAACAGCCCTTGCCAGGGGCGTGTTGAGATTGTAGGGTGGGACAATCGCAAGAATTCCCCAATCACTTGGCCACGCCAATTTCTCAGTCAGCACCATAGTGCCATCAGAGGACAATCCGCTAACAACAAGGCCTCCCAGAAGGCTTGCTGCCAAAGTCTCAGGATGACCTTCAATAGCAATTGATTCTCTAAGCAATTGAGCAGAATTCGGAATCCGATCTTTCAGAACATAGGACGCCCAGAGAGCTCCCAAAATTACTGTTCCACTGATCCCCAGCCCACTGCCAAGCGGTACATCTGCAGCAACTGAAAGCTGCATCTCGCTTAGTATCTCCGGAGTGTTTTTCCATACTTTCTTAAGTACACTGTAGATAAGATCACCTTGATCTTTGTCACTGCTCTTGCTTGCCAGTGCTCCATCAAGTCGCAAGAATGCTCCATCCCCGCGGCGCCTTTTCCTGAACTCAAGCCGAGCATAGCTTGTCACCGCTAAGCCTATGGTGTCGAGACCAGGACCAAGATTACATGTGCTCGCTGGTACCTGTATTCGCCAAACCTGCCGATTTTTCTTAAGCCCTAGCAACACGAAAGGTCCTACCAGTCCAGATTCATCTTCTCGCCAGCCACTCACCTGTTTAATTGCACGCTCAGCAGCTTTAAGAGTTGAATGCCCGAGGAAAACCGCTATTTCTTCGGCAGATTTACCAGCGGCTGCAAGCTGCAGACATCTAGTGTAGACAAGCATATCTGGATGCACTGACACAGAAACCTGTCCCAGTTTTGCAGCTTGGGAAATAATCTGTCTTGCCGCTCGAGTACTTAAGGGTTTGTTTTTCTTCGCAGCAAAGACAAAGCGAGAACACTGACCCTGGTTAACCAGCTGAAGAAGAAGCGACCAAGCGCGTTCTCCCAGCACTTTTTCTCCCGAATGAAGCCTGACCATCCCTGTCTGCAGATCCAAGTTTCGCCAGCGCAACTGTGTAGCCTCTCCAATTCGCAAACCCAGGTCATAGCAGAGCACTATTAGCGCAGCGTCGCGCAAGCCGTTTCTTTTGCCGGTGCGAGCTGACTGAACAAGTTGCTCCACCTCCCCAATTGTTAAAAACTCTCGTGACCGGCTATCTTCATTTTTCTTCTTTCTGGGCGGCAATGTCTTCGTTTTACCTCCTTTGTGAGCTCCGCGAACAACTTAAATTCAAGCAACAAACAGTCTAAAAACATTTAGGCAATATCCTATATAGCAAAAGAGTAGCAGGTTACAACCTCCTCGATTCCTACTCATTCAACAAAACCTTTTTAGGCAAAATCTTTCTCAACCATCCCAGGAGCCCGCTTCTCTGCCCATCGGGACAATCGTCGGCATCGCAAAAGTTATCGAGCTTACCCATCCTTATGTTTGCTATACAGGAAGCAATCTTTTCGACCGAGCCATTTGCGAGCAAACCACCCACAAGCCACCAATCACCGCACTACTCAAGGATTCTGAGCTCATATTGCATGAGTGGTACGGAGTGTTGCTGGTCTTGCCTAGAGTCCTTTAGACCATGCCACTACTTGTGGTGCCGCAGAACGCTCATAACCGACCTGGCCGGGCTCCTTCCAATGGTCCACCTTGCCAGATTGCAAACCCACCTGCTTCAAAAGGAGCATGCACATGAAAGAGTACACTTCCGACGGATTTGAGATTCACACCAGCCCCGATGGACAGCGCTATGTGATTGAAAGGGACGGAACGAGAAAACCTGTCAATACATACAAGCCTAATTTCGACGTAGGCCGGACACTCGTTGATGAACGCGGTCGTTGCTATCGCAACACCATCACACCACAGCGACGCAGGTACATGGAATGCGCTCCCGGTCAATGTGCCTGAGCGCAATTGAGCTGGTTTCCAGCAGAACCTTCAAGACTACCGGAGAAATGAATTCACGATGAGCAAGTTCAAAGTCACAACAAAATCCGGCACCGTGTATCAGTTATGCGAAGCAAATGGCATCTGGACTTGGGAACGTGTCGAGACCACGGACCAATCGGGCACAATTGGCGGGCAAAGGGAAGGAACCATTATCTGCGATGCCGTTACGCGCAGTGCATCTCCAGCCATCACCGTGGGGCAGCCACTGCGGTTCTGGACGAACCCAGATAGTCCACGACTGATTCAGACCTCCCGCGTTGTCAAAATCGAAATCCTCGAAATCACCGCCTCGCAAACAGTTACAGTCTCGGGTCTGAGTTTCCGATGACAGTTCAAGTAACAAACTGACGGATCAGAGCACTCAGCCACGGATGGCCCTTTTACCTCAAGCCAGTCCCTGAGACACCCACATTTCCATCGGAGAAGCTGAGCTATGACGACCATCACGATCGAACCGACACGAATTGCGGATTTGACCAAACCTGCACCGCCAGAACGTAAGGAAGCACCGATGAACCGATCGACACGAGAGAATCTATGAACATGTCGGCCTACCTGACACTTTTCGTCGCCGCTATGAGCGGCTTCATTGCCGGCTTTTCTTATGCAACCTGGTTGAGAAGAGTACGAAATGCTTCGGAAGATCCGCTCCTTGAAACCCTTTTAAGGCTGCGCTATCTAGAGGAACTCGCACAGCAAAGCGAATGCGAAAATGACGAGGTCAATCACTATCTATCAGAAGCCCGAACGCACTTCGAACAAGCGCTTGGAGCTCGGCACTTTCCGATGGGGGAGCAGCATTACTACAAACGCGCGGTCTGTTCTTTCCATGTTCAGAATGCCGGAAATCTTCTCACTCTAGCAGAGGGAATAATCAAAAATTCCCACTCATGCGAACATAGGTGATCTTTTCCACACCGGTCACGCACACTGTCCCCTAGAAGTTTGTTTAGTGATGAAAAGGCACGCGGTCAGATGGACTGTCCGCATTAACCTGCCGAAATCTTGGTTTGGATAACCGAAGAGTTCTGGCTTCCTTTGCGGTGATCTTTCAATGTTGACAAACATTTCGTTGTCTGGAATGCAATGCTACGGACAGATTCTTGAGCTCGAAGTCACTTGTTCTGAAACTCCGGTGCAAATTGAAGGTCGGCTTCGTGGGGGTGAAAGATTCTACTTTCGCTCCAGGTCTGGGAAGACTTCTCTTCGGATTTTCGAAAATGATTTTCGCAGTCCGATCGTCTCTTACTTGTTTAACCACGAGGTAAAAGACGGCTGTATTGGTGATTTGCCTGATGAAGAATGTGCTTATTTACTCAATGAGTGGATAATGCACTATCTCTTCAGGGCAGCAAGAGTGGTATTCGAAACTCCGAATTCAGCTTTTGCGTTACCAGCTGTTCCTGGTATGGCGCTAACCGATGCAGCCAATAGCAGGCTGACGTCTAAGTATGTCGATGGAGCAAGAATGGCACCGGCTCCCAAGCCAGCCCCTGCTCATGCCACGCGGATTCTGAAACATATTCCGTTCTGAGTAATCGAAATACAGGCACAGGATGTGCCTTTCACGTTATTCTCGGGTATGAGCATACTGTATGCTATAGTGACCCGCCCCAAAAAGACGAAAGTTATGGAATACGAATCAATCAATTTTATGGATTTTCAACTGCGTTTCGATTCTCAGCGAGCGTGTCTACAAGCCATTTATGATTATCGCTGGCCGCGTGGATTTGTATGTCCCCATTGCCGGCACAACAATGGCACGTGGCTATCCAAGCGTCATGTGATTCAATGCTCCCTTTGCAGAAGGCAGACTTCTATTACCGCGGGCACTCTTTTTCACAAGACCAAAATCCCGCTGCGAAAGTGGTTTTCGCTCCTCTTTCTCATGTCTCAAGACAAGGGAGGCATTTCCACTATGCGAGCTTCAAACCTTCTAGATATGCACTAGACGACAGTTTGGAACATGATGCACAAGGTTCGGGAAGCTATGACTTTAAAGCTTGAGCACGAGATGCTGTCAGGGTTCGTCGAAATTGATGACGCACTTTATGGAGGGCGAATCAAGGGAAAGCCCGGTAGGGCGCTTCAAAACAAGCGCCAGGTTGTTGTAATGGTCGAACGTTTGCAATTCGGAGCAGGGGATGCAGCCTTTGCTGTAATGCACAATCAGAGTGCAGGTGCTTTTAAACTTGCCGTAGAGAAGCATCTAGAGCCAATGTCGCACATTCGAACAGATGGCTATCCACACAATGGTGTTTTGTACAACCTGGGAAAACTAGATATGACGACGATTGGCCATGTGTACAGCGAAGACGGACCACTCAAAAACGTAGACAGGGTCATATCTTTAAGCAAAAGATTCTTGCTCGGCACATATCATCAATTTTGCGCAAGGGCTCATCTCAAGCGTTTTCTTGCCGAATACCTTTCCGATTCAACCTCCGCTACAAGTGGTGTCAACTTTTCAGCCGAATTGTCTCAGCCTGTGCTCTGTGTCCGCCAGTGCCGTATGCTGCAATATCCTGAGACGCAGGTTTTCCGCAAGGGACATGATAAGCACAAGGCGAAGTTTGCCAGACCCATTGCTCACTTTTCGTAGCTGCCCCAATATGCCGGGTCAATATCTTTTCTTGCATTCTCTGACTTGCGACGCATTCTGGCCTCCTTATTGAAAACGATTTGACCTCCGACCACAACAGACATGATCAAAAGTCCGCAAAATATCAGCCATGGCACACACCGAATTTCATCAAATGGTAAGAGCGTGTATACAAGAAAATTCATTGCACTTTCCTTCGCAAAAGGTATTCCCCGCGGTCTAACACAGACTGAAGCAGTGGAACAATGCCCGGCAAAAGGCGACAGTGCAGGGCAAAGCCGAGAGCCCAAGCCACTCTTGGCAGATAGCAGAAGAAATTGATTAGCGCTTATGTCAAAATTTTCCAGTCCTACAAGGTAATTCATCGAGGCTAGCGCAATTGCCGTCATATATTGCTGCCGGCATAACTTTCGCTGAAGAACGACCGCAGCACTGCTTGTCAGGCAACCGTGCTGCACTGTCCGGACAGTCGCCTACACACTAGCTCACGCAGCAAGGAGCACCGCCATAGCGCAACGCCTAACGCCCGTCAATCCATACTGAGCAGGGCGAGAGATTGTCATTTCGATGCGCAGTCTGCTTCGGACCTTGATGCGTTTGTTGCTTTGGCCTTGGTCAGTTTTACTACACTGCATGATAGAAAAGCCCCAAAAATCAGCCCGAAAAGCAGACTGATTTTTGGCAATTGGCCCAAGGAATGCAGAGAATCAGACTCGTCTCCAGTGGCCCTTTGAGAATTAGGACGATTCATTGCCGCCCGAGGTCGGCTTACTTTCCTTGTCTGCCAGGAACCACCGTGCTTCCAGCGACGCAGCACTGCCATTTCCAGCTGCAACTATGGCCTGTTTGTAGCGCTCATCCATAACATCGCCAGCAGCAAAGACACCATCAACAGTGGTTTTTACACCATCGGTCTTGATATAGCCCAACTCCGTCAACTCCAACTGTCCTTTAAACAGCTCTGTATTCGGTTGATGTCCAATGGCGACAAAAACGCCATCGGCAGGCAGTTCCTGCACATCTCCTGTGTTGATATTCTTCACCTTGATGGCGGTGACGTCGCCTTTTTCTGCATCAAGGATGTCTTCCACCGCAGAATTGAGCAAAAAGCTGATTTTTGGTTCGCTCTTCGCTCTTTCTATCATCATTTGCGACGCCTTAAATGACTCCGCACGATGGATGATGATTACAGACTTAGCCAGGCGAGCAAGTACAGTCGCCTCTTCCATTGCCGAGTCTCCACCGCCTACAACGTAGACAGTCTTATCTTTGAAGAAAAACCCGTCACAAGTAGCGCAGTAAGAGACGCCACGACCAGTCAGGCTTTTCTCGCTGGGCAGTCCGAGCTGTTTTGCTTTGGCTCCCGTAGCGATGATCAGTGTGTCGGTCAAGATTTCCTGGCTGGCAGTCTTCACAAGAAAGGGCGGGGACGCCAAATCGACTGACTCCGCTAAATCTTGCAAAAAATCCGTGCCTAACCGCTCTGCCTGTTTGCGCATTTCCTCCATAAGGTCGGGGCCCATAACGCCTGCTGCAAAACCAGGAAAGTTTTCCACGGACGTGGTCAGCATCAGCTGCCCACCAGTGCTTGGACCATGAATCAAAAGAGGCTCGAGACCGGCCATGGCTGCATATATTGCTGCCGTGTATCCAGCCGGTCCGGAGCCCAGAATAGTGACTTTTCTACGCGTAGTCATATCAGCCTCCCAAAAGACTGGTGGCGCCCGGCAAAGGACGTCACTTTAAAGATTGTTCTTGCATCGCTACTGATGCGTTTTAAGACCGCAAAAAAACTTCTGCCTGCCGGCTACCGAGTTATGGTGACTGAGCCGAGATAAAAGGAGTGACTGTGGCAGGCTTACGTCAGATCATCTCCTCAACAAGCTGAGGATGCGGGCCAAAGAGACATCCGGTGCGATCGGCGCCGGCAGCGAACGAAAAGCGCCTCTGCTGCTCAGATGATTCAATGCCTTTTGCAGCTGAGTGTCTTCCTCTGCGCCTTCACCAGTACCATCGTTTTGCCTGACTACAATGTCCGGGACTATCCCGGGACCAGATCCATTGCCATCACCAGGATATAATCCGTTGGGCGTGAAGTATTGCATTGTCGTAACTGTTAACTGCGCTCCACCTTTGAGTGTGATTACACTCTGACCGGTGCCTTTGCCATATGTCGGCGTGCCAATTACGGTGGCCGCTCTGTTGTCTTTCAAAGCTCCTGCCATCAGTTCCGCGGCCGAGGCAGACGCTTCATTAACCAGCACCACAAGCTGCTTGCCGCCCGCCATGTAAGGAAGACGCGACTCGGTGTGTCGCTCCAGAGAACTGAGAGGAGATGTCGCTCTCCCTTCAAGTTCGATTGCGGTGGCAGAAAGTTCGAAAGCCATGCTGTGGTAAGTAGGACAACCGGGTTCTCCCGGTAATCGCTGTCTTATAGTGGCGATCTTGCCAGCTTCCAGAAATAGACTGGTGAGCTTAAGGGCCGTCCGTAATTGGCCGCCCGGATTGTCCCTCAAGTCTATGACAATTGCTCTTGTTTGCTTGAATTCAGCCAGAGCGCGAAGAGCCTGGCTAGCGGTTTCTGCACCGCCAAAACGGCTAACCTTGAGATAGCCCACTGCCGATCTGAGAATTTTGACGGTAACATCGGACACAGCATCAAGAGAAGCCTCTATCTCAACTTCTCTTTTGCTCAAAATCCTGGTGTTGCTATCCTGCAAAGAATCAAGCATAGCTTGAGCCAGACTGAGAGCATCTCGGTCGGATCTCATTGCTGTGCGAAGCAGATGCGACTGTTGCCAGTCGCTCTTTAGCGCGGATGGATTGTAATACAACCGCGCAGTTTCCCGGCAGATTTGCCGGTAGAGCGCTAGGCGCTTGTATCGCCGACAGGTAAAGAAAAGGACTATTGAGCCCAGGCTGAACGACACAAGCACACCAGGCAATAGTGAAAAAAATGCGCCGGATGCAAGTGGGAGCATTGCCAGCGCAATCAGGGCCAACACCGGTGGAGAAAACATTTTCCCCTCCTTGCTATCCGGTTGAATTTCGCCGGCAACCGCTGTTGCCAGGCCTGCACAACCGGTAATCTAAATTGACCGATCCGTTCAAAAAATGCGGCCACGTTCTCAACAACGCAGAATTTCCGCCTGAGAGCAGCGGAGAGCCCTCGACCGGCAAGGCCCTCCGCTAAAGCTCTATCAGGAAGCGGTCAGCTGCAAATTGCGCAAACCGCTGATTGAAACGCCTAAATACTCAAGCCTCACTCCTTGCTGCCGGAAGTAGGCAAGACAAGTTTCAAGTTTGTCTTCGTCTGCCTCCAGTGAAAATTGGATGCAGGTACCTTCACTTAATTGCCTCAGTTGCTCCTGGCACTCCAGAAGGACGAGAAACGCCCGCTCCAGACGCTCGGCGCTAAGAGGATAGGAATCATAGCCAGTCATTTTAACCTCCGAAAAAAGCCTCAGACATTCTTGCCTGAGGCTGTTAAAGTGTTCATTCAAAAGGTGCGACGGCTGACTGCGCACGCGTGAAACTAGCGGCGAGTCACATTCGGCTCACCATAGAATTCGCGAATCAGAACAGCCATGTCTTCGATAGTTCTGAAGATAAAGACCAGTTCTTGCTCTCCGTCGACCTGGCTACGCACGTTGTGAGCAAGAAAGACCCGCTCAAGCTCCCTTTGGATCAAAGCCCCTTTCTCCATCGACGTATGCACCGATGAGTGAGGACAACTCATGCTGTATGTCGCCAGCTGATGCCCTTCCGAAAGCATCAACTCGACAATTTGTTTAGCCCGCTGTAAGCGGAATTGAAACTCGGACGGTTGCGCCGCCACGCGAGCTGCTAACGACTCTTCTTCCGAAACGCCTCGCTCAAGAGCGAATGACAGAGCGCCATCGGCGCCGAGCGACACCTGTACTACATCGCCGCCCTTGATTGTGCCACGCTGAAGCTCGCGCCCAAGCGGCGTCTCAATCTGACGATTGACTACGCGCTTCACTTCAGCAATGCTGTTATGCTTGTTCAACGTCTCCTGCAACAGAAAGTCCTGCGCTGCCTCAGTCACCCTGAGAGCAAACGACCGCCCTCTTGGAAGTTGTTTGTCGATGCGCTCTTGCACCAGTTCGATCTCATGATTGACGATATTCTTCATATCGCTGTGCTGGAGCGGCTGGAAGATCACCACTGCATCAATACGGTTGCGAAACTCAGGCGGATATACCTGCACAAGCGCGCGCTCAACCACGGATTGAACATCTTCCCTGGTTACATCTCTTGCATTGTTGGTAAATCCGATTCCTCCGCGAGCCAGCTTCTCCACTGCCGCCATGCCCAGATTGCTGGTCATGATGAATATTGTATTGCTGAAATCAACCATCTCACCGTTACCGAGCCGCAAGGTGCCGGTATCGAAGATTCCCATCCAGAGCTTGAAGAACTCAGGGTGGGCCTTTTCGCTTTCGTCTACCAGAATGATGTTGACGGTAGAATCCGAGCCCAGCCGCACTCGCTTCATATTGTGACTGGAGATTACCGAGACAGGATCGACTTCATTTTCGGCCAGCGCACCCTTCCCCTCTGCAGGATCCTTGTAGCCAACATATGAGGGGGGCGCCCCTTTCAGATCGAGCAACTGATGCTCCTGGCGATAGTCGCCGCCCTGCAGGCGAATGAGCGCATCCTTATTGCCATGAAGAAGAAGGGCAAGAGTTTCCGCAGTCAAAGTCTTACCGGTGCGCGAAGGTCCGATCAGCAGATAAATGCCGATCGGGCGACTCATGTCTCGCAACGGGTTATTGGCGGCGTCATACGCTTGCAGAGCAACCTGCAATGCCTCAGGTTGTCCAATTACTTGCTTAGAGAACTGGCGAACAAACCACTCCTCCTTTTGATTGACACGTGATGGATCCAGGTTGATTGTTACAGTGTTGATGTTTGCAGCTTCCGCCATAGAGGCAGAATTCCCTCTTTCCAATCTGATCGCAGTATTCATGTCAAACTCCATATTCAGCCTGCGTTTGCCGGCTTCATTAGGGTTAAGCGCCAAATTGCGCTGGACAATTTGCAATCACCTTTAGACATAGAGATAATCTTTCGGTGATTGAATATAAAACTACTACCGTGCAAATGCTGGCGGCGAGCTTCATGGTTTTACTGCTCTTGCCGGCAGCCGCAAAAGACCTGAAGTCCCAATTCGACGCGGGACTGGACTTATACAATCGCGGTCAATTCAAGCTCTCGATGCGAGTCTTCCAGGAAGCTTTGAAGACAGAGCCAAAGTTCACGGAGGCTCTGATAATGAGAGGCCGCTGCCACTTGCGGCTAGACGAACCACAACTGGCGCTTTGTGACTTCAATGCGGCAATCAAATTGGATGCAAACAACGCTCGGGCATTTCTTGGTCGAGCAGAAGCCAATTGCAATCTGGAAGAGAATGCAAAGGCAATAATTGATTGCAACAGATCATTGAGCCTGGATGCCAACCAAAGAGCCTTCCATCTACGCGGCAAGTTGCACTTGATCGGCGGCAACTTTAAAGCAGCAGTCGCTGACTTCGACCGAGCGCTGAAACTGGGAAAAGTTGAGGCGAATATACTGCTCGATCGCGCCGATGCCTTGATCAAGCAAAGAATGTATCAAGAGGCGATTCGCGACTGCACGCAAGCTCTCAATGTCAGCACAATTGAAAAAACAGATGAAATTCGCGCCCATCGAACCAGAGCCATGGCTTTCGAAGCCATGGGCAAGAAAGACCTCGCTCTCAAGGACAAAAAAGAGCTACAGTCGAAGTTCATCCTTGAGTGGGGACAACCATGATTTCCGATTGTCCCCACTCCTTTAGATAGGCACCAGCACTACTTGGACCTGAGGCACGCCTTCAGCCTGGACGCCTCGTACTTTCTCAATCGGACGTTGACGCTCAACTGCTCCAACATCTGCGCTGTAGCCATCTCCCCTTGCTGAACTTTGTGGGTGGCAAAGAACTTGCGCACCTGTTTTTCCAGCGCCGCCGTGTCGAGCGCCGAGCAAGCGCCAACTATCGAGCGAACGCCATTGGCGGGAAATGCCTTGACTATCGCCTTCCAGTGCTTCTTCAAATACATCCAGGCCGCTTTTGCAGAGACGTCGTTGCCCAGCAGCCTTGCAAAAACGTACGGGGCATCCTGAGTGCGAACCTGGTCGCTAAACAAGAGAGCTCTGGTTAGCGCCAGCATATCCTCGCTTTTGAAACCGGCCAGAGAAGACAGAAAGCGCTGTTCTTCCTGGGGCGTGGTCGCATTTGCGAAGAGAATGAAGAACTCATCATAACGATCGCTTCCGCCATTGTAAGCAAGTACTTCCACAATCGCCGGCAGAAGATTGCCGTCGATTGAGTTTTTGTCCTCTTTCCAGGAGGCGAAAAGCGCTTCCATCTCGCCAATCACCTGTTTGTCACCGCCAATGGTACCAAGAGCAGACATGAGGGCTCCACGAAGTTTCCTCTGCTCATGAGATTCACCAGCCGCCGGACTGTGACCAAGTTCGTCCAGAGTCGGTTTGATCAGTTTTACAATCAACTGCCTGAGCGCTTTCCGACCAGCCCGATCGAGAATGCCGTCGAGCGAGTTGAGAGAGCCAAGGATAATCGACCATACGTTCGGGTCTGATTCACCGGCAAAACGCTTCACCATATCCAGGTATTCGGGAGAGCCCACCATGCCTGCACGAACCGCAGACCAGGTGTCGTTTACAAGGTTGTATCTCTCGATGACAGAGAGGTTTTCCGCAGGTGAACCAATCAGTCTTTCAAGCAAGTCAGCGGCGTAATGCACACGGAAGAAGCCGGTACCGCCGCTGTTCACTACGACAAACTGATAATTGCTGCCCACATAGACGGTCTGTCTGCTTGCTTCCAGCAACAGCTTTTGCTCGCTGAACGAACCGTCGGCATTTTTGATGCGCAGGTGAATAGGAACAGGCCAGAGCTGCCCTGTAGCCTTCGCTTCTTCAAGGAACTTGAACTCAGACTGGCGAAGCTCGATAAACCCGTCCAGAGGGCTGGCAGCCACCTCTATGAGCGGATGTCCGGCAGTCAGGGCCCAACGAGTCATGATTTCCGCCACAGGAATATTCAGACCACCTTGCCGCGATGCATCCTCCAGAGCCTGCCAGAAAGCCAGGCCTTCGGCATTGCCATAGGCATGCCTTTCCAGATACAGGTGCACACCGCGGCGGAAATTCTCCACCCCGATGTACATGCAGATCATGTAGAGAACGCTGCAGCCCTTCTCATATGAAATCAGGTCGAAGAGCTCGGCCACTTCGTCCGGATGATTGACCGGACACTCGATTGGATGTGTGCTGCCCAGCGAATCGAGACGCATGGCGGCAGCGCGCGAAAGACCGAAGTCGTTGAAAATGTTCCACTCAGGATGAATGAAACTGAGGATGAGGTTTTCCAGGAAAGTGGCGAACGACTCGTTCAACCAAAGCCAGGTCCACCAGGTCATGGTGACCAGATCGCCAAACCACATATGCACAAGCTCATGGATTATCACTTCAGCCACTCGCTTCAGTTCGGCGTGTGTTGCTGTTTTCTCACTGATGAGCAGAGCGGTTTCTCTGAAGGTTATGCAGCCGAGGTTTTCCATGGCACCGGCAGCAAAGTCCGGAATGGCGATGAAGTCAATTTTGTCACCGCCCGGGTAGGGAATGCCGATAAATTTCTCCAGCTCGGCAAGCCCGGCAGAGGCGTATCTAAGGGCAGCAGTGGTGAGGTGCAACTTGCCTTTCGGGCACCACACTTTCAGCTCTTTGCCATTGACCCAGACCGGCTCAGTGTGCTCGAATTCACCGACGATGAAACAGACCAGATAAGTAGACATCTTCATGGTCGGCTCGAACTGCCATATCCTCTTGCCAGTGCCTGGAACAGTTGTTTCGAACAGCAGGCGCCCGTTCGAGATCGCCTGCAGATGCTCGGGAATAACCAACTGCACTCTGAAGCGGGCTTTGAAAGCCGGCTCGTCAAAACAAGGAAATGCAGACCTGGCATCAGTTGATTCAAACTGTGTTGTGGCGATGACATGCTTGTTGCCCTGAGCATCGGACCAGAACGAGCGATAGAAACCCTTTAGCCTGTCATTTATAATTCCCTGGAAGGACAGGTATAACTTCCAAGGTCCCGGTCCAACCTCACCGGCAAACTGCAATGACGCCATCTCAGTAACGGCATCAAGCTCAACTTTCGCCACCAACTTGGTTCCGTCCATGCGGTAGACGTATGCTTCTTCAATCTCCAACTCTTTGGCGTTCAAAACAATCTTGTCGACCGGCTTTACCACCACGATGTCGATTGTTTCGCACCCTTTAAAGCTGAAGGCGTCAAAGTCCGGCTCGATGACCATATCATAGTATTCGGGGCGAACCGCATCAGGCAGCCGGAATTGCATCGCGGCATCAGCCTGGCTTTTCTCAATTGTAGTTTTCATAACTACCTCCACTTTCTTTAGGTTAGATAGCGACAAGCAGGCACCATTTCTGGTGCCGCTCTAATTTTTGAATTCGGCGAATGTCTTATTCTCAGCGCCATTCGTTCACCGTTCAGCGACAAGGATTGACATCACTGAGCTATCACGGAATCGTCACCACGATATCCACTTTTTGCAGTGGCAGTATTCCGGTGTCTTTAATTGGGACTGCTGCAATCGCATTAGCGAGATTTGCACCAGATGCGGGCAATTCGCTATTAGGCACAAGCGGACATCCGTCCGAATTCGGCTGAGGCGCGGAAGGATCTTGTGTAGACTGCGAAGCAGCCTTGCTCTTCTCGGACTCTATACCTGGCAATGTGACTGCGTAAAACTCTCGGTTGCGCTTCTGCTCGGGACTGGGAACAGCTGCCTTGAGGACATCCAGTAGCTCCTGGATGATGACGGCAGCAGCCTTTTGATGCTTCAAGAAGGAATTTTTTTTGTATCCGTATGCGCCGAAGTAGGGCTGCCAGACGAGCTGCGATACGATGCGAATCCTGACCAACGTGTCGTGGTCGCCGGTTTCCCGG
>JBGAVL010000073.1:0-21830 GCA_044228145.1 Obscuribacteraceae bacterium (SeqCode)
TGCCCACATAGAAGAGAAAACCAGACTGGAAGCCGCTAAATTCGTAGCTACAGAAAAAAGCTATGCCGGCGACGAAGGCAAATATGCCCGTGAAAAGGCTTTCAATGCATTCGTTGACCTGGCCGCACACGGAAAAACCACTGCCGAAGAGGCAAGACGAATTGTTTCCGCCGATCCAATCGCAAAAAAACGCGCTATGGAACATCTTTCCAACGGTTTGGAAACGATGGCAACTTCAAATGCAAGAGTCTATCCGGACGTAGTGGCACAAAAGTTGGATCTTTTGGGGCGCCTGCACAATAGCGACGATCCTTCCAATGAGGCGATGCTTTATAAAGCCTGCCGGACCGCCGAGCGTATGGTCGGCGCCAATAACGCTTCTCTGAATTCCGCTGCGGCTCTCCTCAATCGCAGCGGCGCTACTCAATTGCCTCCACTTACCGGGAAAGACGATCCGCGCATAAAACAAATGACTGCTGTTCTCTCCAGCGAAAACGACATCTTGCGTACAAGCGCGGCACTGGCTCTCACGGACAAATCTTTGCCCGCAGATATTGCCGGAGCCAAAGAAATGGAAGCTGCACGCGCTGTACTTTCAAAACATATCGAGCAACTAACGAGCAATGCAAGAGCGATGGAAGACGGCAAGACGGCTGATTCCAAGAAAATCGCCGAGGCCTGGGCAGCGGTGGAAGCAGCCTACAAACACATTGGCAATGATCCCAATTCATACGCCTACACGTATGCCACGATGAAACGCATGGCCCAGGAATTGGGACCAAAACACAAGGATATAGCGCCTCTCTATGACAGGCTTGCTCAGCTTAACGCTGCCCACAGTGCACCGGATCAAGCCGAATTCTTCAAAGGAAAAGCCCGCGAAGCAAGGGGAGAATCGGCAGTCGATCCTGTAAAAACAGCAGCCGCAGCGGAATTGTCGAAGCGCGAAGTGGCTGCCGAAGAGATTGCTGCAAAGGCTCTCAAATCCGGCGACACAAAACAATTCGCCGCCGCTGTTGCCGAAATGGAAAAAGTCGTCGCGGATACTCGCACTGCATATGGAGGCAAAGGCGTAGCTCTGGCCGGTGCATTGACTAAGCTGGCGGCAATCAAAACCGCCGGAGGGGATGCCGCCGGAGCAGAAACAGCATTCAAAGACGCTGTAAGACTGTACGATCAGGCAGGGGCGAGCGCTGACGCGCTGCAAGCCAATATCGGACTGACCCGGCACTATGCTGCGGTCAATGACACCGAAGGGTTTGACCTGCACAAAAACAAAGTGCTGGATGCGACTCGCTACGCCGGCACCACAGAAGTAAAACTGTCTTCCAGCGAAGCTCTCATGGATCTGGCTGATTACATCGCTGCACGCGATGTCTCGAAAGAGATGATGAACGATGCGCAAAAGTTGCTCGAGGCGGGAGTAAAACTGAAAGTGGAAGGCTCAGGAGAAGGAACTGTTGATGCGGCAATGGCTAAGCAGACCCTGGCTGACTTCTACATGAGACCAAACAATCCGAATGGCAACTTCGGCAAGGCCGAGGAAATACTCAAAGAAAATATCGGAGTACTGGAAGCTTCCGGTGGTCGCCTCACTGAAAACTGGGCCGCAACCCGAGCGAAAATGGCTCATTGCCAGCGCATGCGCGGTGACTACGAAGGTGCCATGGCAGGCTATGGAGAAGCCCTCGACACAATGATGAAAACACCGCTCAGTGATCCGAGAAGAATGGTGGCTGTGCAAAGAGCATATGCGCAAATTCTTCAAGATCGCGGACGACACGCTGAAGCCACAACTCTCTTGACCGATCCAGCTCGATTCCTCCGTGAAGAGAGAGGCAGTATCAAAGTTGCAGGAACATTAGGCGGACCTCCGTAAGGTTCGCAAAGTCGTGGGTAGCAATTAGAGAGAGACCTTTACCGGCTTTAAGTTGTCTGAATGCAACATTGGCAATTATCAGAAATAGCGGTTGAGCAGCTTTTGTTCATGAAGTTATGTGCACCAGTTCAACCGTCACCGCTGAAGAAGTCGGTTCAACGTACGATATCTCTCAAGGAGTGCTCCGCGATTCCCCCAGTCTGATGTCTCATCCTCCACTCCAGGGCATAAAAAAGTCCCGTTTTTTGAAACGATCGGTATGGTCTCTAGTCCCATCTTTCGTGCCGCTTCCGCCTGTTCGGCTGTCTCGCCTCGAACGCCAAGCATCTCCTTGGTGTAGTTCCAGTCTTTGTCAAACACATTCTCGAATGCATCAAGAAAGTCACGCACTGCTTGAAGTAAATCGTCATTCATGGGTGCTCTCCGGAGCTGGCACTAAAAAACTATTCCTTTGCACATTGCCTTTTTCTTTTGACAAGTCGGATGGAACTGCACCCCAATCTTACTTTAATGCCAGTTCGTAGATACCGCCGATAGTAAATATTATGTTTTATCATTCCCAAACGGCTCTCTAAGCGGTTTTTCGATGGCTCTTGGATAGACACCAGCGGCCATTTTTGCCCCTGACTTCCCAGCATACCGCTACATATGGTGCCTGCACTTTTCGCCCGGTTACAAAGTAGCTCTTTACGGCAAACGCTACCAGTAGTGATATCTCCTTTACCAAACTAGCTCAAACCTTTTCACCAGCGACCTTCTAGCCCCCGCTAATGACCTGCGCAAATGGAATGGCAGCAAACCGAAATCCTGCATCCGGCGCGACACTTGCAACTACACCCTGTCGTAACGGTCGGCATTTTAAAAGCTAGTCAAAATGGTTGGTTTTAAGAATTGGAAAGCACGCGCCCGGCTGCTATGTGAATTACCGCCTTCTCAGGCTATCCCAATAGTGGTAAGTGTAGTAAAAAAAATGGAGAGTTAAGATGAAAGCTAAAGTGAAAAGCAAGTTGAAGTCTGTTGACTGGATCGAGTTCACTGTCATCGGTATTTGCTGTGCAGGTTGCTGGACAGTTGTTGGCCCAGGCTGTTTGTACATACTTTCACCCGGACTTGGTGGATGTTGTATGTGAAGTCGAATAGTGTTACCGGCGTTAGCAGTCTTCATGCTTCTGCGCTGGTTTCTTTTATCTTGGCGGAGGGCTTTTGGTTAACACCGACCTGATCGCGGATCTCAATACGCCAACCACGTTTTCAGAAAAACACTCAAAAGCAAGATTACAGTAATTGATTGCTAGGATTGATCAAGTAATTGGTAGATTGATCAAATCCACGCCATTAAGATCTTCCATGGTACTGCAATCTATAGTTCACGCGGGACCATATGCTGACGATACTGCATTCGATACCGCACAACCTCACGAAAGCAAAAGTCACACTGGCCCGCTGTTGCTTTAGACAGGACAAGTTCGAGGTGATTAAAGACCATACCGAAGAAGTAATTACCTATATTCGTCGGCTCGAGGACTAGATGCATCAGGAAAGAAAGCGGCAGGACATGTACGATGGGTGGAAGGTCAAAGATGGTTCTAAGAGTTCTGAAGAGGCGCTCAGGCTGAAGAAAGAACGCGACCAAAGTGCCAGCGAAGAGTATTACATGGTCAACTGGCTGGAGAATAATTTACACGGAGCCTCACAGCCGAAAGACAAAAGGGGATGGCTGAAATTCTGGCAGTCGTGAAAAAAAACGGTGTTATTCAATAGAAGGAGGATCTGATTCAGCACTTATCCTACGATTGACCAGCTAGAGAGATTTGTCCTTTATCCACCAATTCGAGCACGTTCTGGTGCAGTGTACTGACCTTGCGGTTGAGAGGATATGTACAATGCGAGAGCTGCAGTTGCCAAAATGGCAACACCAACACCGGCTGATCTTACTTCGCCAAGCCTGAATCCACCTGCTGGTCGGCTGGCGGCCATCCTTTCGACCATTCCTTTGTGCACTTCCGGTCTGTTTAGATTCTCGAGAACATACTTGTGAGCAGCCAATTCAACCCTTTCTTTGGCTTCGATCTTGTTCTCTTTCGCTTTCTTTTCCAGTTCTTCAACTCTGGTCTCAAGCATCTTCACTTCGTCTGCCACGAGCAGATCTTTAGCAGTTGCGTCGGTTCCGATCAATCGCTTTCCAACTACTTCCGATGTGCGCTTCATCGTTCCATCAGGAGCGGGGGTATGATCTACACCGCTAATTCTGTCCGCACTCGGAGCGGCACCACGTCGGGGTCTTCTAGGTCCTTCCTCAGGTTTTACTTCGGTCTTGGGCCCTTCCACCGGCGGCGTGCCTGTCGTAGAAGCGGGATTCAGCATCGCTCTCACAATCGGAGATCCAAGCGGACGTGCTTCAACTCCATCCAATTTGAATAAGAATCCGTTTCCAGCACCAGGCTCCAGCGCTTGCTTCCCATCGAGGGGGAAGTATTGATACATGGTATTGCTTCCCTTGCGCTGGAAGTAGATACCCTTTTCGCCGCTAAGTTCAACACGATTGAAGTCTTTCGCATCAAATTGCAGCGGCGTTTCACTTCTTGTGATTCCAGCTTCCTTTTTGAAGATGATTTTGTCTTCGGTCTTACCTACGGCCTTCCAAGTGACACCATCTACAGTTGCAGTCTGATCAACTTTGATGCCTGCGATAATTTCGGAACCTGGCGCCGGCTTGAAGCGTCCCTCGCTAGCCAGCTTATCTGCTGCTGCTTTCTCTGCCGCTAGCTTGTCCGCTGCGGCTTTCTCTTCTGCAGCTTTCTGTTCTGCTGCTAGTTTGTCCGCTGCGGCTTTCTCTTCGGCTGCTTTCTGTTCTGCCGCCAGTTTGTCCGCTGCGGCTTTCTCTTCGGCAGCTTTCTGTTCTGCTGCTAGTTTGTCCGCTGCCGCTTTCTCTTCGGCAGCTTTCTGTTCTGCTGCTAGTTTGTCCGCTGCGGCTTTCTCTTCCGCTGCTTTTTGCTCAGCCGCTAATTTGTCGGCTGCTGCTTTCTCTTCTGCAGCTTTCTGTTCTGCCGCCAGTTTGTCCGCTGCGGCTTTCTCTTCGGCAGCTTTCTGTTCTGCTGCTGCTTTTTCAGCCTTCTGTTCGGGCGTCAGCTTGCGCTCTGCCTCCATATCCCAGGATGCTTTGTCTGCGTCGGTCGGCTGTCTCCAACCTTGTTTAAATTCCTTGTCGGTAAGCAGTTTCACTTCACCGTTTTCTACGACTGCCCACATCTTACGGTCGGCTTGTTTTCCAAGACCCAGTTCTGCGTTAAGTTCCGCAAGCTCCGGCAGCTGCACGGCTTTGCTGCGATCGGAAAGCCAGCTTTTGTACTCACCAGGTTTACCAGTTTCCGAATACTTATCTTTGAAGTCTGTCTCCGACATGAATTCTTTCTTGCCGTCAGGCCGCGTCACTTCATATTTTCCTGCGTGCTCGCCTTCTTTAAGGAGTTTCGCTTTTATGACATTGTCGCGTGCGAATTCCTTTCCGGCGCGCTCGATTGCTTCTTTCAGTTTCGCAGCGTTTTCCGGAGTTTTTCCCAGCGCTTCATTGCCCGCGTCACGCGAGCGTTCCGCTAGAATGCGATTGCCGCGTTGCACGAGTTTGTATCCGAGGAAAGCGGCAAGCGCAGCGGCAAGCAGTTTCTGTCCATCATTCATCTGGTCCCAAACGCCCTTATCTACACCTTTCTCCTTTGGAGGTTGAGCAGGTGGAGTGAAATCTTCTTTGGGTTTCTGTTGAGGCTTGTCTTTTCGCGCATTGTCCGGCGTTTCACCACCGCGCCTAAACTGCGGAAAAGGCTGGACTTGTTGTTGTGGTGGTGCGTCATACCCAGGGATGGGCGTAAATCCCGGATTGCCGTCCGGCAGAGGCCTGCCGTCCGGTCCTCTTCCAGGTTGACCTGGGAGACCTGGTCTCTTTTGCGGAATGCCGCCGGGTACACTTCCGTCTCCAGTAAATTGATAAGGATCTTTCATTTCACCGCTGAAAGCCGCTTCGCGATTCTTGATGCATGCTTGGCGTGCCGCTTCGAGGTTCTTATTAAACAGTGGATTGTCGCGCAGCTCAGGACGAAGCTTCAGTGCTTCTCCGATCAGATTTTGTCCGTAATCCACCAGCATGTCTTGACCGGTGGTGATCAGTGCCAAACCGGCATTGATGCGCGTTGTAGCCGGAGCATAATAGTCACCGACGATAAGCTTTTGAGTGTTCTGTAATTCTTGCTGTTTTCCCAAAAGAGCATTCATCTGCTCAGGCGAAGCGTTCATCGCTTTAGCCTGAGCTAGCTGAGTCTGATTTTCTTTGAGAAGGGCTACATTGGCGGTATTTCTGCGGACTACTTCGGTTTGGTCAATCGCATCTGCTGCTTTGATGTCATCGCGATACGCTTTGAGAGCTACCGGAACATTGAAGAGAACATTTGTTTCCCGCGCAAGCGCCGCGTCTTTTTGCGGCCCCTCAGGCATCTGGTCGATGCGCCTTTCCGATGGACCGATGCGAGGACCCCAGTCCTGGCCTGCCGGACCCAGGTAAATTTGCGGTCCTGATTTCACCTCTTGCCCATCACCGGTGAATTGGTAAGGGTTAGGCAATGCACTGCCATCGCCTGTGAAACCATAAAGCTGTGGCGGCTCAAGACCGAATTCAGCGCCTGGCTGATTCGGTTTTACAGGTTGATTCTCAACTGGAGGCATATGTGGTCTTCCTCAAAGGCACAGCATGGAGATGCAGGGCTGAGCCCATCTTGCTGCTTGCAATTCCATTTGTCTGATTACTCGAGTGTCGCGCCTAAATCGAACAACTTTGTTAGTTGAACGTTGGTCTAAGACGCGCGAGCGGCTGCGTTTTGGAGCAATCTGCTAAACCATTCCAGGCTATCTGGACCAGCGTTTACAGAATCATGGTTTTCCACAGGGGCGTGTGAAGCTGCATATGTTGCATCTGTAGGCTGTTGGCTTCCGGGAGTGAAATCGATGTTGCCATCGGTGAGTTCGAAGGCATCTAAATTGAATACGTGGGGAACTGATGAATTTGCCGAACTCGCGACGGTCATTGTTTGCCTATCTTGGAAAAATGCGAGCTCATTTTGAATCTTGTTCAGAACCGCATGTTCGCGTTTCTGCGCCGCCGAGAAATTTGCCATCGCCGTTACCCTGCTAAGTTTGTAATATCGAGACACCCTGCGCGGTCGGATGGGGTGGTTGACCCTACATTAACCGCCGCTTATTTCAATTTTGTTGCAGCGTCGCGACGGACCACAACTTTGCCGCTCAGCTTTGAAAACAACTGTAAGCGTCAATTTGAAAAAAGTTTTCAAAAGCCTGAAGCAGCAGAAACTCCGAGTACCACTGACAGTTTTTTACTCGTGATCAGATCCAGTCTTTTTACGCACGCGTAAATAAATGGAAGAGCAAATTCTCAAACGAGAAAATTGAATTTTGATTCTCAAAACCGAAATTGTTATTGCAAAAATTGTCATCTGGTGAGTTCATTTTTTATGCGAAGTTACCAATTCGAGATGTTTTGAGAGAAAAACTTCTGAAATTCTTTCGTCGCTCATAACACTGGGAAACAAAGGGTTTTTAGCAAGTTTTATCAACCACGAAAACACTTAGTTTCGATATTTGCTGCACACACATGAAACGCCTTTAATTGACTCCCGTAGAACCCAATAGTAGATTCTTGGCACGATAAATGCGACTAAGTCGCAATAAATTCATCCCTTGATGCAACTCTTGGCAAATGCATCGAGCGGTTTTTTTGTGTGTTTTCGGATATTAGGCAAATGAGAGGGGAGATCCAATGAATAGAAGAAATAGAAGAAGAAGTGCAGGCCAGAGCATGGTCGAATACGCGCTCGGTCTCGGGTGTGTTGCTGGACTGTGCATGATTGCACTTGGTTCACTCGGTCATATCTGTGGTGACATGATCACTGCGGTTCAAAATGCCATCAACTATGGCGGTTCGAAAGCTGGAGATCCGGGTCGCATGGTCAACAACAATGCGACGCCCTGGATAATCAACTAAAGCGTAAAACCAGATCACTTTGAGGACGCCTCCGGGCGTCCTCATATATCAATTGTTGCTGATGAATAGACAAAATCGAAGATTACAGGCTCGAAGAAACGGACAAGCAATGGTGGAGTTTGCACTCTGCATTCCCTTTCTTTTGCTTTTTGTCGTCGCCATCATTTACTTCGGCAAGCTTTTCTATACGAAGCAGATTGTAATCATGGCTGCGCAAGAAGGCGTGCGTTTATCAAGCCGCCTTCCCAATTTGAGTGATTCCGGCAATCGCGACTATGTGCGCGGTTTTAGCGTCAGCGGACAGGCGATAAATATCGACTCACCGATTTACCGCGCCATGGCCGCCGGTCATCTGCTCTCCGGCGTCAACGGCGAATCCGGCGATTTGCCGGCGGGATCTGCAGTTGAGATCCTGCCCTGGGATGACACTTCGGCAAATCTGCCGGCCGGCGTGATCAGCGTGCGCATCAAATATCCATTTGCATTCGCTTCGAGCCCGACGTCACAATCCGAGTTCGGCAGCACCTTCGACGTATACACAGGTCCTGGGGGAAGTCCTATTTCCTTTGCCAATCAACTCATTACAGAACAAGCAGTAGCCTCGCAAGAGGTTTTTTGAACTCACATACTGGGGGACCACAACCGTGCCGGCAACCGTGACAAAAGATGTTGCGACCATCTTGAAAGAGCGCTCTATTGCAGCGCCGCCTCAGCGCAAAAACAATAACTGGATGGCCGGCGCCCTGATTGTGTTGCTGGTTGTATTGATCGCCGCAGGTCTACTCAGAGCAGCATCGAAGCCAAAGGATGAGACCACTCTTGCCACCGTAGTCGGTGCGGCGACGGATCTTGCTCCGGGGACAAAATTGAGCTTCTCCAGTCTGCATTATGTTCAAATCCCCACTCGCTACTTCAACGATTCAATGCTGACCAGCAACGAACTCGCGGTGGGCGCGATAACAAAATACTACATTCCTCGCGGCGAGCCGATTTCGAAAAAATACCTCTTTGCGCGCCACCAATTTTTATCGGCGAATTTGGAGACACACGAGCGCGCCATCAGTCTTAAACTCGATGATGATGCAGCGGTGGACAGAATTATTGCCGCAGACGACCTGGTCGACGTCGTGGTGACGATGGTCAAAGATGGCAAACACTACACAAAGACAATTGCCCAAAATGTGCGCGTGCTTCTTTCCGGTTCGAAAGAAGCGCTGGAAAGCAGAAACCTGCGCTCTACTCAGGCCAATGTCACTCTGGCGGCATCACCGGATCAGTGTGAAGCTATTTCAGCCGCTCAAGAATCAGGCAAGCTAAAACTTCTGATGCGCAGTCGATTGAGTACGTCTGTTTCCAATCTCCCGGGGATAAGTGAAGATGATTTGCTTCCAGCAAAAGCTTTTCAAACAGTTAAGAAATCAGTTGTCGCCCTTGCTCCGCTTCCCATTCCTCCGTTTCCACAGTTGCTGCCAGCGCCGCCTGCCTTCACGCCGGAAGCAGTTCAAAACGTTCTGCCGCCTTCTTTAGGATGGGTAGTTGAGGTGTTTTCCGGCAGCAAAAAGGAATCTATTAGCGTCCCGAGCAGCTTACCTGCAGGCTCGCCTCGATGATTCACTCGCCTTGCCGAGCAGGAAAGTTGCGGTCACGCCAGGGCGGGACATTGCCGTTGGTGGTCTTTTCACTGTCCACAACTGTGGCGATGCTTGCCTTCTCAGTGGACGTCATGCGAACCATTCATTGCGCTTCCATTCTGCAAAATTCGGCCCAGTCAGCAGCGTTGTTTGCTCTGCGCGGCGCTTTTACCGATGATGGCGAGCTAAAACCAGGGCCGGTCGAAAATAATATTGCTCAAGCCTTAAGCGAAGTGAACGGAAGCACGGGAGCCGCCTGGTTTGCCGCACCGGCAGGACCGTCAGATGACGGAAGTTTGGTGCAATCGCCTGTCATGTTCGAACCTCAAGACATGAACGTTTCAACCAACGGCAACACCGGCAACCCAGGTGATTTACTGTTCACACTCAAGGCACGAAGAGACGGGGCAGATGGGCTAAAGCTCAAATTTCTGCCTTTGATCTACGGCTTTAACAGCATGACTGGACAACCCGCACCACAAGGGATCGATCAGGCCAATCCATATCGCGTCGCTGAAGTTTGCTTGCAACCTGCCACCAGAATTGGTGCAGGCAGTACAGGCAGCTCAGGACTCGTTCGTTCTAATTTCGCCAATCCTCAAAGTTGTGCGACCTTTCCCGTCGCGCTCAGCAACCTTCAATGGCAAACCGCTGCCCAACCTTCACAAACCAATCTCACCTACACAATCAAGATCGCGGGCTCGAAAACAAGCACCAGCACCACCTCCGCCAACGAGATCAGTGGGTGTTTCGTCAATTTGACCCCGTCTGGCAATTCCGACTATTACGGAGCCTCAGCCGGCAGCCTCGCCGTCAGCCAACTTTATGAGAACCTGGCCGCGTTTTCCAATGAAAGCCCTGCCTCACTTTCAGCCGCTGTCGAGAAGGACAGTCGCGTCAGTGCATTCGACTCCAATTCCCAGGAGTTTACTTCACGAGCTCAGCAAATTACAGCCAGGCTCAACAAAGCGGTCTCTCTTCAGCCTGGCCGCTTTTATATTTTGCCTGTGCTCGCACAAAATCCTCTCATCAATCAGAAAAACCGCGTCATTGGCTTTTCTCGCATGAGACTGATCAGAGCAATCTTGGACGCCAATGACAATTCAATGAGCCTTCAGATGGAAATCGGACAATCGCGCCCGATGGCCAACGCGTCAATAGGAACCAGATTGGCAGCCATTCCGGCAACAAACGGAGCGACCATTCAACCATCCGACAGTGCTCCCAACTTTGCTCCGCGTGGGTTCGTGCAAGGGGGGTTGGCAGCGTTGCCGCGCGGCATGGTCATGGCGCCGGCGCTTTCACCGCGCTCGATTGCAGGAGGTGGGATATGAACGTACTAATGCCTCTCAGCCCGCCAAAGGAGACAGCTGCCCGCGCTGTGATGCGCAATGCACTGGTCGGCATACTGGGCAGCAAAGGTGGCACCGGGGCCACCACTCTGGCAGTCAATCTATCTGCGACGCTGGCTCGTTTGTTGCCCAGTGAAAATCCGGTTTCACTACTGGATGCCAACTTTCAGCAGCCTGATGCGGCACTTCAACTCGATTGCCGCCCAGAGCACTCTTTGACTGAGCTGCTTATTCGCGCCCACACGCTTGAGCCGCAGATTGTCGACGCCTGCAAGAATGTCGTTAATTCATGCCAAAATCTGCGCCTGATCACAGCTGCAATTGACGGAAGCGCGGCAACGCGTCACGACAAAGGTGAGCTTTTGGCTTGCTTGCCACCGATCACTTCCTCGTCGTCAGTAACTGTTGTAGACCTGCCGCGCACGCTCGACAAATCGCTGGTTATGCTTCTGGATCTGTGCCAGGTCATTGTTCTTGTCGTAGAACCGAATATCTCCTCAATTGCAGCGACCCGCAGGTGGCTTGAAGCTTTCAGCGATCTGGAATACCCGGCCGGCAAGATCATTCTTGCCGCCAACCGGCTCGGCAGCAAAGCAAGACTTCTGGAAACACAGCTGACGAGCTCATTTTCCCTGTATCCAGTCGTAAAAATTCCCAATGCTTTCAAGTCAATTGAAGCATCACAAATTGAGGGCATTCCTTCAGTCTGCCGCAATCCCAGAGACCCTTATGCTAAGTCCATACTGGCGCTCTCAGAAGAGACACTGCTGCGCCTGAAAGTCGAGGCGGCCGAAGATGGATACCAATCACACACAGCGAGAACAACAGGAGAGGCCCGGTAATGGCGCGCTTGCGAGAACTCCTTTTTGTCGATGAATCAAAACAGTCGGCGTCGCCCAGAGAGCAGACGCGAGCCGGTTCTGCGCTGAGTTATTCGAGCATGGGTGGAACAGCCCCCTCCCAAACAGGGAATGCAAACGGTGCGGAAAACATTCGCACGCAGCAGCTTTCGATGAGCACGCATATAACCGAAAACAAATTACCGCGCCAGGGCGACGCCAATGAAAGCGGGCAAGCCGCCTACCAGCAGTTGAAGACGCGCATTCACACAAGGCTTGTCGAAAGTCTTGATCTGAACGCCATGATGCAATTGGACGGCAACGCCGCGCTGGAAAGTGCCATCGAACAAACTGTCCATTTGCTGATCAACGAGGAGCGACTACCGCTTTCCACAGCCGAAAGACAGCAAATAGCACAGGATGTTCTTTACGAAACCCTGGGGCTGGGACCTCTGGAACCTTTGCTTGCCGACCCTGACATCAACGACATTCTCGTCAACGGTGCAAATAGTGTATGGACTGACCGCAATGGACGTTTGACCGAAACTCAAATCAAGTTCCAAGACGACAAGCACTTGCTGCACGTAATCAACCGCATCGTCTCCAGAGTGGGCAGACGCGTGGATGAATCTTCTCCGATCGTAGACGCTCGCCTGCCGGATGGTTCGCGAGTCAACGCCATTATTCCGCCTCTGTCGATTGAGGGTCCGATCCTCTCCATACGCCGCTTCCGCCCCAATCCGTTTTCCCTGGAAGATTTGATTGAAAAAGGGACGCTCAGCCAGCCGATGGCGGAATTTCTCGAAAAGGCCGTGCAGGGGCGCCTGAATATACTGATTTCAGGCGGCACTTCGGCAGGCAAAACCACCTTGCTGGGCGTACTTTCCAGCTACATTTCCGCGCATGAGCGCATCGTCACCATTGAAGATACAGCCGAGCTGCGCTTGCAGCAGCGGCATGTAATTCGCCTGGAGTCCAGACCGGCCAATATCGAAGGACAGGGCGCCGTCAGCCAGAGAGAGCTCGTAAAAAACGCACTCAGAATGCGCCCCGATCGTATCGTTGTCGGCGAAGTGAGAGGAGCGGAAGCCCTGGACATGCTGCAGGCGATGAACACTGGCCACGAAGGGTCGCTGACAACGGTGCACGCAAACACCGCGCGCGATGCACTCAGCAGGCTGGAGACACTGGTTCTACTGGGCGGTGTGGACCTTTCTCAACGCAGCATCAGAGAACAAATGGGTTCTGCATTCGACCTCATTATTCAAATCAAAAGGTTGTCCGATGGCACAAGACGCATTGTCAGCATTACTGAAGTGACCGGCGTTCAAGAAGATGTGGTCAGCTTGCAAGACATTTTCGAATACAGACAAACCGGCACATTGCCAAACGGCAAAGTGCAAGGAATGCATGTTGCCTGCGGCATTAGACCGCTGGCAGAAAAGAAATTGAATGAAGCAGGGCTGACTCTGGATGGCAGTCTTTTTACTTTCGCCGCCATGGACGACCAGACAGCCGTCACCGACGGGAATGACCGCGGACCAGAGGCAGAAATTGAGAGGTCATTTCTATGAACGACATGCCCTTAATTGCCGCACTGGCAGTTACTTTCATAGCCGGCACCGGTCTGGCGAAACACTTAGAGCGCCGACGTCAAAAACGACAGTTGGCTGAGAGATTGGCTCCATTTGCGGCAAAGGACAACCCACTCGCCGGTCTGACGGCTCGGATTAAGGAAAGTTTTGGCGAAAGCCAACCTTCCTTGCTTAGAAATTTTTCTCTAACAGTCAATCTCATGATCGCTCAAGCTGGGCTGCAGACCAGCTTGCAGTCCTTTGCTTTCATAACGATTATTCTCTTCCTTTCACCTCTGGCTATTGCCTCGACATTCCAGCTGGATGCGTTACTTGCCCTTGTGATTGCCTGCATTCTTGCTATTTTGCCGACAGGGTATTTGAAGTTCAAAAGAGCACAATTGAGAAAAACATTTGTCGCGCAATTGCCGGACGCAATCGACCTGATGATTTCCGTCCTGCGCACTGGGCATAGCATTCCACAGGCAGTAAAGACTGTTGCAGACGAATTGCCCGCGCCCATGGGACAGGAGTTCAAACAAGTAATGCAGCGAATGAATTTGGGACAGCCGCTCAGTCAGGCGCTCATTTATTCGTGCGAGAAATTTGCATCTTTCGAACTAGACTTGATCAGGCGAGCCGCAACAATTCAGGCTGAAACAGGCGGCAGCCTGGCGGAGCTTCTGGAGAAAACCAATTCCACTTTGCGCCAGAGACTGAAATTGGTCCGTCAGGTGGGCGTTCTTACTGCGCAAAGTAAACTCACAGCCACCGTAGTCAGTGTGCTTCCATTTGTTATGGCTGCCACTCTGCAGTATTTGAGCCCAGGCTACCTCGATCCGCTGTTTCAATCTGGACTCGGTAAGTTGTTGCTTTCAGGCGCGCTGGTCTTGATGGTTATCGGCGCTTTCTTGATGCGCAAAATGGCGACGGTAAAGGTATAGGGGATACAGGGCGCAAATCATGGAATTGATCTGGCAATATCCTGAATTGGTATGCGCAGCTTTGATAGCGGCGCTTTTAGCGGTGAACCTGGCGAAAGGGAATTCGCAACAAAACTCGCTGCCTCCCTGGCTCACAGAGCCGGCTTCTGCGCTGATTTCCATTTTTCCCACTGCTTATGTAGGCAAGTTGGTAACCTGGCTAAATCTAGCGGGCTACCGCAACAATTCCGCATTTGGAGCACTCTCAAGTCTCAAGGTCTACCCTTGTTTGACTTCCGCATTGCTGTTTTTCGCAGCGCCAGTGACAATCGTTGTGCCTCTAACAATCACTTTATTCTTTGTCGCTGATCTGTTGTTGTTCTTGAAAGTGAAAAAGCGGCAAAAGCAAATACGTGAGTCTCTTCCACAAGCGCTCGATCTCATGGTTCTCTGTGTAGATGCAGGACTGGGACTGGATGCCGCTATCAGGCGTATAGCATCGGAGCGCACAGCAATTTCCAGCGCTCTTGAAGGCGAACTTCTCACTCTGGGGCGCGACATTCTCCTGGGCGTGGGACGCGAGCGCGCCTATCAGGAGCTCTACAATCGAACCGGCGTCGAAGAGTTGAAAGCTCTCACTTCGGCATTGAATCAATCTGCCAAACTGGGTCTGAGCATCGCCCGTATCTTAAGAAGCCAGGCGGAATTCCAGCGCACCAAGCTGTCGCAGAAAGCGGAAGAGAAGGCTGCCAAACTTCCGATCTATATGGCGTTTCCACTATGGTTTTGCGTGATGCCGGCCTTGATGGTCATACTGCTTGCTCCGTCAATCATTACATTTATGCAGAATGTGCCTTCATCGATTGCTTCCAACATCGTAAGGTAGGCCGCTCCGTGCCCTTTTGTCATCGAACACCTAGGTGCCAATCGCTAGCTATTTCGCAAAAGATTGGAGCCGCAATGATGAAATCGTAGAGTTAGATTCGGTAAAAAACGTCGTTCAACTAAACAGCTTTGAAGAAGACCCATCGATCAGATTCCGCGCACGAAGCTCAAATTACCTGCTGGACACTCAAACACAAAACGATTCTTTAGGAATACCTGACTGCCTAATGATAGATTGCAGCGTGCCAATCTTTACCACCTTATGCAGCGGCACTGGCACAGTGATTGTGCTGCCTTCATCCGTTCGCGTCTGCATGATCATGTGGCTGCCTTTTTGACGCACCGCGGAGAAGCCATGCTGTTCCATTATGCTGACTATTTTCTCGCCGGAGAATGAACCGAGCCTAGGCACAGGCAATTTCGATGTGCGTAAAAAGCGAAGGACTCTTCAATCGCTGCGCAATTTCCTCCGGGCTGGCTGTCTCAAAGAATGCTTCTACGGCCTCTTTAAGGTTGGCGATTGCCTCTTCAATGGTTGTACCTTGGCTTGCAATATCAAGCTCCGTGCAAAGCGATACGTAACCACCGTCTTCTTCTGTTAGCACTGCGCTGAAGGTTTTCATTGGATTGTTCCGAACGTCCCGCCGCCTTCCAGCAGCAATTGTAGCGGATCAATCCCACTCAGCCAAGATCTCGGCTTAATGGTCAAACCAGAGCCGGACAGACCGGAGGCATTATAAAGTGCGCCGACGTCGATCTCTTCTGGCGCGGTTCCCGGACTATAAAGAGTCGGATTCAGATGAGCTCTATTCGATATAAACAACACAACATCATGAAGTGTTCGGCATCATCAACCGAAATTATTAAACCTAGCACAGCTCGCTTAACAGGCTCTAAGGAGCAGGATGCCGCCACATTCAAGAGCCAATCGCGACCAAATACCACAGACCCGCACCAGTTGAGCCTAAAGCGCCCAAGCGTTTTGTCTGCAAAGAAATGTCTCGAGTCGATTTGAGCCTTGACTCGGGCGCGAAAAAACTGGCAACCTGAAAGCGAATTCACATTCCCCACATTCCTTCGAAGTTCAAACCAGCCCATAAATCCTCCCCACAATCAGACCCCAAATTGCACTACATGTGGTGCGGAGGGCTGCACGGATTTACTTACCGGCATGGCGAAACTCCGCTAGCTAAGCGCATATCGCAGAGATCATCACCTCAGGTGATCCCTGCCGTGTGCGCCGCACACGTGGTCATCATTTGTGGAGAAAAACATGAATATGACTATGAAAGAGTACGACAGCATGCTGGCCGTCGCCTGCGTCATACTGGCTGTAGTGCTCAACACACTACAGATTTCTTACATCGCTGACGGCCTTGTTATGGCTTCGCACCAGGGTTACATCATGGCCACCCTGTCTGCGTTTGTCATCTCAAGCGGACTTTTCTACAGCGTGTTTACAGGTCATCGCTTGTGGCTGAAAGGACTTCCGCGTCGTTACGCCTGGATACTCGGCTGCCTCGCCGGTTGTCTGGTCGGAGCCATGGCGGCTTGGTCCTTGAGTTATTCAGCTGCGGTTGGCTCGGGCAGGTGGTGGATTGGAATCTTAATCGGTTTCACCATCCCAGCCCAGACCATTGCCCTGTGCAATATGACCAATGGCATGCGCGACCTGGCAGGAACACTTTTTTGGTTTAGACCAAAAGTCAAAACCATCATTGTGCATCCCGTCGAGCCGCCCAAAGCCATAGGCACAAGCGAAGACACCGGTCCAGAACCGGTCCCAAAATTGGTTAGGAACGCCGACTTGCCAATCGAAGTCAGCGTTGACAGCCAAACACGCACGCAAGAAGAAGTTCGCGCGGTGGCCGCTGTTATTCATTCGGCTTCACCTGTCGAGCAAGCTGCAAAACGAATCGTGTCCAGCCTCGGTGCACTCGAGATCCTGATTTCAGGAGAACGGGTCACAGTCAGGGTTGGCAGGCAACTGTCCAATCGAAAGTGGAAACTCATCCACTCTGACTTAAGACGCATCCCTTCAATTCTGTGGGACGAAGCTCAAAAGGCTAAATCCGCAGAGGGACGCGATCGCATCGTCACCGGCACGATAAGAATTCAGCCGATCAAAGGGAAGAAGAACAAGAAGAAACAGCGGGCTTTTCGCAAAAAGCAATTGGACGCCGTCGAAAGAAGGCTTCAAGAGCTTACCGGAAGGCATAGTTCAGTCTGAACGAGAGCAAGGCGGTAAGAGGCAACCGCCTTGCTTGTTCATCCAGTAAAATCCAGTAAAATCCAGTAAAGGTAGAAGGTACGCAGATGAAAAATGCAAAAATCAACTCTTGCATCCATCCCGCAATTGTTGCTCCACCTTAACCAGGAATGAAAGAGATGCACCAAGTCAATTCATATACACGTCAGCGAACAACAAGAAGGCATCGCTTAATTTCCTATTGAGAGATTCGCGTCGGTGAAAGCCGATCATCGCGGAACAACAAGGGGGCTCCTGTAGTGGACAGGAGTGCGCTCGAAACATCCGAAAGGAATTCGAAGGGGAGTAATCCACTCCTGTGGGCAGCACAAGCTGTCTACAACTCGGTCTTTGAAAGGCTTGCTATTCATGACCGATGTATCTTTTGTATCTAACCACGCTGAAAGCGTGGCACTCCAAAAGAGCAGCCTTCCTGTCCGCCTTTACCAGTGGTACACGGAAGGAACTTATGACCAGTTGCTTGTGAAAGCAGCGATCACCATCCAGCTAATCCTATTGAGTCTCAGCCTCATTCACCAGACGAATGCTGTGAGTCAGGTTACCGGGATGTCGTGGTGGCTAGCTTTCATGCAAGCCGTTGTTCAAGACTTCGGACTATTCGTAGCCGAGCTTGTCTTGATACGGTTTCAGCAGACCGGGAGGTCCACAATCTGGGCAGCGCTATTTGTTGTTTTTGCGGCCCTTGCAAGCGGGTCCGGAAACGTCTTTGACTTTACGCAGAGGCTGGTACCCTACAGCGTAAACTGGTGGTTGTCCGCTTGCTATGGCGCTTCGGTGCCATTGCAGGTTCTCCTTCTCGGCAAGATGGTTAGCCAACTTGTTATCGAGAAGAAGAGTCAGCGGACAACGGCGAAAGCAGCGGATTCCGCTGCCAAGCCAAAAAGGTCAAAGATCGAGTCGCCAAAAGCGACTGCCCGCGTCAAGCGGGCCGCTTAGCGCTACGTTAGGAGGCGGGCTTACCACCCGCCTCCTGACTCATCAGTAATGATGAGCAAACCGGCTGAAATGGAATTGTATTCTCGAATTTTGAACTTTGATGTGTTTTTGCTATATGTTATCGTATCTCCAATTCCAGAACATAATGGACCAGTCGACGCCGGCGCCAAGCCGTTTTCCATTCCACGATAAAACGGCCCAAGCTTAACTTGCGCCGCAAACAATACAAAATCCAAATCAGAAAGGCCCAGGCGCCGCTCAATCAATGCCTGCCCTCATACTGCAATTCTGTTTTTCAATGGCCCGAATCGACGCCCAGATGAGCCATCGTCAATGGTGGCATTCCGCGTTTTACTTGCTGGCGCTGGAACAATCAAAAAAACAATTGAACAAACCTCATAATCGGCTTGACTTGCAGGCAAGAATACAATCACCGTTAGAGCATATTCATCAACACACAGACGCGGAGCGCAAACCAAATCCAATCGCAATTCCAGCGCCACAACCTATCTCCAAAACAGCACCGCGCGCGGTGCACACTGCTAACTGGATCGTGAAAGGAATCCGACTATGCTTTGCTTTTCCAATCTGAACACACTCAGTGAAAGGGGCAAAGCGATGACATAGTCGCGAGAATCTGCAAAAGGAGACATTCGAAATGTTTGAAGATGAAGATATCATCAGGGTGAAGCTTCCATGCGCCCCCCTTTACCTGGGCGGAGAACTGCTTCAAGTCGACGAAAGCGACTATGAAGTAGGTCTTCGCATCCTTGAACCAACCTTTCAAAAGTTGGGCCATTTGGATTTTCTTTCAAGACGCTCTGTTGCAGGCCTATTCGATACAGGCGTCTTTCAAATTGAAAGCTAAATCCACCAGAGAAAACACTCACTTTGCGCTTGCCAGCGCAGAACTTCGCTTGATTGGAGTGTTTATCGAACTATTGGTAGACACCCCAATCTATTTTGTTTGTTTACCTCAAGCTCAAACTGTCCCCCGTAGTCAGCCAGTTGTTGAAAAACAAATATGCCGGCGGGGCGTTAGTGGAAGGACGTGCGACAGCAGAAGAAGTCTGCTGTAGGGAATCGCTTCCATATCCGGCAGCGGCCGGATGGTAAAACAGCTGGCTCTTGATCGAGTCAGCTGGGAAAACCTGTTTCCCTCCTGACGAGGATTACACGATTAGTCAACCAAACCAATCAAAAGGACCTATCAATGACCGCTTCCAAGCTGGCTATCACCATCATCGACGCAGGCAATGCATCCGGCATTGAAGGCGCAATATCTACCACGCTGCGCGATGCACAAGCCTGGCGCACTTTTTGGAAACACCACAAGTCTTGCGAGATTCCGATGCCGTCCCTGCCGGATGTCGACTTCGAGAAAGAGATCGTCATCATCTATATGCTCGGTGAGAAGTCGCGGGGCTCGACCAGGGTGCATATCGAATCCGTCGAAGACGACGGAACGGCGCTCAACGTGTCGGTCGCTACAAAGAGTTCTACCGGACTCTCAACCACGGTCATGTGCAATCCCTTCACCATCATCAAGGTGCAGGCCGACAAGTTGCGCTCCGTAAATTTCTCTCTGCGAGCGCTTCGTCCTCAAGACATCGAACTCTAAGTAAGGCAGGTGCTAGCAATCTGCGATCGACAGTTCGTTTTTGCTGGCACCACATTTTCCAGCTGAAATTAAACCGCTCCGACAGGGCGCAAACCAAAGGACTTACAAATGCTCAGAATACACATCACTTACGAACTTGTCTTCGGCGCCGGTGTGGCGGCCCTGCTAGCCTTCATCATGCCGCAGTCAGTGGCGCTGCCATTTCAGTGCCTTGCCGCCGCTTTTCTGGCGGGCTGGTTGGTTCATTTCAAAACCGTCGGACCCCGCATTCACCGTAGCGCAATCGAACAAGCCCTGACAGGCATCCTCCTTGTCGTGGCATTTGTGGTCGCGTTTCCTGTATTCCTGTCCGCACTGGTGTCTGCCGTGGCGGCTTACTTCACGTTCGGCAACCTCAGATAGAGTCTACAGACTGAGACGACTAATCAAATCACACACGGAAAAGCTCGGCGGCATTAGTCTCCAGACTTCCAAGCCGAAAGGTGTCGGCATCGGGATCTTTGTTCGCGCCGCCCTCTACACGATCGCTTGCATAATCGCCCTACCGCTTGCTGCCTTCGGCTATACAATCATCGGCTATTTGCTGACAATCGCAGCCGCACTCTGTCTCGGTGGAACCATCGGAAAAATCCTTACTGGCACATAAGACACATCCCGCTCTTCCGTCCAAAAAAGAATTGCGCACTACGCCACCGCGAACGGTGGCACTAACGCGCCTCTAAGGAGACACGACTGTGAGATTCAAATCGAAAGAGGCACTATCTGCTTACTTCTGGGATAACCCGGACCTGAAACGCCTTGAGATCGACTACTGCCCCGGCCTGACGAGTCTACCCTTGCTCCCGAGCGCGTTGACCAATCTGCAGGTCGGCAACTGCTTCGGACTTACGAGCCTGCCCTCGCTGCCGAGCACCTTGACCCATCTGCTGATCTACAACTGCCCCAGCTTGACGAGTCTACCCTTGCTGCCGAGCGCGTTGACCCATCTGTTGGTCTACGACTGCCCCGGACTGACGAGCCTACCCACGCTCCCGAGCACGTTGACCCATCTGCGGGTCGATAACTGCCCCCGACTGACGAGACTGCCCTCGCTCCCGAGCACGTTGAACAATCTGGAGGTCGACAACTGCCCCAGCCTGACGAGCTTGCCTTCGCTGCCAAGCACCTTGACCTATCTAAAGGTCGGCAACTGCCCAGTCCTGACAAACCTGGCCTCGCTGCCAAGCAACTTGACCTGTCTGAAGATCGGCAACTGCCCCAGCCTGACGAGCTTGCCCTCGCTGCCGAGCACCTTGACCTATCTGCAGGTCGGCAACCGCCTCGGACAGACAGTCAACGTGATCAAGGTAGGCAAGCTCATCATCGAGATCCGGTAGCCTGCTAAACAGGTGGCACGTTGTCCCTCAGCATTTACGCCGAGGGACAACGTGCCGCTGACATTACTGGTCCGACCTGGCGCAATCCGCTTCGCAAAACGGTCTACGAACCGGACGCGATCCTGATGCATCGCCTGCATCTCGATCAAAACGGTAACTTCAAACACTAAACTTTCAACCGACGGAGAAAAAACACATGATCTTCAGTTCCGAATTCTGGCCTATCGCCCTGCTCTGGGCGACCATGGCCGCAGCAGTGGGAGCGTTCCTCGCTTTCCAAGCCGGCAATCGCGAAATCGACTGCGGTTACCGTCGCGATAAGAAGAATGTAAGTGCGCAGCGCTCGGCCCTCGTGGCCGGCGGCATCACCTTCGTGGTGTCACTTCTGGCGGTGCGTTTCCTCATGTACTACGTGCAGCCCTCCTTCCAGGGCACGTGGTTCGGCTACTTCCCCGTCATCCTCACCGCGATGACGCCGGCATTCATCCTCGGCATGCTT
>JBGAVL010000074.1:0-21271 GCA_044228145.1 Obscuribacteraceae bacterium (SeqCode)
ACAAGCAGACATAGGTCAGGCTCTTATAATTCTTCAGCCACTTCAATCCGTCGTTTGTAATATTAGTGCCGTCCATGTCCAACTCCTGCAAGTACGGGAGATTGGAAAGGGATTTCAAAGATTGATCGCCAATTTGATTTCCAACCAGGCACAACTTGCGAAGCGTTTTAATTTGGCTGAGTTTTGCAACCCCTTCATCGGTAATCTTTGTGGAATTTAGATTCAATTCACGCAGGCGTGGCAGATTCAGCAGGTGAGAAATGCCGTTGTCGCCAACGTTGGTTTGTCCGGCTTGAAGTTGCCATAGAGAATTGAGTTTGCTGAGCTGTGCAAAACCTTCGTCACCGACGGGAGTACCGTTGATGTTCAATTTTTGCAGCCTGCTCATATTTGCAATTTCTTTGATGCTGGTATCTGACAGACTACTGTCCTGCAAAATAATCCACTTCAAACTGTGCTTGCCCGCTAGCATACTCATCACTGATGGTGTAATTTGCAGTCCAGAGAAGTCGACTGTCGAGAGGTGCAAGTCTTTAAGTTGACAAATTCCGCTTGCGGTCACTGCTGGTAAGTAACCGATGGCAAGGGTGCTCAGCTTATTCATTTGCCCAATTATGGACAGTCCTTTATCGGTGACACGAGTCAAATTGAGCGAAAGCGAACTGAGATTTTTTGCTTTCCGAAGATTTTCCACACCTTTGTCGGTCACTTGTGTGGCTGTTAGTTCCAGGCTTCTCAAGTTGGGCAGTTGTACGATTTTTGCCAGACCATCATCTCCTAATTTAGTGTTTTTGGCACTTACTCTTTCTACAAGCTGAATTTTTGAGATGGGTGCGAATCCTAAGTCGCTGATGTTTTCAGCCCCTTCCAGATCCAGATTGCTGATCAGTAGATCCGGATGCACCATTGATTTGAGCATCTGGTCGGTCAAAGCCTTACGTGGTGCCCACAACAGGAGATCTGTGGCAACTTGCTTGGTTACTTCAATACCTTTTACTTCGTGCTGATTGCCGACCCAAATAAACCAGCCGGAGAAAGCAAAAGCAGTAGCGAAAAAACACAATACGCCTGTATAAACTGATAGCGGCACCGAGAATCTTTTCTCTGGAATTGTTGGTATAGCTTTTGTTTGAATAGTTCCAGGCGATCTCATTTCGATGCCTGCTTCCATCAATGCGACCATTAGCTCGCGCATCGTTTGATAGCGATCGTCGGGATCTTTTGCCAGCGCTTTGGCAATGATGTTTTCCAAAATTGGTGGGAAGTTTTTTTCCGGGCAGACCTCCTTCATTGCCGGTGCCGTTTCGCTCACCTGCATCATGATCGTTTCAAGAACGCTCTGGCCTCTTATGGGGACGCGTCCTGTCAGAGCTTCGAACATGACGCAACCCATCGAATAAATGTCGGTGCGTGCATCAAGAGCGAAGCCTCTGCATTGCTCAGGGCTCATATAGGGAGGACTGCCAAAAAGCTGTCCGGTCATCGTCAACTTTTCTGCTTCTTCGCCCTCCTTGGCCATCAACTTCGCGATGCCGAAGTCGACCAGCCGCGCATCTGCAAAGCTGCCATCTGCGCTGGAAAGCATCACATTGCCCGGCTTCAAGTCGCGGTGCAAGACTCCAGCCGCATGCGCGTGCTGAAGAGCGTCACAGAGCTGAATAAATCTGTGCATGCTTTCTTCGATTGTGAGAGATCCTTTTTCTTTGATCAATTCACCGAGGTTGGATCCCTCGATGAAATCCATGACCATAAAGGGTTCGCCATCTTCGGCGACGCCGAATTCGTGAACCATGATGATATTCGGATGGCGCAGGCTCGTAATCGCCTTTGCTTCTTGCTGAAATCGCATGAAAGCGGTCTCGGTAAGCGTCGAGGCGATCATTTTTTTGATGGCTACCACTCTTCCGGTTTTCCGGTTTTTCGCCTTATAAATGACCGCCATGCCACCACGGCCGGTTTCGCAGATAAATTCGTAGGTGTCACTTAATGTCGATAGCGGATTATCAGTCGCCGGTATATTGTCTTTGAGAATGGTTCCATCTGCCGGACACACGCTAGTTGTAGGCAGTCTTTCCATCCCGCATTTAGGGCAGATTTTCATTTTTGGTGCCGCTGCATGACCAGAGCCGGTTTGCAGCGTGGCATCAAGTTGGTCGAACGATTGCATATCAAATCCCCGGCTACTCTGAAATCATATCGGATTTGTGACCTCGCGGAGGCAGCGAAATTTCACAATTTCGTAATGCTTGGCAAGTGGGGCGCGAACGCTGGAGATGGTTGTATAGGCTGTCTCTGCAGGATTCCTGAATGTTTGCAGAAAGTCACGAAAAACCGGAATCAAAATCGCAATACCTGCGTCTATTTATTCAGACAGATAACGGAGTTGTATATGGAACTGCGTATAGATGAATCCCACCTGAACCGCCACAGCCGAGGAGGCGATGGTGAGGCGCTAGAGTCATGGGTGCATGTCATGCACACGGCAAGAGCATTTGATGAAGTGGGTGATACCAAAATGGCTGAGGAATTTTTTCGTACCGCTTTATGGATCTCTGATGAATTTCTCAGTACAGAAACTTCTATGAATGGGCTATTAATGCTGGCGTCTACTCTTTCTAAGGAAGGGCGAAATGGCGAAGCTGCAATTGCCTTCATGAGAGCCTTGCGCATGTTTGACGAAAATATGAATAATTGAACTGAGCCAAGAAAAGTTTTGCAGAGGGGGTGGGGCTGTCCGGTTGAAAGACCGGGCAGCTCCCGGCTTTTTGGATTCTATGGTGATAACTGTTCGATGCGATTTTCGCCGGGCGACGCAGGGCGTCGCCCCTACAGAGACCAGGCGTGCTTGAGGCGACGCTCCAGTTTTCCATATTGAATCTTCGAATTATGTCTTGCATCCAGAGGCATGGAATGTACCATGCGGATTTCGTCAAAGCGAAGCCAGCTGAAGGCATCGCCTATGGTGCTTGAAAGTGGTAAGGAATGTCGTGAGAAATCAAACAAATCAGCAAACCATTGAACCGGCGTACGATGTTTCTTTTCAACTACGAGTATCCGTTTTCCGTCGGCTTGCAAGCATGTTGCACGATGCACTGCTTGAATTTCGGAAGCTGCCACTTCTACTTGAAACGGATAGACGTCGCCGTTCTCATCGCTGATTTTCAAGGCGCATCTGCCCATCAGCCACAGGCGCCCTTCGCCGTCTAAGTATCCGGCGTCACCTGTTCTGTGCCAAACCTTTGAGATCTTTGAGCCGATTGCTTTGAGCTTGGTCTCTGCATCACCCTGTCCGTGTAAATATGTTTTTACTACGTGTTTGCCTCTTACCACTATCTCTCCGGTTGCATAGGCAGGCAGTCGAGTGAATTTTCTATTGCCACCATTTTTTGCAAATGAGTTTAGCTCTTGAGGATCAACAATAGCCAGTTCGATATCGGCAATTGGTTTTCCTGCCAAAAGTCCGCCTCCTGCAAATGTTTTTTCCAGATCTTTCTGGCTCATTGATTTGCTTGTAATGTGAGCTATCGGTTCGGCTTCAGTGGAACCATAGACCGCAATGATTTCAGCATTGGGAAAAACTGCTTCAGCTTTTTTCAACAATGAGGGAAACACAGGACCGCCGCCCGTGAGTATGTTTTTCAAGGCAGGCAGTTGTGCTTTCTGTTCCTGGAGATGATCGGTAAGTCTCTGGAAGAAGGCAGGCGAGGCAATAATTCGGTTGACATTGCAATTTGCCAGTTGTTTGACAATGCGACTGGCATCGATCGATCCAGGTCGTCTCATATCGCAATCAGGAAGCACTGATGTTATTCCTTGCGCGAGAGCAGAAAGAACAAAGACCGGCAGAGTTGTGAGTTCTACATCACATTTTTGTCCTGGCAGTGTCGACTCGAGCACCTTTTGTTGTTGCAAGAGAAACTCATGTGTTCGCACAATCGCTTTCGGATTGCCTGTCGAGCCGCTGGTAAAAGTTATTAGCGCTGGATGTTCGCCATCGAGATCTTCAATTTTTTGTTCTGTCTGATGCGCACCGGAGACAAGTTGTTGCGTGTCAAGTTTTACTCGAATGTCTCTGATCTCAGAAAAAACACTGCCTAAAAACTTGAGTTGCGGATTGGATATCATTGCGTCGGGCTGCACAAGTGAAAGCGAACGCTTGAGCATATCCAGACCGAATGAAGAATCTGCGATGACGGCAACAGCGCCAATGCGAAAGATTGCCAGAAGCAAGATGTAAGTTTCGATACTCAGTGGAACCAGAAGCAAAACGCGATCACCCTTCTTGATTCCAGATTCAATCAAACCCACTGCTGCCCCCGCAGTGCGCTTCTGCAATTCCAGGTAGTTTATCGCTCGATCGACACCGGCACGACAGTCTCTCAATGCAACATGTTGTGGTTGCACGTAAGCGTGGTCATCGAGTATCTTGACGAGATTCATTTCGATTACAATGCCTTGCCATAAACTACATAGGAGCGCATCGATTCGCCGTACATAGAACTGATATCACTAGCGGTATTGCCCCTGGTGTAGAGTGCATGAACAGCCTCTCTGAAGCCTTTCTCGTAAGCCCTCGAGTGCACTTCCTGATAGAGAATCCGTCCCAGTCCTTTCAACTTGCTGTCGGGAGCACGCGCAATTGTTTTCATGATCAAGCGCGATTGCTGCGCCCCGGAATTTCGATCGGGATAAGCGAATAAATAACCGACAACCGATCCTGAACGTTCTGCTACGACCACGAGTTCTGGATCAGCAAGTGCAGTCAACTTCATTTGTTCTTTCAAGAATGACGCTCTGTCAAGCGGAGAAAATAGAAAGTTGTTTTGCATTGCTTCCATGGTCACGTTGTAGATGCCTTCGAGATCAGCCGAAAGATTCTCGACATTCAGCGATCTGAGTTTTACACCCTGCCTCGTCATTTTTGCTTTGAGTGTTTTACCGTCTGGATCTTTTGCATCCAGATCTTTATTGATCGAAGATCCGTAGGTTTTTACGACCTTGAATCCAGCCTGCTGAAAATGTTGGTTCCAGCTGAGCGGATTGACCGGCTCAAGGGGAAAAAGGCGCTCTCCGCGAGTCTCGGTAATCAGCCGATAACGCCTCCAGGTGCTGCCGTCCACTGGTCCGATCACGACATTGCAGCCTCTTTTTCTGAGCTCCCAATCGGCTAGTTCCAAAAGTTCCAATCCGGCTCTTTGCGATGTTGCTGCATAGTGCCCGACGAAGCCTGGTCTCACCACGTCATTCATAGGCGGCAGATTCAACTGTTCAGTGGTTGGTGTGAAGAGCAAGTGTGGCTCTGCCCAAATTGAGCAGCGTGCCGTCAACTTGCCTTCGTACATCGCAAAAATGTAGAGCGCAGGGGAGCCAGTTGCGTGCGAAGGCTCGACACAGCCTTGAGGAAAGGACGCCGCCAATTTGGTGGACATCTCCGCAAGTTCTGCAGATAGGCTTTCCGGCTTAACAGCAAATGTGTAATTTAAGCAGCCGGAATAATGCGTAGACAGAGCTTCTGCCATCGCGAATCTCCTTATTTTTCAGACCCAGTAGTCTAATAGTATGTTTTTATCGAACTATTGTTCCCAAGATTCATACACTTCGGCGAGTGTTTACCTGCTCTTAAAGTTGCGATCTGGTCTGGAATAGGTTGGGGGTTCAAGTCTCTCCTTGCCCACCGAGCCACCGGTCGAATGGCAGAGTGCATAGTAGTAGCTTCTCCTGCCGACCACTTAGAATTATTCTAATTAGCGTTAGCTATTACCTGTAATACCTCTAAAAGACCAATTGGGTGGTGGTCCGCAGCTATCAAGCGTGATTCACGGCGGGGTGACTTTGCATGTTATTCTTTCAAGCTTAGTAGCCGGAAAGGCTTTGCATTCACAGGCTACAAACAAGACGGGGTTAAGGAAATGGCAACTTCACCAACCGCTAAGAGTGAGCGGACCCCGGAATTCAAAATAGGTTGGCATGGAGAGGAAGCGCTTGATGTGACCTGTCCGCTTTGCCAGGACTTAGCAGCAAAAACAAAGGTTTTGGAGGTCACGAGCCATCTAGCCCCGCATTCCATGCTGGATTTGTTTAAGTGCACGGCATGTGCCAGTTGTTTTTACTTTCCGATTAAGGAGGCGGTGTATTCCAGTCAAAGCGGCGGGGGTTTCAGTTCGCGTTTCTCAATTGAATTGGGCGCCGGAATTGACTCAATGATTCGGTCACTGAACTATCTAGAAACCGAACCGAAAACCCCATCATTTTTAGATGTCGGATGCGGCGTTGGTTTCCTTGCCGATTTCGTTAAAAAACAAATGAAGTGGGATGCTTGCGGAATCGATCCATCTCCAGCCGCAGCGGAAGGAAGGAAGCTGTTCGGAGACTTCATTTTCACCTCAGACATAGCAGATCTGCATAAAAATGAATCTCGAACATTCGACATTGTCTACGCAAGCGAAGTTGTTGAGCACGTAGAGGATCCACTTGCATTTATACAATTACTCCGTAGGCATTTGAGCGATAATGGTGTTTTGGTTTTAACCACACCGGATGCAGCATCTATCGATCAGTCACACCCATTTGTTTCACTTTTGGCGACTTTGTCACCGGGCTTTCACGTCATTCTTTTTTCTGAACAAGCATTGGGAATGCTACTGCGTCAGGCTGGATTCAAACACATAGAGATTGTGAGAGAACCGCGCCGCTTGTTTGCATATGCCAGCGATGCTGCAATCAAAGTAGATGCGAAAAGAGATTCTCAAGAGCACTATTTGGACTACCTCACCTTGCTGAGCAAAACTGGCAAGTCGAAAACCCTTAAGCTGGGAGCGCTCTATCGCCTGTTCAAAGAGTATGTAAATTCTGGTGACTTTGCAAAAGCAAGCGAGACTTTTCGATTATGCGAAGAAGCACTTACGAAGCATTTTAATACCGATCTGGAGGACACTGAATCGATCATTGCCTGCGGCAGAGATTCCCACACCCTCGATGAATTCGGAGAAAACTTACCGTACTGTATATGCGGACTTCTGTATTACAAAGGCATGAATCTATTGGGCAATGGCGACCCGCTGGCTGCGGTCGAAACGCTCCAGGCAAGTTTCCAAGTCGCCTCTTTGATGTTAAACCTGGCGCCCGCATTTCTTGAAGAGCCAGCGGACCTTATGTGGAACGCAAAATTACATGAAGGATTCGCAAAGCTTGTATTGGAGCGCAGAGATGAAGCCAGAGTATGTTTCAATACACTTCTCGATGCTGCCAATGCTGCTGCTATTGGCTCATCAAAAGTCATGCCTTCCGCCAAGTTGCATGCAAAATGTCTTGACCAGTTGGGAATCAGCTACTTTCAGGAAGGTTTGCACGAAAAGGCTCTCTTCTATTTTGATGAAGTTCTCTCGAAATTCAAAGATACAGCGGACGAATCGATCTTGGACGAGAGTCAAAAACACGCGGAGTTATGTAGAACATTCATTAAGAGCGAACAAGAAGGGCAGGTAATGTGCGCCGCTGTTGACGTGAAGGATGTCGATGATCAGGCAGGTAAAGGAGACCCAGTTTGCGTCGCGTCTAACCCAGCAAAAATTCACTTTGCTATCGACCTGACGTGGTCTGATGAATTTGTAATTGCCGTTCAGGGCTGGATGTTTTCCGAACATGGAAAACTGGAGAATCCGACAATTAAAGTAAATGGGCATTGCGCGCCGATTGAAATGTGGCATCCTCGTCCGGACGTACCGCCCTTCTTCCCTGGCATAGAAATAGACGATAACTGCGGTTTCTGGGTGTATATTCCCAGAAGAGCACACCACGAAATTACAGTCTCTGCTTGTGTCGGAGAGTCACTCACCGAAATAAAATCCGAATTTACTGCCAAAGATCGATGGCTTCCTGAGTATTGCACAACACTCGGGCGAGACAGTCTCGATCCACTTTTCTCAAGATTCGTCGATGAGGTGAATTCAAAAAATCTCTCGGTTTTGGAAATTGGCTCAAGAATTGTCAGTCCTGGCAGCATCAGCAAAAGACATTTTTTCAACGACCCAGATTGCTACACAGGTTTTGACTTCCACCTTGACGAAAACACGGACATTTGCGGCGATGCACACAAGCTTAGTGAAATCCTCAAAGATCGAAAGTTCGACGCTGTTTTCTCATTTAGCGTTTTGGAACACATCGCAATGCCCTGGGTAGTAGCACGAGAAATTGCGCTAGTACTAAATCTGTCTGGGATTACATATCATCAGACCCCTTTTGCGTGGCCGGAACACGACCGCCCTTGCGACTACTGGCGCTTTTCCGACAAGGGGCTGATGGCATTGTTTCCCAGGGAACTAGGTTGGGAGGTTATTGATAGCATTGAGTACATGCCAGTCTCTATTCATCCATTTATTCTCACGGACCCGATGGTGAGCATGCCGACTGTGCCTGGCTTTGCTACAAGTTCAATTCTTGTACGAAAGGTTTTGGAAACAGATGCAAGCGGCTTCAAATGGTTGACTTCTGCCGATTCACTTTTTGGTGAATCGTACAAATATCCGTTGCACGAACACTGAAATTTAGTCTGCCCTGACTAAAGGCACTGCAGCTTGCTTAAGCGAGATGCCCGGTTTCACGACTGAGCTTCCTTTATAGGAAGGCAGAAAAAAGAGCTGCCCGTGAGTCAAACCGAGCAAAAGCAGTTTAACACTACGCACAAATTTGCTCCAACTTCTCTTTGTCAGAGGCAGAAAGAACTTCATATCAGCATAAGCTCTGTTGCAGGCAGCTTTGTCGCCAATTTCCTTGGCTAGGAAAAATCTGCCACAAGCGTTAGCAAAAAATCTGGGGGCTATAACGTCTCGAACCCAAAACAAATTCAGCCTCGGATTGTTAGGATACTGGCGCAAGAGCTTCAATGCATATTCTTTGCGGCTGTAATCCATGTTATCTGAGTAGCTGGAGCTTTCGGAATGAATTCTCCAGGCGCTTAACTGCGCGGGCACATAGCTACTGCGAAAGCCTTTTTGAAAAATACGCACGTACAAATCGTCGTCTTCATAGCCGGAGAGTTTCTCATCAAATCCTCCCACGGCAAGCAAAGCTTTTTTGCTAATAATTGAAGCCGACGGCAAAATAAAGATGTCACTTGCAAGCATCTGCCCCAGAGAGTGAAGTGGTCTCTTTATCCCCCAATCCTGATAAATTCCATGGCAAATGTAATTTGAATTTTCATCGATGTGATCCATGTCGCTGTAAGCCCAGCCAAGATTTGGAGTTGCCTGGAATGCGGCTTCTAGCATTTCTAAGTGCTCGGGATACCAGAGGTCATCTTGATCGATAAAAGCGATCAGTTCGCCTGAGGAAGCTCGAACACCCGTATTGCGTGCACTTGATTGTCCTGAATTTGCCTGCCGGATGAGTCTTAATGGAACTGCTGAATCGAATGATTCTATTTTTTCGACAGAGTCGTCCTTCGAACCATCGTCTACTATCACAATCTCAAGTGGTTGCAACGTTTGAGACTTGATGCTTTGTAGAGTAGCTTCGATATATTTGGCGCCGTTGTAGACGGGGCAAACTACCGAAACTTTCGAAACTAATTGCTCTTCACTCATACTATCTGAGCCTACGGAGACCGCCTATCTTAGAGTATTGTGGGTAGAAACATCTTCGATTGAATTCATGCATGCACACATACATCTTGTCAAGAGGATTCGATCCGCAACCAAAGTGCAGTACCCACGACATGTTTGGAAATCCATTTGATTGGATTAGGTCAAGATAACCAATTATTTAGAAAAGAGCCAGACAGTTGTACTTCCTTTCTAGTGAATGAAAGCCAACGGTAATGACCCTATAAGGGATCCCAGAATGGCAAACACCGCTTGCTTGAACCACCGGGTTTTCCCGGTCAGCGACCTGGTCGGATCTTGCTGTGAGAAGTAGAAAGCCAGAACCGGCAAGGCTATACACAGTGGCGCCACCGCGGTGAGGAGCATTGCCTGTTTTGAAAATCCCGCCAGGATAAGAAAGGGAATGAAAAGCAGCATCCAGCTGCGAATCGTTCCATTTAGAAGTATGAGCAGGCGAGAAGAGTTCAAACCACGAGAATTCACGTGGGCGACCATGATGATGGCGGCGTGCACTGCAAAAGCCAGAGTATAGAGAAAGAGTAATTCCGGCTTGCCTGAATAGTGCGAGGAGCAAAGCCAGATCAGACCCGTGCTGGCGACGCTCAGGATTGCGTACATTGAATGCCTGTTTTCCAACGTCTGGAAACGCGCCGGCATGCACCAGCGGTAGCACGAAAAAACCACAAGCGGCATTGTCATCCAGGGTAATCCACCGACTACAAAACTGGAATATGAAAACAGTGCCACGCCCAGAATGGCGCTGCCCGTAAGGGTTGTTTTATGGCGCCAGGCAATGCTGAATGAAAGGATAATCGCCAGCATAAGCAATCTCGTAGCCAATTCGCCTACGGGGAGACTAATGTGAGTCCGCAAGACCACAAGCGCTCCTAGAGGTATGGCGATATTGTCAAAACCGCGCCAGGCGATACCCTCGAACAGCATGGCCAGGATGCCCATGATGAAAGAGATACACAGTATTGTCTCAGCGGGCAGCGATGTGAACAGGTCCAGAGGAATCAATGTTCCGATCAGCGCAAATGCGAAAAACGCAAGCGATCCCTCGGTGCTTTTGGTTCCATCTACAGTGTTGTATTTGTGCGCTCCATACTTGATTCCGACTAGCGCGGACACTGCGTCTGCCAGGGTGAGGATCAAAACTGGAATGCAAAAGAAGAGCGGCTGCCCTAGTGTCAGAGTGAAAAGAATGCCAATGCCCACAGGAAAGCAGATGTGACCATATGACCGCCTGCCGTCTGCTTTGAGAACGCATCCCCAGGAGTTGAGCGCATCGAGCCTGCCGACCAGAGAGAGAATGACGGCCGTGACAACAGAAAGCGCGACTACCGGCCAGGACTCGCTGAAAAGAAAGGGGAAACTGAGCGTGACAAATCCCATAAGCACGTGCAGTGCCTTGCGAATCAACTCCGGCTCACAGCCGGTTTTCTTCTTCACATAGGACAGCACGCTCATTGCCACAGACAGGGTTCCTATCACCAGGCTCATGCTGATAATCGGATGGGGCACTGCTATTAGCACGTGATCTCCTCGATGACGAACTTGCTGTAGAAGAACGCTTTGTCCTCCTTGTGCAAACTTTCCGCCATTTCAGTATGCGATTTTAGAACCGGCGACATCTTCTCCGGCCGGCTGCGCGGCGCCAGCATATTCCAGTAGACGAGACGACCACCGGTGCGACCCGACAGCACAAGCGAATTGAGCAACTTGTGATAGTTATCCATCGACATGTACTCGAATATGTCGCTGAGGTTGTACTTATCTATAGAAGCAAGCGGCAATTCCTCGAGAACCGATTCAATTGAGCCAAGGCGCAGCTCCAATTTGTCGATATTGGCTTTGATGGCATCGTAATTCTCTTGGCGCAGATAATGCGGCAAAGCAGTCACGTAAGCGCCCTTCAAAATCCACTGCAGATAAGGGTTTTCAGTTGGGTCAAGAATGGTCAAAGCGTACTCGGTTCTCGCCAATATTGCTTGCGCAACATCTGCTTCAACGTATTGGAAAAACGACGGATCTCTGCCGAGCAAGCCCATTACTTTGCGAGAGAAGAACATGCGAAACAGCGTACGCCACTTTGGTGTGTTCCAGACTTCGTCGAAGAAACGCTGACGCTCTGCGGCGTCGCGTTTGATGAGAAGCGAATCACAGGTGTCTTTTGAGTGCACGAAAGGCAGCGCCGCGTTTCTAAAAATCTCAAAGTATTTTTCGAATTTGCCGGCGTGACCAATGCCACGTGAAATGTCCAGTTTTTGAACGTCGAAGAAGTTTCTGGTCGTCTCCGACAGGTGCGGACGAATCTTCGCATAGAGACTAACTCTGTCGCCGGCGCGCACACCTACAAGGCAGAGAAGTTCGTCATATGTGAGAAACTTGATTGCTCGCGCCTTAAGCTCAAGGCAAGCAATTTGCTGGCGATTGAGGTCGACAGCGATCACTTTGGCAGGATTTTGAGAGAGAAGCGACAAACTGTTGTCTCCTGCCGATGCTACCGAAAGGCAGACGTCACCAGGTTTTACGTTCAGCGCCTTCAGCAATATGTCGGCATCTTCCCAGCACTGAGCGTAACGGATGCGTGAAAAATCGGCGTGGTTCTCGATTTCGGAGAAGCGGAGTTCCGGTTTGTTTTTCAAAGCAAGAGTGGAGTTGAATTTTGTCATTGGACGCCCCTCCTAGCTCGCCTCCCTGCGGAGACCTTTTGAATCATTGAATACACAATGTCTCACGACGCTGTCACTGAGATCATGTTCCGAATTTTGGGATGTATTTTCAGCTGGATCTTGAACTGCCGTGTTATGCAAATGTTCTGACGAATCGGCTGTTTCCCCTTTGCTGCTTCCCTTCGAAGAAAGCTTGTTGATGCTTCCCGTCTTGCCGTCGAACTCAATTAAGTCGCCGTCGGAAAGCCAGTTCATCACACCGCTTGCAGAAACGATTGCGGGTATGCCGAGCTCTCTTGAAACTATGGCCGTGTGGGACAGCAAACTGCCGTACTCGACGATGATGCCTTTAGCTTGCGTGAAAAGTACAATCCAACCTGGATCGGTTCTTTCGGCTATGAGAATTTCGTCTTCGAGCGGCTTCGCTGATGCAGGATCTCTGACGACGCGAACACGTCCACGCACTATGCCGGGAGAGCAACCAAGTCCTTGCATTGCATTTTCGGGCCGGGCAATGCAGGACATGGTTTGGTTTTCGTTTTCCGGCCGGGCGAGGCATGGCCTCGCCCCTACAGATATGGAAACAGGCGTCGCCACTACACATGCAGCAACGGACGAAACAGGGATGACAGCGTTGCGTGTGACGATGCGATTGGGCGGTGGAAGTTCTAATTTGAATTCTTGCGATTCGCGTTTTCTCAGCTCTGCAAGTTCTGCCAGATTTGCAGTTGTGTTCTTTCCTTCGACGAAGTTTAGAACTTCCTCAACTTCCAAATAGAAGATGTCGTTCTTGCGATTCAGAATTCCTTCTTTCTCAAAACGTTTCCCGAGTTCGAAAAACAGACGTCTGACCAATCCGAACAGCCTGGTGCGTTCGAAGCGAAGATTCTCGCGCCAGCGAATTCGCTCGATTGCCTGATTGGCAACAAAGTTGAAGACCGATCTCTTCAGCCAGGGTAATTCAGCGATCTGCGATTTGGCGCTTTGTTCGTTTGAATTTAGCTTGGCTTTCAGAGTTTCTTTGTTTTCAACCCTGCTTTCAGCTTGCATGGAAGCCATGGCGCCGATATTTCTCAAAAGCGGCAGCGGATTGTCGTTGAGAGTCGGGCTCTCGAGTTTCAGTTCGTTGAAGCAGCGGTCACCAAACATCTCCAGGTAATTCTTGAATGTTTGTCCGAATCTGTGGTTTTCATTTATTACTCTCTCAATCTGGGTCAAACTGCCATTCTTGAGAAGCTCGCGAAGCATCTCATCGTCTCTGGCGATTGCCGCCATCTCCGCTATCAAGCGCGCCGGCTCGGTGCTGATAATTCCACCTGAATGCACGAGCAATTCATGGTGTGAAAATAGTTGAGAAGGAAACCACTTTTGACTGAGCGAGCCCAGAAGACCGAAGAAGATCATGGCGAAGAAATCATTCACTAATGGTGCGTCCCACGACGTCAGAAGTTTGCCTTCCAACCCGCGATAAGTTTTTACCAATTGGTCTGTGCTCAGGGATGTGAGATCTTTTGGAACGGCAGTGACTGTCGTGTTGAAATGCTTTTGAAATGCGGCGATCTCACGTTTCAAATTGACAAAACGAACGACCATGGCACTGACCGATAGGCAAAAATTCAAATAAGCTTTTGCAGAAGAAACTTTATTGTCTGCCAGAACTTTCTCAACGATCTCGGCTGGCAATTCTTCTTTGACGCCCATCATCTGTTCCATAAACGGGCGATTGACCTGGAAGCCGGGAAGCAATGCCAGCAATCTGTACCAGTTGACCAGGTTGTAATAGATGCGCCCGCGGACAAATCCCAGCATGCGCGGAAAAATGTGTTGGTTGACTTGAATGCGTTCGTTCTGCACACCCATGAGACGGCAGAATTGAATATATACATGCTCGTACGCCTTGGCGGCGAAGCTGAATGTAAGCGGCGTCGTCACTCCCTGGTAGCTTTCGGCAATATTGCTGTTGTCCCAAATTCTTAAATCGCCCTGGGTTTCTTCCGGCAGTGTGGTGATCGGGCGCGCCTGCAGAATGAAAAGTTGAACGCCGTCATGTGCCCATTCAATGTCTTGCGGGCAGCCAAAAAGTGATTCGATCTTGCGTGCATTGCGCGCAATTTCCAACAAGATGTCATCCGAGAGTTTTGCACCTTTCGTTTCTGTTCTCAAAATTGAACCGCTGTCGTGGACATAGAAAAGGTCACCGCCTACTTCGCCGGCGACCAGGCGATCGGCGAGTCCAGCCACCGCGTTGATCACGACAGTGGCTCTGTTGCCAGTTATTGGATCGGCACTGAATGCAACTCCTGCCACTTTTGCATTGACCATTTTTTGAACGATGATCGCCGGACCGTCTGATGATTTTTCAATGCCCATTTTTTTGCAGTAGGTTTGCAATCGCTCGCTTGATCCGGAAAGCCAAACTGCTTTCGCCGATGTGATTACCAATTCGCTTTTGACGTTCAAATAACTATCGAGCTGGCCGGCAAATGATGTCGCGTCGCCGTCTTCGTCGATTGCAGAGGAGCGCACCGCTAGCAGTGCCTCACCCACTTGAAATTTGGCGTGTGCTTCTTTCAGCTCGTCTACCAGAAGATCGTCCTGCCAGCGCGCCTCGTCACTAAATGCACTGGGCAGAATGGTGACGAATGACGGCACCGCGAAGCCTGCTTCTTTGAGCCTCGAAAGATTCGTGGCTTTGTTGCCGGTCAGCTGAGGGGAATGCTTTTCGTTTTCTAAAATGATGTTTTTCATGTTGTTGCCTTGAACCACCTCAAAATGTTTTTGCAAAAGTAGAAACCATTGAGGGCACGGTGCCCAGCGCCAGATAAGTAATTAGCGTCCACAGTCCTGAGAAATTCTCGAATGGTTTTCCTGTCGATGGCTGTTTTACAAATTTGAAAACGATCAAGCCTGCGCAAGCCAGTAGCACTGTCGTGAGGATGATTATCGGCAGGGCAAAACCCAATTTCGCAGCAGTCGCTATGGCGAGACAGCCGGACGTTGCGATTGCCGCAAGCCAAGCTAAGACAGCCGGTCGCCTTCCCCAAGCCGATGTATAGCTTGTTACACCAGGTTTTTCTTCATCGGTTGATTTGATCTTGCGCCCGATTTCGATGACCACTCCATTGAAAAAGCTGACCGCCAAAAAGAGCCAGAGTCCGGACGGTGGCAATGCGGTGCCTTTCATCCAATCAAAAGCGGTTATGAAAATGTCCACAAAGAGAAGAATGAGCATGTGAGTCCACAAGTAAGTGAATGGACGTCTTTTCAGCCAGTCGCCGACAAAGAATTCCACGCTCATCAATGCGAAGTACAACCAGGTCAAGAGCAGCGGCAAAAGTAGACTTTGCTGATAAGTGAAAGCCAGTGCCGCCTGAATTGCTGCGCCTAGCAGTCCCAGTGAAGCGAGCTCCTTGAGCTTCACCAGCCCGCGCGGGACGGGACGCTCCGGCTGATAGCGGCAGTCTTCTTCGTGATCTTTGAATTCGTCGGCGACGCGAAGTTGGAAAAACAAGATAAGAGAGCAAAGATATGCCGCTACGAATGCCAGAACATCCGGAAGTCCTTCAGCTCCGCGCATCATTCTAGACACGCATAGACCGGAGTAGGAAAATGCCGCCACAATCGCTCCGTATTGGATCAGAGGAAAACGTTCCTTTTGATAAACGAGCCAGCGATTGAGTTTCATAGTGGTTATGAGTGGATTGAATAGATAGATGTGCGAAACGAGCGGTCGATCCCTCACGGTTCCACCACTTGTTGGTTCTACAGACTCATTCTATGGCGGCATGTTTCCGAGAATCTAGGCAATGCGATCACTTTGCCGACTGATTGGGCGGATTGGATTGCTTAGGAAGGGTTTTCCAGGGCGATTTGACGTTTTATCTGCCCTGATTGAACTTTTTGGTTCGGATTTGCGTCTTATACACTAAGGAGAAAGTACCTAATACTCCTTTCCGGGTAAAACATTAAATGGTCCTATGAGGTAGGCAGCGATGCTCAAACAATGTCTGAATTCGACGTTTTTGGTGGCCATTGCGGGTTTTCTGGCTCTGCCGGCTCTGGCAGCACCGATGTCTACCAGCGAGATGGCCCTGGCAATCCGGGAGTCAAAAGTCGTCAGCCCGGCAGTCAGGTTGGATATCGTGCAGTCGCCGGACCATCAGGAAGTGACGATTATTACAAAGCGCGCCAACATGACTCCAAAAGATTGCAAAATCAAAGCGGTTTTGATGGCGAAAGCATTGATGGACTTGCAGCCCAAGCAGTTGGCCGCGGTTAAAGTCATTTATACGATTGACGGCGAAAATGCTATCGACAAGATCGTGGTAGGTGCCGGAGATGTCCAGGCCTTTGCCAGCGGAACGATTACAGAAGCTCAATTGATGTTGTCACTGGATCTAAGAAGAGAGTCCGGCGATGGCTCCGATGGAGCAAAGACGTCGGTTGTCGCGGGCCCACAGAAGGAAAGAAGAGACATTCTTCAATCGCGTATCGAGGCTCTAAAGCAAGGCGGCACAGGCGTTGCGCCGTTCCAAAAGATGTTCAACGAAATTGAAGATTTGACGAAAGCTGGAAAGGCAAAAGAAGCATCCTTGCTGATCAGTGATTTGAGCACAAAATTAAGCTCACAGGAAAGCTTGCGCGACCAGGCGAAGCGTGTGGGGGCAGGTGGTGGCGTCAAAGGGCAGCAGGGTAGTCACTCAGCCAGCTCGGCGGATCTTGGCGCCAGGCAGCCGTGGAAGCCCGGCGGTGCTGGAGGAAACACTACGCAGGTGACAGATTTTCTGTCTCAGGCCGGATGGATGAAAAACAAACTGGACGAAATGGAAAGACGAGGGACTTCAGTCTCAGACCTGCGATCACGCCTCAGAGATCTTGAAAATCAAAGCTCCAAGCTGTCTTCTAGTGAATTGTGCGCGAAACTAGAAGAGATAAAGGGCAAGATGCTGCAGCAAGATAGACAGTCGAAATTCCCCAATGCGGGTTTAATGCGACAGAAATTCAATGGTGGGCATTGATCGAAGTTTTTAAGAGCACGCTGAATGAGAAGGACAGGAGGAAGTAACAATAGCTGAGCCAACCGAGCAGAACACTCATAAGCTTGCGGAGCCTGATTCTTCAGGAGCCGCATCGCCTTCTCCTGCTGAAGCTGTCTCCAACGGTTCGCATCCCCAAGACTCAGTCGATCCCATGATTGGCTATCTGCTCGATGGCAGATACGAGCTTTTGCAGGGAATTGGCTCGGGCGGCATGAGCGTTGTTTATAAGGCGCGACTCAACAGTGTCGGCAAAATGGTGGCGGTAAAGACGTTAAACATTCAAGTGCAGGCGAAAGACAACGTAAGAGAGAGATTTCATCGTGAAATCGACCTCCTTTTGAAGCTGGAGCATCCTCACATTGTCGCCGTTCAGGATTGTCTCTATGGTCCTAACAATCAGCCGTATCTAGTCATGGACCTTCTGCGGGGAGTAACTCTGGAACAGGAGCTTGCAAAGTCTGGACCGCTGCCCTCTGATCGTGTCAGAAAGATCATGATTCAGGTTTGTGCTGCTGTTAAATACGCACACCAGCATGCAGTTGTGCATCGTGATTTGAAACCAGGCAACATCATGCTTCTGGAGAATGAAGTGGATTTCGTGAAGGTTCTGGATTTCGGATTGGCATTGATCGGCGAAAGCACCCGCAAGATTACTCAATCAGGAGAATTCTGGGGAAGCCCTCCATATGCCAGTCCCGAGCAAGTGAAAGGCGAAGATACCGATCATCGATCAGACATCTATTCATTGGGTTGTGTGATGTACGAACTGTTGAGCGGCAAGGATCCGTTTTTTGGGGCAGGTTTGTATGAACTGCTGAGTAAGCACGTCAACGAACAGCCGGCACCACTTATGGTAACTAATCCGCAAATTTCCATACCTGCAGAAATGGAGCGTATCGTTTTCAAATGTATGGAGAAAAAGCCTCAAGATCGATTCCAGACCGTCGCTGAGTTGCAGGCAGCACTGGAAAATTCTAACTCCGGAGGAAATGCTGTTTTTGGTGTTGCCGATCACAACAAGGGTATAAACAGGCTTCGCAGCGATCAGACGTTAGGTTCTGAGGCACCACCTGTAGAGTCAAAGAGTTATCGGGCTGCGATTATGGCTGGCGTACTTCTGGTGCTTCTTGTATTGTTCGTCTACGGTTTTTCTACCATCACGCGCAATTCAAAACCTGATGTTGCCGACAGTTCTCCTTCGACAAATAACTCTCTGTCGAAAATGACTCCATCAGTCGTTACTGGCAACAATCCTTCATCGGACAGAGCAAAGACACGGTCGCCCAGCGCAAAGCTATCACCAACTGGCGATGAATCAGTTATGTCACGCGCAAAGAGAACTGGTGCAAGAAATGCCAGCCGAGTTCGCAGATCAGAGCCACAAGGTAAAAGCACGCCTGCCTCGCGCAGCAAATCTGCCGGTACCGCTGGTGGTGCAAGACCGGCGGCCAAACCGGCGGCAAGTTCTAAAAGAGATCCATTTGCCGGATTGCGCGAGCAATTATCGCCCGGCGCGCGCGTCCAATAGTTTTTTCTTCACCTTTCGATTGGCAATATCAGCGTCTGATGAAGCGAATCATCTTTGCGTCATTATCAACTGTGTATTCAAAGCCTTCGTAGAGATCTTGTCCTACCAGTGGTCTGCCCATTGACTGGTAGTGGGCGATCACCGGAATATCGTACTTTTCGATAGGTCCGAGTTTGAGCCGCTTGATTTTGAATTTTAAACCACTCCCGCTGCCGCTAACGCCTGAGGTAGACGTCACTTCTCCATCGTCAGGGGTGATATTGAGCGCTTTCAAATCATCCATGCCGAAACTGACAGCGGATGCCGAATTGCCTGTATCAAAGTACATTGGATAGGGGCGGCCGTTCACTTCCACATTCACCAACATTTTTGGTCCTTCCCACGTGAATGGGACACTATATCCTCCATGAGCAGAAGACCCACCGCCTCCGCCAGAGCCCTTGCGTTTCAGCCGGATTACGCCCCCATTTCTGTCAATCGAATACTCGAAATCTTGAATGAACGACTGCCCTAGAAGCGGTGGCGCTGAGTTGTAGGAGAGCACTTTGATAGGAAAATTTTGTCTGACAATTGTCCCGACTTTTACGTCGGCATTCATCATCCAGAATGACTGCAAAGTGGTGTTGGATGACCCTCCCGACTGCCCGGAAGCAGCACCTTCGGGCGGTCTGATTCCCATTTCCTCTAATTGATTCTTGCCGACTACGATTCCTGTAGCGCCCGTGTCGAAAACCATTTTGATCGGACGGTTGTTTATGAAGCAGTCGACTTTGAGCCCGGCGTCGCCCTTTTCGAAAAATATTGTCGATTGCTCAGGCAGACTGCTTGCGCCATAGCTTTGCACGGTGGCACTTGAGCTGCCGCCGGAATAGGTTCTGACAGAGCCTTGAGCCGAACTGGTTGCTGGTTTTGGGTACCATTGCGCCTCTGTCGTGCCGGGTGGCAGGCTCATCACGGAGATTGCCTGGTAGGCTCGGTTGGCGGCGTCGGTTCCGGGAAACTTCTTCAAGATGGCCTGGTAATTGACCAGTGCGTCTGATGTTCTGCCCTGATAGTGCCAGCTCAGAGCCAGATAGTAGAGGGCGTTAGCGTTGGTCGGTTCGGCGAGAACAGCTTTCTTGAGCACTTTTGTCGCTTCGGCAAAACGCTTTTCATTAACCAGCTTCACCCCTTGCTTGAATTCCTCGCCTGCCAGGGCGGACGTTAAGAAGTTTCCTGGCACGGAAACCAAAAGGAAGGCGATCAATAGCTTTGTTTGCAGACGTTTCACCCTAAAAATATTCCCCGCACGGGTTTTTTCAGATGGTTTTCGGCAGGTTTTTCAGGTGAAACCTAGACAGTCCACTCTTCCTTGCGCTCAGGTGGATTCATGCGTTTTATCGAAAGCAAGAAGCCTATTGACGCCATATCTACAAGCAACGCCGTGCCCCCGTAGCTCAGGAAAGGCAAGGGAACGCCGGCAACAGGCATAATTCCAATCACCATGCCGATATTGAGAAAGACGTGGAAAAGAAACATGCACATAAGCCCAAGGGCCATCAGGCTTCCGGCTGGTTCACCGCGGGCCTGGTGGGCGATCATCAAGGCCCGGATGCAAATTGTCGCGTAGGCAAGAACGACAAGTGCGGTAAATTTAAAACCCCACTCTTCGCCGACTACCGCAAAGATAAAGTCGGTGTGTCTTTCAGGAATGAACGCACCCTGGCTTTGATTGCCTTTGCCCAGCCCGGCACCTTCCGGACCGCCTGAGCCTATGGCGATCAGACTCTGCAGGATGTGGTAGCCGGAGCCGCGCGGGTCGTCATACGGATTGACGAAGCTGGTCAGACGCTTTTGTTGATACTCCTTCAAAAGCCCCCACATATGTGGTCTCATCTCGCCTGCCGCATAATTGCCGCCGCAAATAATTAAGACCATAAGCAAACGAATCCAAAAATTCCAGTTTGATGTTCGCCAGAATAAAAGAAGAATCACGCCAAGCGCGCCTATGAAGTAGAGCCACCAGACGGGGTTTACTGCGTTCAAAATCAAACTGATCAGAGGCGAGGTCAGGGCCAGCACATCACATATGGTGGCTCCAGCCCAGAAAGTCATGCCGAAGAAAACGGCACCAAAGGTCAGCGAGGTGCCCAGGTCAGGCTGTTTGAAAACCAGCACTGCAGGCGGCAGGATAATCGCCAGAACTTTGAAGATATCGAAGAAAGAACGAATCGGTCGAGTGCTCAGCCAGGCCGATAGGGTGAAAATGACGACCAGTTTGGCTATTTCGGAAGGCTGCAAGGTGATCGGTCCTAAGGCCAACCATCGCTGCGCCCCTTGCGCCGCGTGACCTTTGACCATGACGGCGACCAAAAGAGCCAAATTGACGACGTACATGATAGGTACGGTCCATTTGTTGGTCAGGATTTTGTAATTCAGGCGGCTGAGCAC